>NZ_JAEEAP010000704.1 GCF_016103465.1 Streptomyces sabulosicollis
GCCCGCGCCCGTTCCTAGCGTTCTTCGTGACCGGCGGACCCGTTTGATCCGGCCGGACGCGACAGAGGGGCGGAGAGATGAAGCGGCAGTGGCGCGGCCGTACGACGGCCACCGCGGAGCGGACGGGAACCTGGCACCATGCGCTGACCCTGGACGGGGTCACCCGGGAGTACCAGCCGGGGGCCGTGGCGCTGCACCCCATCCACCTGACGGTTCCTCGCGGACGGTTCCTCGCGGTGATGGGCCCCTCGGGGTGCGGGAAGTCGACTTTGCTGCAGTGCGCCGCCGGACTGGACCGGCCGACGGCGGGCACGGTGCGCATCGGCGGCACCGCGCTCTCCTCGCTGAACGAGGCGGCGCTGACCCGGCTGCGGCGGGAGCGGATCGGCTTCGTCTTCCAGGCACACCACCTGGTGCCGTCGCTGAGCGTCGCGGAGAACGTCTCCCTGCCACTGATGCTCGGCGGCCACGGCGCCGACGGCCGGGACCTGCGGGCGCTTGCCGCGGTCGGGCTGGGGGACCGGGGCGGCTCCCTGCCGTCGGAGCTGTCCGGTGGGCAGTGCCAGCGGGTGGCGATCGCCCGCGCGCTGGTGACCTCGCCCGACATCGTCTTCGCCGACGAGCCGACCGGGGCGCTCGACCCCGCCGCCGCGGAAGAGGTGCTGACGCTGCTGCGACAGGCCGTCGACCGTGACGGCCATACGGTCGTCATGGTCACCCACGACCCGTTCGCCGCCGCCTGGGCCGACGAGGCGCTGTTCCTGATGCGAGGGAAGCTGGTCTGGCGGCAGGAGCGGCCGGAGGCGGCCGACATCCGCCGCGTCCTCAAGGACCTGGGCGGGCGGACGGCATGAAGGTGGTCGCCCTCCTGGCCGCTCGCGCCACCCGTGCTCACCGTAAGGCGTGGACGGCCGTCTTCGCCGCGCTCGCCCTCACCTCCCTGCTGCTCGGCGCCTTCGGGCTGACCCTCGTCTCGGCCTGGAGCGCGCACCCCAGGGTGGAGCGGTACGCCGGGGCCGACCTCGTCGTGGCCGGCGACCAGACCACCCGCTTCAGCGCGACGGCCCTGGGTGAGCGCGAGACCGCGAGCGCCGGGCTCACCGAGCGGGTCCGGATCCCCCGGACGGCGCTGAGCGTGGTGCGAGGGGTGCCCGGGGTACGGACGGCCGTCGCCGACGTGGAATTCCCGGTCGGCCTCGCGGGACGGCCCACCACCGGCCGCCCCTGGGAGACCGCCCGCCTGGCGCCCTACGCGCTGCGCACGGGCCGCGCCCCGCAGCGGGCGGACGAGGTGGTGGTGGGCGGCGGGGAGGGCCGTGCCGAAGCCGACGGTGCCGGGGCGCGCGGCGGCGCGGGCCGCGTCGGCGCCCGGCTGACGTTGCGCGTGGGCGGCCGGGACGCGGCGTACACCGTCGTGGGTGTCGCCGACGGCCCCCGCGCCGCCGTCTGGTTCACCGGCGCCGAGGCCCGGCGCCTGTCCGGGCACCCGGAGGCGATGGACGCCGTCGGGGTCGTCGCCACAGCCGGCACGGACCCGGGGGAGCTGGCCGGGCGGGTGCGGAAGGCCCTCGACACCGCCGGCGTCACCGACGTCGGGCACCGCGCGGACGGCGACCCGGCCACCGTGCGCGTCCTGACCCGAAGCGAGCGCGGCGAGGCCGAGTTCCTGGCCGCCGCGCCCGCCCGCGGCGAACTGCTGGCGGCGCTCGGCTCCGTGGCCGGAGCCGTCGTCCTCGTGGCGCTGCTCGTCGTGTCGTCGACCATCGTCCAGGCGCTGCGGCAACGCTCCCGCGAACTGGGCCTGTTGCGGGCGGTCGGCGCCACCCCCGGGCAGCTGCGCGGTGCGGTGGGCCGGGAGGTGGAGCGGGTCGCGGCCTGGGCGGCGCTGGTGGGCGCGGCCGGGGCGGTCCCCGCGCATCTGGGGCTGCGCGCACTGCTGGACGCGCGGGGCGCGCTGCCCACCGGACTCGGGCTGACACTGCCCCCGCTGCTGTGGCCCGCGCCCCTGGTCACCGCCGCCGTGACCGTCCTCGTGGCCCGGATCGCGGCGCTCATCGGCTGCTCCAGGACCGCCACCGCGCGTCCGGCGGAGGCGCTGCGCGAGCGGGCGCCGGGCAGGGCGCGGCGCATCACCGGGCTGGTGCTGCTGGGCGTGGGCGCGAGTTCGGCCGGGACGGCCGCCGTCCAACAGGGCGCGACCGCGGCGGCCGCGGCCGGTGCGGCGGCGGTGACGATGGTGATCGCCTGCGCGGTGCTCGGGCCGTGGATCGCCGAGGGAGCGATGCGGCTGCTCGGCGCCCCGCTGCGGCTGCTGGGCCCCGGCGGCCGTCTCGCCGCCGCCAACTGCGCCGCGTCGGCCCACCGGCTGGGCGCGGCGATCACCCCGATCGTGCTGGTCACCGCGTTCGCCGGGGTCCAGCTCTCCGGGGGCGCGACGGTGACCCACGCGGGGGACGCCCAGGCCCGGCAGGTGCTGCGCGCCGATCTCGCGGTGCGCGCGGACGGCGGGCTCCCGGCCGGTGCGGTGGACCGGATCCGCGGGGTTCCCGGGGTCCGGGCGGCGACGGAGGTCCTCCCCGGCACGGTGCTGCTGGCGCGGAGCCGGCTCGGCTCGCCCGAACTCGAACGGCTGCCCGTCTTCGGCGTCACCCCGGAGCGGCTGGCGCGCACCCTCGACCCGGACGTGCGGCACGGGGACCTCGCCGGGCTGCGCCCGGGGGCGGCGGCCGTCGGCGCCGACCGGGCGCACTCCCTCGGCGCACGGCCCGGCTCCACGGTGACCCTGCGGTTCGGTGACGGCCAGGAGGCGAGGCTGCGGGTCGTGGCGACGTACGAACGCTCCATCGCGCTCGGGGACTTCCTCCTCTCCCGCGATGAGCTGCTGCGCCACACGTCGATGCCCGGCGCGGGGCGGGTCCTGGTCGCGGCCGCGCCCGATGCCGACCGTAAGGCGCTCACGAAGGCGCTGGCGCGGGCGGTTCCCGGAGCCCGGGTGGAGCGGGACCCGGCGCCGGTGAGGGGCGAGGCGGTGGGCCAGGCGCTGGCCGAGGTGGTGTCGGTGGCGGTGGTCGCGGCGATCGGCGCCTTCACGGTGATCGCCGTCCTGAGCACCCTCGCCCTCATCGCCACCGGACGCCGTCCCGAGCTGCGGCTGCTGCGGCTGGCGGGCGCGGGCCGCGGCCAACTGCGCCGCATGCTGCGGCTGGAGGCCGCGGCCACGGTGGTGACCGGCCTGGTGGTGGGGGCGGCCGTGGCGTCCGTACCCCTGTTGGCCTTCAGCGCGGCCACGGCGGGCACGCTGCCGTATCTGCCACCGGTGCAGGCCGCGGCGATCGTCTCGGTGGTCGTGGCGACGGCGGCGGCGGGCTCGCTGCCACCGGTGCTGTCTCTTATACCGATCT
>NZ_JAEEAP010000705.1 GCF_016103465.1 Streptomyces sabulosicollis
GGGTGCGGGGGCCCCGGGCGGCGGGCGCGAGGGGAAACCATCTCCCGGCGGGACGTGTGACCGGACGTGTGAGCGGCACAATCCCTGGCATGGTCAACGCGTCCGAAGCCCATCGCGGCCCTGAGCCTCCCCGCGCTCCCGAAGCCCATCGCGGCCCCGAGCCTCCCCGCGCTCCCGAAGCCCACGGGGCTCTCCAAGGTCACGGCGCTCCCGGAGTCCACGGTGCCACCGAAGCCCACGGGGCTCCCCAAGGTCACGGCGCTCCCCAAGGTCACGGCGCGCCCGAAGCCCACGGTGTCGCCGACGCCCACCGCGTCCACGATCCCTACCGTGCCCTCGTCGATGAGCTGCTCGCCGCCCTCGATCCGCTGCCCTTCCCGCGCCGGATGCGGGAGCTGGCCGGGCGGGCGAGGGCGGCCAGCGCCGAGGGGCGGCTGGGCGCGCTGATCGAGGAGCTGGAGCGGCGCGGGACGTACGAACGGCGGCTGGCGGCCGTGGCCGCGGCCGCCGGCGGGCGCACGGCCCATCTCGCGGCGCGGCTCGCCGACGCGGACCCCGTGGTGCGCCACCGCGCCCTCGACACCGCCCGCCGCGGCGGCCCCGGCGCGATCCCGGACGACGCGCTGGAGGCGGCCTTCGAGGACGCGCCCGCCACCGTACGGCGCGAACTGACGCGCACCGTCGTGGCCGGGCGGCGCACCGCGCTCGCGGACCGGCTGATCCAGCCGTTCCGGGAGCGCTGGGGCGACGGCGAGGCCGCCCGGCTGCTCCCCGGATGCGGGGCGGACACCGTGGCACGGCTGCTGCCCGGGCTGTTCCACGCCGTCCGCGGCTGGCGCCCCCTCGTCTCCCGGCATCCCCTCGCCGTCCTGGACGAGGCGGCGCGTCAGCTCGCCGCGCTGCCCGCACCGCTGCGCGCCGACTGGTGGACCCGCTACGCGCCCTGCGTCGCGCTCGCCGCGCCCGTCCAGCCCGAGCGGGTGCTGGACCTGCTGGAGGACTACGGCCACGGCCCGCTGCCGACCCCGGTACGGGCCCGGCTGTCCGCGCTGGTGGCCGCCGAGCCGAGCCGTACGCTGCGGCTGCTGCTCGCCCCCGAACACAGCGGCACCCGGCGGCGGCTGGACCGGGCGGTGCTGCGCCGGATCGTCCGCGCCGACCCGCCCGAGCTCGCCGAACTGGGCCGGGCGCTGCGGTACGACGCCGAGGCCCTGGCCAGGCTGCTGGCCGCGCTGCCGCCCGCCCGCCGCTCCGCGTTCCACGACCAGGTCACGGACGGACGCGACGCCGCGCACGCCGTGATCGAACCCGCCGTGCTCGAGGTTCTGCCGCGCCCCCGCCGCCAGGCCGAGGCCCGCCGGATGGCCGCACGGGCGCGCGAGCGCGGCGCGCCCTGGACCGTCGTGCTGGAGTCGGTGGCCCATCTGCCGGTCGAAGAGGCGCGCGAGGAGCTGGAGGCCGCCGTACGCCGCTCCGCGGCCGAGGACCGCGCCCTGGCCCATCCGCTGCTGATCCGGTGCGTCGCCCGCTCCGGCGACCCGGACGCCCTCACCGAGCTGCTGCGCCTGCTGGAGCGGCTGCGCAACGAGCAGGACCCGGTGCGCTCCGCGGCGCTCGGCGCGCTCGCCCGCACCCACCCCGCGCTGTTCACCGACGACGCCGCCGAGCACCTGGACCGGATCGCCGCCGACGCGATCTCCGCCCGCGACTCGTCCGCCGCCACCCGCCAGGCGCTGCGCGACCTCGCCGTGGCGCTGCTGCGCGGACACGCCGTCACCGGGCGGCGGCAGCTGCTGGGCTGGGCGCTGCGCACCCTCACCCGGCTCGCGGGCAGCGTCGGGGCCGCCGATCTGGGCCGCCTCGACCACCAGCTGCGGCGCGGCCAGGAGCAGGCGGTGTTCGAGGCGCTGCGGCCCTGGCTGGAGGCGGGCGCCGAACGGGTCGACCACGAGCTGACCTTCGCCCTCGCCCGCTCCCTCGGGCGCCGCGCCCACGCCCTGCCCGAGCTGCAGGAACTCCTGTGGCAGGCCATCTCGTTCGGCAGCGACGCGACGGTTCGCACCGCCGTCGGGCTGTGGCTGGAGCCACCGGCCGAGCGGGACGCCCGCGTGGCCGAGCTGCTCGCGCACGAGCCCTCGGCGGCCGTGCTGCCACCCGTCCTGGCCGTGCTGAGCCGCCGGCGCACCGATCTGCTCGACCTCGTCCTCGGCGACACCCCGCCGCACGGGCGCTTTCTGACCCCCGGCACCCACTGGACCCCGCCCACCGGGCGGGACACCGGCCGCTGGCTGCCCCGTCAGCAGGCCGCCGCCGCCCGCGTCCTGGACCGGGCCGCCGCCGACACCTCCCTGCGGCCGGGGCAGCGGGCGGCCGCCGTCGCGGGCGCCGCGTCGGTCCCCGGCCCCGGCACGGCCACCGTCCGGACCTGGGCGGACACCGACGATGTGGTCCTGGCCGAGACCGCGCTCGCCGCCCTCGCCCGCACCGACCGCCCCGGGGACGCCCTGCCTGCCCTGCTCGCCCACGCGGGCGACGACCGGGCCCGGGTGGCGGTGTACGCGGCCACCAGAGCGGCCCGGTACGTCGAGCCGTCACGGCTGGGGCGGCTGGTGCGCGGGGTGCTCGTACCGGACGGGGTCGCGACGGCCGTACCGTCCGTCCCGGCGAAGGTCACCAGCCGTAAGGAGGCCATCCGGCTCGCCGCCACCCTGCTCCCGGTGGCCGACGCCGCCGCGCTGCTCGCCGACGCCTTCGAACTGCCCGGCCAGCACCCCGATGTGCAGACCGCCTGCGTCGCCTTCGCCACCGGGCTGCTCGACACCCCACGCGCCTGGGAGCTGCTGACCGCCGCCGCGGGCGGACGGCGCGAGCTGCGCCACGCCGTGCTGCGCACCCGCCCGCTTGACCTCCCCGAGGCGCACCGCGGCCGCTACGCCCAGCTGATACGCGCCGTCTGCGACACCGACGACCCCGAGGTGGCGGCGGCCGGTTACGGGGCGCTGGCCCGCTGGTCGCCATGGGCACCCGACGCGGCGCCCGTACTGGTCGCGGCCGTCACCGACCTGGGTGACCGGGCGAGCTGGCGGCCCGCCGCCGACGCCCTGCTGGACCTGATGGCCGCGGCGCCCGACGGGTCGTCCGGCGACAACCCGCTGGCCTGGGCCCTCGCCGCGCTCGCCACCGCCGACGCCCGGCCGGGCGGCCCCGACGCCGAACCGGACCGGGACCGCCCCGCCCACCGCCGCATCCAGCACCTCGCCGACCGGCTCGCCACCCGCGCCCGGATGCGGCCCCGGGTGACCCGGCGCACCGCGCGGGCCGCCGGTGAACTCCTGGCCGGGTACGAGACCTTCGTCCAGGAAGCCGCCCATGTGCTGGTGAACGGTCTCGACCTGGACGCCCGCCCCGGCCCGCTGGCCGCCGCCCTCGCCCGCCTCGCCCGGC
>NZ_JAEEAP010000706.1 GCF_016103465.1 Streptomyces sabulosicollis
TTCCCGCTACCAGGGGCTCCGCCCCTGGACCCCGGGGGGCTAGGAGCCGACCGGCGCCACCGTGCACACCTGCGGGCCGGCGTACCGATCGCGATCGGCACGCCGACGCGGCGGATGACCGGGCGGATGCTCACGCACGTCCGGGTCGTCCGCCCGGGGGCTGGGGCGGAGCCCCCCGCGCGGCGGAGCCGCATATCGTCAGGTGTCGGGAGGGGGCGGAGACGGGAACAGCCCGCCGCAGGCGCCAAGCTCCGCCGAATACCCCTAGCCGCTCTGCGGCAGGCCCAGCACACTTGCGGCGGGCCGAACACGCTCAGGGCGGGCCCAGCACGCATACGGCAGGCCCAGCACGCATGCGGCGGACCCAACACGCTCAGGGCGGGCCCACGCACGTGGCGGGCCCAACACGCTTGCGGCGGGCACAACACACATGTGGCGGGCCAAACCGCCCCAGCCCCTAGCGCGCTACCGGCCCCGGCCCCGCCCCCGGCGGCACCGCGGGCTCCGGGTCCCTCGGGCCGAACAAACCGGTCAGCGCCAAGTGGATCACCATCGCCGCCACCGACCACGCCAGCAACGCACCCTTGGCACCCAGCTTGAGCGGCCCGTCGAAGGTGACGCCCTTACCGGCCGCCTTGGCGTGCGCCACGACGTCCGAGGTGGGCCCCAGCCATACGCCCAGCCGCCAGGCGATCACCGAGGCGAGCACCCCGCCGATCGCCAGTCCGACGACCAGCGCGATACCGCCGTGGCGGAAGAGCAGAAAGACGACGATGGCCGAGACGGCCCCGAAGGCGAGCCCGAGCAGCGTGAACATCCCGTCCGCGCCGACCGCGTCCTCCCCTTCCGAGTTCTTCAGATAGACGGCGGAGCCGTCCGAGACCAGGGGGACCTTCGGCGCCAACCAGAGCCACAGCAGCCCGAGAAGCACCCCGGAGACCGCCACCGCGATGGCGACCAGCGACGCCTGCACCAGTTCCGCCCGCAACTCGGGCCCGGGCTCGGAATGCTCGGAGTGCTCGGAGTGCTCGGAGTGCTCGGAGAACTCGGCGTGCTCAGCGTGCTCCGTATGCCCGGAAGCCTGCCCAGCAGCGGAGTGCCCGGGGTGCGCGGGATACCCGGTGGGGTACGGCACGGCGGAGTCCCCGGCGGGCTGCTCGTGGGACGGTGGCCGGCCCTCGGCGGGCTCGTCCTGCGGCGAGTGCTGATCATGTGGCGTCAACGGTGCGGTCACCCCGTCATCGTGCCAGGCGGATGGCGTACTTCGGTCGGCGGGACGTTCGCTGCGGCGCGTCACCGCACCGCCGCCCGCCGATAGGCCCAGGTCGCGGCCGCGAGGGACACCACGGCCACCCCGGCGCACACCCCGAGGTCGGCGCAGACCACCCACCAGTCGGGCTGCCCGTCGAAGGACCGGGCCAGAGCCTCCACACCGTACGTCGACGGCAGCAGATCGCGCGCGTACGACACCACCTGCGGCATCCGGGCCGCGGGCAGCACGCCGAGCAGCAGTGCGGCGGACATCCCCAACTGCCCGCACAGGGTGGCCAGTTCCTGGCGCGGGGCGAGCAGCCCCAGCGCGGCGCCGAGTCCGGCGAGGGCGGCGCCGGACAGCGGGATCACGGCGAGGAGGATCCACAGGTTCGTCATGGGCAGCTGGAAGAGCACACTGCCCATGACCGCGGTGACGGCGGTCCCGGGCACGGTGAAGGAGGCGTACGCGGCGGCCGCCCCGAGCACCACGGCCGAGGGCGGCACCGGCAGGGTCGCGTAGTGGTCGAGCCCGCCGCTGGCCCGCAGCTGGCCGAAGTACTGCGCGAGCAGGTTGAGCGCCACGAAGGCGACGACCAGCACGCTCGACCCGGCCACCACGGCACGGGCCTCGCTCCCGCCGTCCACCACCCCGCGCATCAGGATCATGATCCCGATGGACTGGAAGGTGGCCACGAAGAGCAGCGGGATCCGGGCCACCCGGGCCCGCGAGAGCTGGGCGCGGTAGACCGCGACGAGCGCGGGGAAGAGCCGCGCCCGGGCCGCCAGCGGCGCGGGCATGTCACCGGCCTCACCGGTGTCACCGGACGCCCCCGAGGTACCGGAGACACCGGACGCACCGGGCAGCCCGGCAGACGCACCGGACACACCAGGCACACCAGTGGCCCCGGACACACCGGACACGGCGGGCATGACACTCACGTTGTGCTGCTCCTCTTCGCCTCTACGGCTTGAATACGGTCACGGTCACCGACGTGTTCACCGGCTCGCCCCGGCGGTCACGCCTTCACCAGCCCCTCCGCGCCCTCCGCACGGCCCCCCAGGGCGATGTACACATCCTCCAGGCTCGGCGTGGCAAGGGTGAAATCGTCCAGCGCGGCGAAGGCGGGGCCACCGGTCACCGTGGCTATGGCGGCGCGCGCGTCGTCCGGCGGGAGCCGGAGCGTCCAGCGCCGCCCGGAGGCACCGTCGGCGACCCTGGCCGCCTCGGCGGCCTTCCACAGGGCGGCGACCTCGGGCACGTCCAGCGGCGGCTCGGTGCGCCACACCAGCTCCAGCCGCACCTCGTCGGCCACCAGCGCCTTGAGCCCGGCGGGCGTGTCGCAGGCGATGACCCGGCCGCGGTCCAGCACGGCGACCCGGTCCAGCACCGTCTCCGCCTCGATCACATTGTGGGTGACCAGCACCACCGTCACCCCCCGCTCGGCCCGCCGCCGGTCCACGGCCGCCCACACGGCGCGCCGGGCGACCGGGTCCATCCCGCTGGTGGGCTCGTCCAGCACCAGCAGCGGCCGCTCCCCCACCAGCGCCGCGGCGACGCAGGCCAGCCGCCGCTGGCCCCCGGAGAGCTTCTTCAGCGGGCGTCCGGCGACCTCCCCGAGCCCCAGCTCCTCGATCACCGCGTCCCGCTCGGCGCGGGCCGCGCGGGTCTCCAGGCCGCGCAGCCGCGCGGTGGTCTCGGCGGCGAGGGAGACGGTGAGCTCGTCCAGCGCGGTCGAGTCCTGGCCGAGGTAGCCCAGCAGCCGGGCGGCGCGCTCGGGGTGGCGTACGAGATCGTGGCCCAGCACCCGCACCCGGCCCTCGTCGGGCCGCAGCAGCCCGGTGAGCTGCCGTACGAGGGTGGACTTACCGGCGCCGTTGGGCCCGAGCAGCCCGAAGACCTCACCGCGCACTACGTCGAGATCGATGCCGTCACTGGCCCGGACGGCGGGCGTGGCGGGCGCGCCGCGCCGGCCGCGCGCCGCGGGATAGGTCTTGACCAGGCCGCGCACGGTGCACACCACATCGCCACTCGTCGCCTGTTTCGCGCCCGTCCTCACGAGCTATGAGGGTACGCGCCCAAACTCCCGCTCCCGCCCTCGGGGCCCTCGGGACCCGGTTCGCAGGACAGGGCCGGACCGCGGCCTACGGGCTGTCCGGCGGCGCCTTCCCCTACCC
>NZ_JAEEAP010000707.1 GCF_016103465.1 Streptomyces sabulosicollis
GCCTCCCCCGGGTCCGCCACACCCCCGCGCAAGCGCGGCCGCCCGGCCCGTACGAGCGCCTCGGACGGCCCCGCCGCCCGCGACCGGATCCTGATCGCGGCGCGCAACGAGTTCGCCGAGCGCGGCTACGACAAGACCTCGATCCGCGGCATCGCCAAGGCCGCGGAGGTGGACCCGGCGCTGGTCCACCACTACTTCGGCACCAAGGAGCAGGTCTTCGAGGCGGCCATCGAGCTGATCTTCGCCCCCGCCATGGGCGTCCCGGACGCGGTGCACGGCAGCCGGGAGGGCGCGGGCGAGCGGATGGCCCGCTATATGTTCGGCATCTGGGAGAACCCGGTCAGCAGGCTGCCGCTGCTCGCCGTGATGCGCTCGGCGCTGACCAACGAGACCGCCGCCGCGGTGCTGCGCGGCATGATCGAGCGCCGGGTGCTGCTGCGGATGGCGGGGGAGCTGGACGTCCCGAACCCCGAGTTCCGGGCCCAGCTCGCGGCCGGGCATCTGATCGGGATCGCGATGCTGCGGTATGTGATCCGGATGGAGCCGATGGCGTCGGCGGAGACGGACGACATCGTGGCCATGGTGGGGCCCACCCTCCAGCGCTATCTGACCGAGAGCTGATCGACAGCTGACCGAAAGCTGATCGACGGCTGAGCCAGAGCTGATCGGCAGCTGGGCGAAAACCGTTCTCGGACGGGCCGGTCGCTGACCGAGAGCTGATCGACCCGTTCCGCTCAGTGACCCGGCCGTCTCTGGATCCGGACGGACCATCCGGACCCGTGGACACAGGCGTAGGCTCAGAAGACTCCGATCCGATCCGCAGGACGCACGTATCACGAGGGAGCCGAGCACCGTGCCCGAGCTGAGGTCTCGCACCGTCACCCACGGCCGCAACATGGCGGGCGCCCGCGCCCTTATGCAGGCTTCCGGCGTAGCGCGCGAGGACTTCGGTAAGCCGATCGTCGCCGTGGCCAACAGCTTCACCGAGTTCGTGCCCGGTCACACCCACCTCCAGCCGGTCGGCCGGATCGTCAGCGAGGCGATCCACGCGGCGGGCGGCATTCCGCGCGAGTTCAACACCATCGCCGTGGACGACGGCATCGCCATGGGCCACGGCGGGATGCTCTACAGCCTCCCCTCCCGGGACCTGATCGCCGACTCCGTGGAGTACATGGTCGAGGCGCACTGCGCCGACGCGCTGATCTGCATCTCCAACTGCGACAAGATCACCCCCGGGATGCTGATGGCCGCGATGCGGCTCAACATCCCGACCGTCTTCGTCTCCGGCGGCCCCATGGAGGCGGGCCGGGCCACGCTCGTCGACGGCACCGTCCGCAAGCTGGACCTGATCAACGCGATCTCGGACGCGGTCAACGAGAGCGTCTCGGACGAGGACATCCTCCGCATCGAGAACAACGCCTGTCCGACCTGCGGCTCCTGTTCCGGCATGTTCACCGCCAACTCGATGAACTGCCTGACCGAGGCGATGGGCCTCTCCCTGCCGGGCAACGGCTCGGTGCTGGCCACCCACACCGCCCGCAAGGCCCTCTACGAGACCGCCGGCCGTACGGTCGTGGAGATCACCAAGCGCCACTACGAGCAGGACGACGACACCGTCCTGCCGCGCTCCATCGGCTCCCGCGCCGCCTTCGAGAACGCCATGGCGCTCGACATCGCCATGGGCGGCTCGACCAACACGATCCTGCACCTGCTGGCCGCCGCCCAGGAGGCCGGTCTCGACTACGACCTCAAGGACATCGACGAGGTCTCCCGCCGGGTGCCCTGCCTGGCCAAGGTCGCCCCGAACGTCGCCCCCGGCGGCACGTACTACATGGAGGACGTGCACCGCGCGGGCGGCATCCCGGCGATCCTCGGCGAGCTGTTCCGCGGCGGGCTGCTGAACGAGGACGTCCACTCCGTGCACAGTTCCTCGCTCGCCGACTGGCTCAAGACCTGGGACGTGCGTGGCGGTTCGCCGTCGGCCGAGGCCGTCGAGCTGTGGCACGCGGCCCCTGGCTGCAAGCGCTCCGCCACCGCCTTCTCGCAGTCCGAGCGCTGGGACTCCCTGGACACGGATGCCGCGGGCGGCTGCATCCGCGACATGGAGCACGCCTACTCCAAGGACGGCGGGCTCGCCGTCCTCAAGGGCAATCTGGCCGTCGACGGCTGCGTGGTGAAGACCGCGGGCGTGGACGAGTCGATCTGGACCTTCGAAGGCCCCGCCGTGGTCTGCGAATCCCAGGAGGAGGCCGTCGAGCGGATCCTGGGCAAGCAGGTCAAGGAGGGCGACGTGGTCGTCATCCGCTACGAGGGCCCCAAGGGCGGCCCCGGGATGCAGGAGATGCTCTACCCCACCTCCTTCCTCAAGGGCCGGGGCCTGGGCAAGGCGTGCGCGCTGGTCACCGACGGCCGCTTCTCCGGCGGCACTTCGGGTCTCTCCATCGGCCACGCCTCGCCGGAGGCGGCGTCCGGCGGCACCATCGCCCTGGTCCGGGACGGCGACCGGATCCGCATCGACATCCCCGCCCGCTCCATCGAACTCCTGGTGAGCGACGAGGAGTTGGCGGCCCGCCGCGAGGAGCTCGGCGGCGTCTACGCCCCGAGGAACCGCGAGCGCAAGGTGTCCACCGCGCTGCGTGCCTACGCGGCGATGGCCACCAGCGCCGACAAGGGCGCGGTCCGCGACGTCAGCCGCCTGGGCTGACCTGGCGCGCCATGCCGCCCGGCTGACGTCGCGCAACCTCGGCCGCCTGGCTGACCTCGCGCGATAGCAGCCGCTCGGGGTGACCTCGCGCGATAGCAGCCGCTCCGGGTGACCTCGTGCGGCATCAGCCGCTCGGGGTGACCTCGTGCGGCATCAGCCGCCCCGGCAGATGTCCCTCCCGGCCGCCTCCAGGCTGTCGTATCCGTAGACCGTGGTGAGGGCGCCCCCGTTCAGCGTCAGCTCGGCGGGGACGCCACCGGCGTCCGTACGCGCCTTGGTCCGCCACAGCACCCGGCCGCCCCGGCGGTCCAACGCGACCAACCGGCCCGCGGCGGTGGCCAGGTACGGGGCGTTCCAGCGCCCGGCCACCACATTCGGGCCGCAGCTCAGCCCGCGGCCGACCCGGCGCGACCAGAGCGTGCGGCCGGTGCGCACGTCCACCGCCTGGAAGGTCTCTCGTCCCGGCTCTGGGTGAGCACGGCCGGGTGGCGGCCCCACTGGAACGCCGCCCCTTGGTACGCGCCGCGCCGCACCCGGAACTCGTCGTCGGCGAACTGCTGATGCACCACCTTCAGCGCCAGCCGCCGCCCCGACTGCGACCGGGCCGGACACACCGTGCCCATCCCGCCACGGCCGAGCCGTCGCTCGAGTGCGTAGCCTCCGATGGCCTCCGGGTCCCCGGCACGCAGTGCCATTCCTGTCTTCTCCCACCG
>NZ_JAEEAP010000708.1 GCF_016103465.1 Streptomyces sabulosicollis
CCCCAAAGCCGCACAAGCCGCAGACACCCCCCACCCGCGACGAGATGCCGGCCCCGACGGAAAAGGAGCAAGACGATGAACGCCCCCGCATCCCACGCATCACTCCTCGGCACGCACCGCTTCACCCTCCACGGCCGCGACCGGACTGGCGCCAACACCTTCTTCGCCTACCACATTTCACTGTTCAACATGCCGCCGCACAAATTCCAGATGGCGCTGCGGATCCAGCTTACCGATTACATGAAGGGCGTGTATCTGAACGACCGCCCAAACAAACCCGCAGGATTCAACAAGCTCTACTACTCGCTGAACACCCAACCCGACAGCGAATTCGCCCTCTACGACATCTACTACGGAAACCGCGACCACTTCGAAGCGCGCATCGAACGCGTCTACTACAACTCGAACACCGGGAACCGTAAATTCGAGGAAATTCCCAGCCCGGACGCCTACATCCAAGTCCAGTGCACGCACTACCTGGAGCCAATCGGCGACGGTCACTACGCAAATAACTTCAACGGCCTGCTATTCGGCTCCGACAGGGAACTCTTCCTCGCGCACCGGCTCTCGGAATACCCGAACTGGGACGAAGTCCGCGCTTTCACTTACCACCAGCAGCAACTTATGCCGCGCACCCTCGACGACGTCGCCCAGGTCACGATTACCGGCCTCCGCGACACATTGGAAACCAATCACCTGCAAAGCCCGTTCGACGTGTACAGCCCCGGCAGTATGACAGTCATACCTCGGTGCGGTGGAGAACCATTCTCCACACAGATCAGGATAGGGGAGCAACAGTGGTGGAACAGCACCACTCTCAACGATCCCCCAATGTAGCCACCGGGCTCTGGTCTGCTTACGGGACGGTGTGCTCGGAGGTACGGTCAAGTAGGCATCAATGCCAGGCCAGCGATCACTGAGCTTCTCTCATCTGAGGCACGTGTCCGTTGGTCTGCGAATGCACGCACGGCCAATCAAGCGATCGCTTCCCCAGCCCGGTCAAGGTCGAATGACGCGAGAGAGAGCAGGCGCTGCAGCCGGTGCGGGCCCGGATGCCCCAGCGCCTCGGCGAGAGTCCAGCAGTTACGCGTCGGGCACCGTGGATCCGCCGCGACGAGGGCGCCGCGGACGACCCGGGCGTCCTTCTCCCGCTTCTCCTCCGGCGTCCGCCGCCGCACCGCGTCCCGTACGAAGCGGCTCATCCACACCTCCCCGTCCGCCAGCGTCGACCGCCGCACCACCGACCGCTGGGCCAGCCTGCCGATGGCCAGCTCCAGCTGGCCGGGGTTCTCCAGCAGCGCCGCCACCGCCGGGGAGACCTGCCCCGACGGGACGGCCCGCGCAGCAGGGCGAGCGGCACCGGGCCGGGGCCGAACAGGGCACACAGGCGCAGCAGTTCGGCGCTCGCCTTCGTGCTCTCCCGCAGCCGGGTGACCAGTGAAGCGTGGATTGCGGCGCGGTAGGTCGCCCCAGACCTCCGGGACGCGTCCGGCGTCCACCGGTGAGCGGTCGTCGGGAGCGGCGTCGTGGGTCCGTAACGCCGCCAGCTCCCGCTCCAGCCGCATGGCCCGCTCCTCGGCCGCGGCCGCCTGCTCCTGGGCGAGCCGCAGCAGGGGTGCCGCGGGATCCTCGGTCTCGGCCCTCGCCCCGGCGGCCTCCTCCTCCGTCTGCAGCTGGTGTTCCAGCGCCTCGCAGCGCTGCTCGGCCTCCAGCGCCTGACGGCGGGCCTGGGCCAACGCGTCCTGGAGGCGGGCGACTTCCTCCCGCAGCCGGTCCCGTTCGGCCGTCACGTCCTCGCGCTCCTGGCGCAGCCGGTCCAGCTCCGCGCTCCGGGCCTCGCGGTCCGCCGCCGCGACCGCGATCCGGCGCTGCTCGACCTCCATCTCGGCGATGCGCTGTTTCCGTACCAGCAACGCCTCCGACAGCGCCTCGGCGCGGACCTCGGCCTGCTGGCGCCGCCGGTCCGCGTCGGCGAGCTGGTCGCGCAGCCGCTGGAGCTCCCAGCCCACCTTGTTGGTAGCCTGCAACGCCCGGCGTTGCAGGGTGTGCACATGGGCCACGACCTCGGTGGCGGACGGCCGCCCGGCGGCCTTGGCGGCATGGGTGAACAGCTGGTCCACGAACTCGGCGGGCGGCACCACGGTCCCGTTGAGATAGCGCGAGACGGTTCCCGCGTCGTAGTGCAGCCGTACGGCGAGGACCCGCAGCGACACCCCGACCGTGCCGAACAGCTCCCGCAGGCTCTCGGCCAGCGCCCGGCACTCCGGTCTCACCTGCTCGGGGATCGGCTTGAGATCCCCGATGCGCCGTGCCCCGGCCCGCTCCGGCACCAGCTCACCGCTGACGGGTTCGTCCTCCATGGGTCGCCCCTCCCCCCGTTGCGGCCGCCCTGCAACGCGTGCGGGCTGCCGCAACACCCCAGACACCCGCACATCGTGAAACGTACCCCCGGCGCGTCCGCCGGACCGATGAAAGCAGGTCAAAGATGCCGGACCGCCGCCGCCCCGCCCTCCTCACCCTCACCGCCGCGGCCGTCGCGGGCGCCGTCCGCGCGCTGGTGTCCTGGCTGCTCAGCCAGCCGGACTGACCACGGTCGCCCCGTCGCCGGAGGCGACGGCCAGCCGCTCGGCGAGCTCGTCGCGCACCCGTGCGAGGGTCGCGATCCGGTCGTCCAGCACGCCCAGGCGGCGGCG
Source organism: Streptomyces sabulosicollis (assembly GCF_016103465.1). Taxonomy (GTDB): domain Bacteria; phylum Actinomycetota; class Actinomycetes; order Streptomycetales; family Streptomycetaceae; genus Streptomyces; species Streptomyces sabulosicollis. The sequence continues at coordinate 2,694 of NZ_JAEEAP010000708.1, forward strand.
CCCGACGTCCAGCATGGCCTCGGAGGGCCGGCTGTTCGGCACGTCGCCGTCCAGGCAGGCGCCGAAGTGCTCGATGTCCTCGAGCGTGAGCCCGGCGTCGAGCAGGTAGCGGATGTTGGCCACCCGCCTGACCGCCTGCTCGTCGTACGTCCGGTAGCCGTTGACCGCCCGTGCGGAACTCAGCAGCCCTCGCTCCTCGTAGAACCGCAAGGCCCTGGTCGTGGTACCGGTGGCCTTCGCCAACTCCCCTATCCGCATGGCCGCGACACTACCCGCCCACCGGGTCCGGCCCGGTCCGGCGAACCCGCGACACTACCCGCCCACGGTGTCCGGCCCGGTCCGGCGAACCCCGCGGCGGACCCGCATAGCGGTGCTCTCGCCTCCCCGCCCCTTCCCGCAGCGTCCATTTGCGGCTCCGCCGCGTGGCAAGGGCTCCGCCCCTGGCCCCGCGCCCCGATGCGGAGCCCGCCCTGCGGCGAAGCCGCATAGCGGTGCCGCCGGTCGAGGCAAAGCCCCGGCTTGGGGTCTTGGGCAGAGCCCCGGCCCAGGGGTCTGAGGCAAAGCCCCCCGCTTGGGGGCTGGGGCGGAGCCTTGGCTTGGGGTCTGGGCCAAAGCCCCGCTCCTGGGCCCGAGGCGAAACCCCGGCTTGGGGTCTGGGCGGACCCGGCCTGGGGTGTGAGGCAAAGCCCCGGCCCGGGGCCTGGGGCGGAGCCCTGGCTTGGGG
>NZ_JAEEAP010000709.1 GCF_016103465.1 Streptomyces sabulosicollis
GCCCCGGCCCGACCCCCGGCTCGCCCGCTTCCTGCTCACCTTCACCCGGAACTGCACCCCGCGCCGCTGGCGGGTCCTGGCCGCCACCTTCGCCACGCTGAGCCGCCATGCGCTGGACGCGTACGACGCGCTCGCGGCGGACGGCGTCGCCGAGCCGACCCGGCCCGCCGAACCCTGTCTGATCGCCTTCCGCTCCGCGGCCGAGCGCGCCGCGCTGGTCGAGGAGCTGGAGCACGCCCGCGCGGCCGGTTTCACGATCGCGTACGAGCAGGTCGACGGGGACCGGGCCCGTGCGCTGGAGCCGGCGCTGGGCGACGGCATCGGCGCGGCCGTGGAACTCCACGGCCAGCGCTATCTCCACCCCGGGAACTTCGTGCACGCCCTCGCCGACGCGGTGCGCAAGCGCGGCGGCGAGATCCTGGAGCGGACGGAGGTGTCCGGGATCCGGGACCTCGGACGGGCGGGTGTGGCCGTCACCACCTCCGGGGGCGAACTCCGCGCGGACGTCGCCGTCGTGGCCACCGGCGCCTGGCTGGACCCGCTGGTCCGCCGGTTCGGGGTCCGGGTGCCGGTCCAGGCCGGACGCGGCTACAGCTTCAGCGTCCCGGCCGAGGGCGCCCCCGCCCGCCCCACGTATCTGGCCGCCCAGAAGGTCGTCTGCACCCCTCTGGGCGAGGGGCGGGTGCGGGTCTCCGGGATGATGGAGCTGGCCCCCGCGGACCGGCCGGTGGACCCGCGCCGCATCCAGGCGATCATCGCGGCGGCCCGTCCGCTGCTGCGGGGCATCGACTGGGAGGCCCGTACGGACACCTGGGTCGGCGCCCGGCCCTGCACCCCCGACGGGCTGCCGCTGATCGGCCCGACCGGCTCCCCGCGCGTCTACGTCAACGGCGGGCACGGCATGTGGGGCGTGGCCCTCGGCCCGCTCAGCGGACGGCTGCTGGCCGACGCCATCGCGACCGGCACCTCCCCGGCCGAGCTGGCCCCGCTGCACCCGCTGCGCTGATCCGGCGCTGTCCCCGGCGGTGCATGTTTCGACCCGGCGGTCTCGGAAACTCGCCGTGACGAGCGACGCGACAACGTCGAAAGGAGTCACCGATGAGCACCGTGCGGGAGTCCGTCGAGGTTGGGGTTCCGCTCCACACCGCGTACAACCAGTGGACTCAGTTCACCGAGTTCCCGAGGTTCATGGAAGGCGTGGACCAGGTCACCCAGGTGGACGATCGCCACAACCACTGGGCGACCTCCATCGCCGGTGTGCACCGGGAGTTCGACACCGAGATCGTGGACCAGCTTCCCGACGAGCGCATTGCCTGGCGCACCACCTCCGGTGACGTCCAGCAGCAGGGTCTGGTGACCTTCGAGCCCGTGGACGAGCGCCACACCCGGGTCAATCTGGCCATGGTCTTCGAGCCGAGCGGGATGGCGGAGAAGGCCGCGGACATGACCGGGACGCTCGACCGGCGGGTGAAGGGGGACCTGCGGAGGTTCAAGGACTTCATCGAGCACCGCGGTGAGGCGGAAGGCGCCTGGCGCGGCCGGATCTCACCCGGCTGACGGCACCGAACCGAACCCTTAGGCGCGTGAGGGCGCCGACCGCACCGGTCGGCGCCCTCACGCGCGTCTCCGTGGCGGATCGGTACCTGAGAGATCGGTTCCTGAGAGATCAGATCTTGCTCATCCGGTCATATCGGGAGCAAGCTGAATACATGGGTGCTCAAGCGGCGCCTACGCTGATCACATCCGTTCAGCGGGCGTTCCGGCTGATGGAGGCGGTGGGCGCGCACGAGGGCGGCGCGCCGGCCAAGCGGCTCGCCCGGGAGGCCGGGCTGCCGCTCGCGACCACGTACCACCTGCTGCGGACGATGATCCACGAAGGCTATGTGCGCCGGCTGGACGACGGCGGTTTCGTGATCGGCGACAAACTGCGCACCCTCCAGTCCGGCAGCCGGGAACAGGCACTGCTCGCCCGGGTCCGGCCCACCCTGGCCGCGCTGCGCGACGAGCTCTCGGCGGCCGCGTACCTCACGTTCTACGACGAGGGTGAGATCCGGGTCGCGGACATCGTCGACGCCCCGCAGGCGCCCCGGGTCGATCTGTGGGTGGGGTGCGAGGAAGCCGGGCACGCCACCGCACTGGGCAAATGCGTGCTGCGCGAGCTGGATGACGAGGCCCGCCGCGACTATCTCTCCCGCCATCCGCTCGTCGATCTCACGCCGCGCACCGTCACCCGCTCCGACGACCTGCTGCGCCGCCTGGACTCGCCGACCGGAAGTCCTCTGGTCGCGGATCTGGAGGAGTACGCCCTGGGCACGGTCTGCTTCGCGGTGCCGATCTTCTGCGGGGACCGGCTCGGCTCGCTCGGGATCTCGCTGCGGGCGGACCGGCTCGCCCGGCTCGCGAGGATGGATCCGCACCGTGAGCTGTTCCGGACCCACCTGGTGCCGACGGCGAGCCGGGTGAGCAGGAGCCTCTCGCTCACTATCTGAAAACGCGGGCCTTGCCGAAGCTATCGAATCGCTGTTTCTCTGGATGGAACGGACATCTCCGGTATCACTTGTCCCCAGTGGAAGAGAGCAGCGAAGCAGGTCATGTTCCCGGCCCGACTCCGCCCCTGCGACCCGGACCAGCCGGACGGCGCTGGGCTCATCGCCCCCGCGGTCCCCGTCATCATCATCTGTGGTGCGGCCCTGCTCGCCCTCGTGACCTCGGAGGGGCTGGCCTGGCTGCCCCTGCTCGCCGTCGGTCCGGCGCTCGCCGCCGCCCACTCCGGACCGTACGGGGTGATGCGGATCGGCCTGCTCGCCGTGGTGGTGGGCGCGCTGCTGGGCACCCAGGGCGAGGAATCGGTGCGCACCCAGGCGATCATCCTGGCCACGCCCGCCGCCGTGGCCCTGGCGAGCTGTGGGGCCAGCGCCATGCGCAGACGCCGTGAGCAGGTCCTCGCCGCCGTCCGCTCGGTGGCCGAGGCCGCCCAGAACGCCCTGCTCACACCGGTGCCCGCCCGGGTCGGCCAGTTCCAGGTGGCGGTCCGCTACAGCGCCGCCGCCGCGGAGGCACGGGTGGGGGGCGATCTCTATGCCCTGGTGCCCACCCCGCACGGGGTCCGGCTGATCGTCGGCGACGTACGCGGCAAGGGGCTGCCCGCGGTGAGCACCGCCGCACTGGTCCTCGGCGTCTTCCGCGAGGCCGCCTACGACGAGCCGGACCTGCTCGACGTCGTCGCCAGGATCGAGCGCAGCCTGTCCCGCAACCTGGCGCCCGACGACTTCGTCACCGCCGTGGTCGCCGGATACCCCAGCGAGGGCCGTATGGAGCTCGTCAACTGCGGACACGCCCCGCCGCTGCTGGTCGGCGCGACCGGGATCATCGCCGTCGAGCCCACCCGCCC
>NZ_JAEEAP010000070.1 GCF_016103465.1 Streptomyces sabulosicollis
GAACACCGCGCCGCAGGCGTCGCCCCCCTAGCCCACCAGCGCCCCGCCGTCCACAGGCAGCACAACGCCGGTGGTGTAGCCCGCCTCGCGCCGGGCGAGCTGGGCGATCCAGAAGGCGACCTCCTCCACCTGCCCGAGCCGCCCCAGCGGCACATGCTCGATCAGGGTCGTCCGCAGGGCGTCGATCTGCTCGGCGTCGAGCCCCTGGTGCTGCCCGATCGCGGTGGCGATGGGGCCGGGAGCCACACCGGCCACCCGCACCCCGCGCGGGGCGAGTTGGACGGCCCAGCTGCGGGTCAGCGTGTCCAGGGCGGCCTTCAGCGCGGCGTACAGCTCCCCGCCGGGCATCGGCCAGCCGCGCTGCCCGATCGCCGTACTGACGTTGATCACGACACCGGCGCTCTCGCTCAGATGGGGGAGGGCGGCCTGGACGAGGTACATCGGGGCGAGCAGATTGACGGCGAACATCTCCTCGGCGGCCTCCCGCCGGATGTCCCCGACCGGTGCCTGCCGGACCACGGCGGCGTTGTTGACCAGCACATCGATGCGGCCGAACGCCTCCATCGCGGTGTTCACGATCAGCTCGGCGGCGCCGGGGGCCGAGACGTCGGCCACCAGCGGCCGGATGCCCGGGGCGTCGGCGGCCGTCTCGGCGAGCCGGGCCGCCGTACGGCCGACCACCAGGACCTGGGCGCCCTGCTCCGCGAAGGTCCGCGCGGTGGCCCTGCCGATCCCCGTGCCCCCACCGGTGACGATCACTGCGCTGCCGGAAAAGTGTGCGGCTGTCATGTCTGTCATGTCGACGCACCGTAAACATTGACGCCCACGTCAATGTCAACCCCGGCAGCCCTCGGGTCGCTCACCGGGGTGCCGGGCCGCATATCCTGGGCGGGTAGATCCACACCACCCTTCCGGAGCGACCCTTGTACTTCACCGATCGCGGTATCGAGGAGCTGGAGCAGCGGCGCGGCAATGAGGAGGTCACCTTCGAGTGGCTGGCCGAGCAGCTGCGGACGTTCGTCGACCTGAACCCGGACTTCGAGGTCCCGGTGGAGCGGCTGGCGACCTGGCTGGCCCGGCTCGACGAGGAGGACGACGATGTCTGAGGGGCAGGGCGTCTAAGGGACAGGGCGTCTAAGGGCTGCGCGTTCCGCAGGACCGCGCTCCGCAGGACCGCGTCTCGCAATACCGCGCTCCGCAGCACCACGTCTCGCCCTACCGCGTTCCGCAATACCGCGCGGCCCTACGGGCCACCCCTCACGCCACCACCGGACCCCGCCCCGGCGCCCCCGCCTCGTGGTCCAGCCGGGGGTCGGACACCAGCACCGCCTGCTGCAGCCGCTGCAGCTTCGCCGAGGGCTCCAGCCCCAGCTCCTCCGTCATCGCCATCCGCAGCCGCTGATAGACCGTCAGGGCGCGGGTGCGCTGGCCGGAGCGGTGGAGGGCGAGCATGTACTGCCCGTGCAGGCCCTCGTGGAAGCGGTGCTCCACGACCAGCGAGGCGAGGTCGCTCAGCACCTCCAGATGGCCGCCGAGCCGGAGCCGGGTCTCGATGCCGCGCTCGGTGACCGTGAGCCGGGACTGCTCCAGCCGGGCGACCTCCGCCTGCAGCGGCCGGCCGTGCGGGGTGACGTCGACCAGGGCCGGGCCCTGCCAGAGGGCCAGCGCCCGCCGGAAGGAGGTGTCCGCCGTCCGCTCGTCGCCGGCCTCCAGCGCGCCTTCGCCCTCGGCGACGAGGTCGCGGTACTCATGGACGTCGAGCTCTCCCGGGCTCACCACCATGGCGTAGCCCCCGGGCCGGGTCTGCAGCACCTCCCGGGTGACGGCGGCCGACGACATCCCCAGCCCCTCGGCGAGCAGCTTGCGCAGGTGCAGGATGTACGTCTGGAGCGTGGTCAGCCCGGTGCGCGGCGGCTGATCGCCCCACAGCTCGGCCATCAGCGACTGCACCGGCACCATCCGGCCCGCGTTGAGCAGCAGCAGGGACAGCACCTTGCGCGGCTTCATCGCGCTGGGCACCCCGGACCGGGCGCCGAGGCCGAGCGTCAGCGGTCCCAGCACGCTCACACGCATGGGTGGCACCTCTCTTCGGGCTTCATGGGTGGTACGCACGGACGAGCAGGTCGGCGGCGCCCTCGCAGACGGCCGCGGCCTCGTCCTCGGCGAGCGGGCGGGTGCCGTACATCGACTGGTAGAGCCCCTGCTGAATGATCAGGGCCACGAACTGGCGGGCGGCGGTGGCCGGATCGGGCACGCTCAGCTCGCCGCCGCCGGTGCGTCGGCCGAGCATGTCGGCGAGGTACTTCACCAGTTGCTGGGGTTCCCCCTCCGCGCACGCGGGGCGCAGCGAGGGGTGCCGGGCGACCTCGGCGATGACCAGGCGGCGCAGCGCGGAGGCCCGTGCGTCGAGGAGTACGGCGAGCACCCGGTGGCCGAAGGCGATCAGCGCGGTGCGGGCGTCGCCGCGGTCGTACGTCTCGGGGGTTCCGGCGCCGTCCGGTCCGAGGGCGTACGGGGAACCGGCGGCGAAACCGGCCGCCACCCGCTCCCGCTCCTCCTCGACGGCGGCGATGAACAGCCGCTCCTTGTCGCCGAAGTGGTTGTAGACGGTCTGCTTGGACACGCGGGCCTCGTCCGCGATGACGTCCACGCTCGCCCGGTCGTACCCCTCGCGCAGGAAGACGGCCACCGCCGCCTCCAATATCGCCTGCCGCTTGGCGGGCTGGGGGCCCACGGGCCGTCCTGCCGCGCCGCGCCGGGGACCGCTGTCCGTCCGCAACGGCCCAACCTCCTCGCTCCGAGCCGGTCTTGCCCTCGATGGACTTGTGAGTCTAGCCTTCGTTCACCGCAGTGGACTAGCCCGTCTAGTCCAATTAATTCATCGGCGGATCACGTCGTTCCACCACCGCTTCACGAGGAGAGCTCCATGAGCGCACCGGAGAGCAGCGAGGCCCTGAGCCCTCTCACCCTGGCGCCGGAGGCGCAGCGGCAGCTGTTCCTGGAGGCCCGGACGGCCAACACCTTCACCGACGAGCCGGTGACGGACGAGCAGGTCCGCGCGATCCATGAACTGGTCAAGTACGCCCCCACCTCACTGAACCAGCAGCCGCTGCGGGTGGTGCTGGTGCGCTCGGAGGAGGCGCGCGCCCGGCTGGTGGCGCATATGACGGGGCGTAACCAGGAGAAGACGGCGAAGGCCCCGCTGGTGGCGGTGCTCGCCGCGGACCTGGACTTCCATGAGGAGCTGCCGCGGCTGGTGCCGTTCATGGAGAACCCGCAGGCGTTCTTCGCCGACCCCGAGGCCCGGGAGGGGTCGGCGCGGTTCAACACCGCGCTGCAGGTGGGCTATTTCATCCTGGGCGTACGCGCCGCGGGGCTGGCCGCCGGGCCCATGATCGGCTTCGACCACGAGGCCGTCTCCAAGGAGTTCTTCGAGGACGGGCGGCACGCGGCGGTCTGTGTGGTCAACATCGGCAAGCCGGGCCCGGACGCCTGGATGGGGCGGCTGCCGCGTCTGGAGTACGAAGAGGTCTTCCGTACGGTCTGACGTCCGACAGCACGGCCTGATGTCCGACAGCACGGCCTGCTGTCCGGCAGCACGGTCTGATATCCGGCAGCGCGGCCTGATGTCCGACAGTGCTGTCGCATACCTGACAGCCGCCCGCTCCCGTGCCTTCTCGGCGCGGGAGCGGGCGGCTGGTACGCGATTCCGGTCAGCTCTCGATCAGTTCGTGGAACGCCACCGTGTCGAAGATGTCCTCCATCCTCGTCGCCTTGCCGTCCCGCATCGTCCACGAGTGGACGAAGTCCAGCGTCACGGTCCTGCCGCTCAGCGAGGTCACCTCACGGGTGCCGAACACCACGACCCGGTCGCCCTGCTCGATGAACTCCTCGGGCGCGAGCTTCATCCCGCCCAGCACGGTCGGCACATGGGCGAGGAACTCCTTGATGCCCGCATGGCCCAGCTTGGTGCCGCCGAGCCCGTACTTGGCCATGCCCTCCGGGTGCACCCACTCCACATCGGGGTGCATGCCCGAGAGGATCCCCTCGATGTCGCGGTCGCGGAAACCCGCGTAGGAGGCGCGGATGGCCTCGATATTCGGTGATGCCATGATGATCGCCACTCCTCAGACAGCGGTGTGCCGCGGCTTACGACGGAAGGTGCTCGGGGTGGAGCGCCTGGAGCGTGCGCCGCACGCCCTCGCGCCACGGCACCCGGCAGGGGCCGGTGATCTCCCGCCGCCTCGTGGGGTCGAACTGGTACGTCTCCCGGGTGACCTCGCTCGGGACCAGCCGGGCGGTGACCCCGGTGAGCTCCTCCAGGTGGCGCACGCAGTCCGTCATCCCGACCGCCTCGTCCCCGCCCCAGTTGACCAGCGTGGCCGGGGTCGACGCGGCCCGCCACAGGTGGGGGACGTGGGCGATGAGATCGTCGGTGTGGAGGAGCGAGCACCAGTTCTGGCCCTCCATGGGCACCGGTATCGGCTCGCCCGCGAGCATCCGCTTGAAGTAGAGCATCGGCACCCCGCCGTAGCCGCCGGGGCCATAGGCGATGTTGAGCCGGGCGATGGTCGTCGGCAGGTTCAGCACCTGGGCGAACGCCCGTACCGCGCCCTCCGCCGCGATCTTGCCCACCGGGTAGGCGGGCAGCCAGTCGGCCACCCCGTCGACGGGGTCGTCCTCGGTGTACGCGTGGTCCAGCGTCTGGCGCTTGTAGAGCGCTCCGGTGGAGACGAAGAGGAACGCCTCCGCCGTCCGGCAGTGGGTCATCAGCCGGCCGGCGGCCACCGAGTTGGCCTCGATGGCCGCGTTGACGTCGCCGTCCTCACCGCGGCGCACCGCCGAGTGGAAGACATGGGTGAAGTCGTCCGGCAGCCCCTCGTACGCCGCCTCGCCCGGGTCGTTCAGGTCCCAGTGGAATGTGGTGATCCCCTGGTCGTTCAGCTCCTTCTCGACACCGGGGGTGCCGAACCGGCCCAGACACCACACCTCGTTGCGCCCGGCCAGCGCCTCGGCCACCGGCCGGGCGACCTGCCCGGTACCGCCGGTGACCAGGATCTTCTTGCCTTCCACCCTGCTCTTCTCCTTGTCCCTGGCCCTGTCGGGTCCCGTACTCGCCCTCGCGGGCCTATGCCCGGCCCGCGGTCCGGGCCCGGTCGGCGTCGCCCAGCGCACGGTCGAGCTCCCTGCGCAGCACCGCCTGGAAGGCCGCGACATGCCGCGGGCCCATCAGGGTGTAGTGCTCACCGGGGACGTCCAGATACCGGTTGGGCTCGGTGGTGTAGTCGTCCCACCGGCGCAGCTCGTTCGCCAGCCAGTCCTCCTTGGTGCCGCGCAGCGGGATCGCGTAGAAGACCGTCATGGACCGGGTGGTGCCGCTGGGATGGTAGTCGCGGCCCAGTGTGGTGAGGCCATGGGCCAGCTCCGCCCAGGCGGTGAACTTGTCCAGGTCCAGGTCGAGTTCGTCCAGCCGGGTCGGCGGGGCGATCCGCAGCAGGTGCGCGAGCTGCTCATCCCGGGGCAGCGGGCGCAGTTCGGCGGGGAGGTCGAGCGACTGCTTCTTGTTGATCAGATCGAGGAAGAAGGCGAGGTTGGTCGCGGTCTCGACGAAGTCGAGCTCGTCCATGCGGTACTTGATGTGCGGCGGGAGGTTGAAGCTGCCGACGAAGTCGACCCGCTCGCCCTGGGCCTCGAGCGCCTTGGCGATCTCGAAGGCCACGGCGCCGCCGTAGGAGTATCCGGCCACGGCGTAGGGGCCGTGCGGCTGGCGGGCGCGGATGGCCTCCACATAGCACTCCACCATCTCCTCGAAGCTGGTGAAGGGCTTCTCGCCCTCGTTGAAGCCCCGGGCGCGCAGCGCGTAGAACGGCCGGTCGCCGACGAAGTACTTGGCGAGGTTGACGAAGACCAGGACCTCGCCGACGCCGGGGTGGACGCAGAACAGCGGGGTCTTCTCACCACCGGTCTGCAGCGGTACGACCGGGTCGTACACCGCGGAGCCGGGCGCGCCGCCGCCGTCGAGCCGGGCGGCGAGCTGCCGTACCGACGGCGCCGTGAGCACCGTGATGACCGGCAGGTCGGCGACGCCCAGCCGCCGGTGGACCTGGCGCCGCAGCCGCAGGATGTCCAGCGAGGTGCCGCCCAGGTCGAAGAAGCTGGCGGTGGCGCTGATCCGCTCCGGGACGGTGTCGAACATCTCGGCGTAGATCCCGGCGAGGATCCGCTCGGTCTCGCCCTCGGGCGGGGTGTGGCCGCCGAGCCGCCGGGTGGTCAGCTCCGCCACCCGCTCGATGACGTCGTCGTACCCGCCGGACTCCAGGCGCTGGCGCATCCGGCGGCGCAGCGTCTTGCCGAGGCTGGTCTTGGGGAAGGCGTCCTTGGGCAGCGGCAGGATGAGGGAGGGCCGGAAGCCCCAGTGGATCACGACGGTGGAGCGCACCGCGGTGATCATGCGGTGCAGTCCGGCCTCGTCGTCGTCCGCCGGCTCGGGGCTGACGGCGATCACCAGCTGCTCGGTGTCGCTGCCGGGGCGGCGGGTCGGGAACGCCGCGACATAGCCGCCGGCCACATCGTCGAGCTGCTCCAGGGCGGCCTCGATCTCATGGCTGAAGTAGTTGACGCCATTGACGATGACGCTGTCCTTGCTGCGCCCGACCAGGGTCAGCCGGCCCTCGTCGATCCGGCCGAGATCGCCGCTGCGGAACCAGCCGTCGGGGGTGAAGGCTTCCTCGGTGGCCGCCTCGTTGTTGTAGTAGCCAGGGGTGATCATCGGGCCGCTGAGCTGCAGCTCGCCGATCTCGCCCGCGGGCAGCGCCCGGTGGTCGTCGTCGGCGACCCGGATCCGCAGGCCCTCGACGGGGGTGCCGAGGTTGGCGAACTCCTGGCCCGCGTCGGTGGCCGGGAACGCGCGGTTGTAGATACTGCCGGCGCAGGTCTCGGTCATGCCGAAGGCGGGCCAGAGCGCGGCCTCCCGCAGACCGTACGGGGCGTAATGCGCCAGGAATGCCTCGCCGGTCGCGACGACATTCGCCTCTCCGCCGCTGACGATATGGCGCAGCGCGCTGAGATCGAGCCCTTCGCCGCCCGCCGATATCTCCTCCGCTATCTCGTGGACGGAGGAATTGAGCGGACCGAGGAGGAAGTTCGGCGTGAAGGTCATCGTGACCTTGTGGCGGGATATGATGCGAAGGAAACGCAGCGGCTCCTCGAGAATGACCGCGGCTTCCGCGTGCAATTGCTCGGCGCCCACGTACAGCGGCAGCATATGCGCTTCCAGGAGCGCGGCCACATGGTCGTAGGAAATCCAGTTGAAGGTGGTGTCGGCGGCGGTGAGCCGCTGCTTCCCCGCCTTTCCTGCCATCGACGCCAGGATATTTCCATGGGTCAGCATGACCGCCTTTGAATTCCCGGTGGAACCGGAGGTCAGCACCAGCAGGGCGAGGTCGTCAGGGGCCGCGGCGGGCACGGCGGGCGGCTGCCCGCGCCCGGCGCCGGAGGCGCCTTCGGCCTCCCGCAGCTCCTCCACGACGGCCACCGCGAGCCCGGGCACCTCGGGCAGCTCGGCCCGCATCGCCTCGGTGGTCACCAGCAGCGGGCCGTCCAAGAGCTGGTTGACATGGGTGAGTTGGGCCGCCCAGCGGGCCGGGTCGCCGGAGATCGGCACCATCGGGCAGGGCACGAAGCCGCCCAGCAGACAGGCCCAGAAGGCGGTCAGGAACTCCGGCTGGCGGTCCAGCAGCAGAGCCACCTTGTCCCGCGGCCGCAATCCCCGGTCGCGGAGCGCGGAGAGGAGCCCGAGCGCCGATTCCAGAAGTTCCGGATAGGGCTGCCGCACGGATTCACTCGCGGTGGGCCCGACCAGATAGCGCACCCCCGAATGGGCGTGGTCGCGCGCCGCCCGCAACAGCAGCTGGGCAACCGAGTTCGGCGCCTCGTCTTCCGGTGGTACCGAGGTTTTCAAGGGTTGTGACGTCATTCCCCCCACGGCCCCTCTTCCTTCCCGATTCTGAGGCCACGAAGGTAACAGTCCCGAACATATGTCTCCATCACGCTCTACCGAGACTCTAGCGAAGCTCTAGTGGAAATTCCCAGGCCGGAGGAGTTCTTCAAAAAGTGCGATTCAGCCCACAGAGAAACGATGGCTGCGCCATGCATCTTCCACCGCCTCGTGCGATTGTGCACGGACGCGAGGCCGGACCGGGGCCGAACCGGGGTTGGACCGGGGCCGGATGGGGGCCGGACCGGGGCCGGGTCCGGCTTGACTCTGGGCGGGACCGGGGTCGGGTCCGGCTTGACTCCGCACGACCGCGATATATCGTGTTAAGGAGAAGACACGATATGTTGCGTCCAGACGGCGCGCCGCACGTCCAGCCAGGGGAGGCCAGGGATGTCAGCCCGATCACAGTGGTCGATCAAGGCACCACAGAAGCTCACCCTCGACGACCCGGTGTCCACGCTCGACGTCCGTATCGCGGGCGGCACGGTCAACGTGGTCGGCGCCGCCCCCGGCCCCGCCCGCCTGGAGGTCTCGGCGATCGACGGCCCGCCGCTGAAGGTCACCCACATCGACGGGACCCTGAGCGTCGGCTACGACGACCTCACGTGGAAGGGCTTTCGCCAGTGGCTCGGGCAGTGGGACCGCACCGCCCATGTGACCCTTACCGTGCCCGTCACCACCAGCGCCACCGTCGGGGTGATCGGGGCCTCCGCCGTGGTCTCCGGGCTGGCGGGCCGGGCCGAGCTGCGCGGTGTCTCGGGCGACTTCACCCTGCTCGGGCTGACCGGCCCGGTCCAGGCCGACACCGTCTCCGGCCGGGTCGAGGCGCAGGCCGTCACCGGCGATCTGCGGTTCCACTCCGTCTCCGGCGACCTCACCGTCATCGAGGGCTCGGGGCCCTCGGTACGGGCCGAGTCGGTCAGTGGCGACATGGTGCTCGACCTGGCCCCAGCGCCCACGTGCTCCGACATCCGCCTCACCACCGTCTCCGGCGAGATCGCCATCCGGCTGCCGCACCCCGCCGACGCCGAGGTCGAGGCCAACACGGCCAGCGGCTCGGTCTCCAACGGCTTCGACGCGCTGCGGGTCAGCGGCCAGTGGGGCGCCAAGCGGATCACCGGCCGGCTCGGCGCGGGCAAGGGCAGTCTCAAGGCCACCACCGTCTCGGGCGCCATCGCGCTGCTGCGCCGTCCGCCGTCCGAGGACGACACGGACACCACCGACGGCACCCAGGGAAAGGTCCTCTGATGCCCCCCGTATTCGCCCACGGCCGACTGCGCCTGTATCTGCTCAAGCTGCTCGACGAGGCGCCGCGCCACGGCTATGAGGTCATCCGTCTGCTGGAGGAGCGGTTCCAGGGGCTGTACGCGCCCTCGGCCGGCACCGTCTACCCGCGGCTGGCCAAGCTGGAGGCCGAGGGCCTGGTCACCCACACCACCGAGGGCGGCCGCAAGGTCTACTCGATCACCGACGCCGGGCGCGCCGAACTGGCCGACCGCAGCGGTGAGCTGGCCGATCTGGAGCTGGAGATCCGCGAGTCGGTCGCCGAGCTCGCCGCCGAGATCCGGGAGGACGTCCGCGGCTCCGCGAGCGATCTGCGGCGGGAGATGCGCGAGGCCGCCCAGCAGGCCCGCGCCTCCGGCGGCGCCCAGGACAAGCAGGCCCCGTGGGAGGGGGCGTGGGGGGACAAGGAGACCTGGCGGCAGGCGAAGGAGGAGATGCGGCGCGCGAAGGAGGAGTGGAAGGAGCAGGCGCGCCGGGCCAAGGAGGAGAGCCGGCGGGCCCGGCAGGACGCCCAGCGCGCCCGTAAGCAGGCCAGGGACGCGCAGGACTTCGCGCGCGAGGAGGTCCAGCGGATCGCCCGTCGGGTCCAGGAGCAGACGCAGGAGCACATCCGGGCGGGCGACTGGCAGCGGGCGGTGCGCGAGGGGCTGGCCGAGGTGTCGCGCGGTATGGGCCGGATCTCCCGGCAGGGCACCTCGCGCGCGGACTGGGGCTGGGACGAGGGGGCGTCCGGGCCGGATGTCACGGTCGAGCGGGCGGACAGGACGAAGCCGGAGGGCGGCGGCGAGAAGGAGCGGCCGACCGCCGGGGACGGCGGCGGCACGGCCGGGGTGCGGGAGCCCGAGTGGGCCGGGGACTTCACCCCCTCCGGCACCCCCGCCCGCGATCTGGAGCGGCTGCTCGACCGGTTCCGGGACGACGTCCGCGACGCGGCCCGCGACCACGGGGTGACGGACGCCCAGCTCTCCGAGGCCCGCCACCACCTGGGGGCGGCCGCGGCACGGATCACCGCGCTGCTGCGGGGGGACCGGGCGTAGGGGCTGTCCGGCGAGCCGTGACGCCTGCGGCGTAGGCGTTCCGCTGGGCATCGACACATCCCGCGCCCCCGCCCACTTGACCTGAACCGCGGTTGAAGTTTCAGGATCGGGGCCGGAGGGGCGCACCACGGGGGAGCGCCCCTCCGGCCCCGATGCCCTTCCCGGGCATGCCGGACCTTTCCAACTCCCCCACCACGAGGAGACCGCCATGTCCGTCCCGGCCAGTTCCGGACCGCTGCCCGATCTCACCCGGCCCGACGTGGGCGCCGCGCTGTTCAGCACCTGGAGCGTCGGCACGCCGGAACGGCAGCGGGCCACGGTCGAGGCCATCGCCGCCACCTGGGACAGCCACCCTTGGCCGACGCCCGAACTGCTCTCCTACAACCTCTACGCGGGCACGGACGGCGATACGCTGATGCACCACTCCCAGTGGGCCGACGAGGCCGCCTACCACGCCTTCTTCCGGACCCAGCGCGAGCGGCGCAACGACGCGATCGACAGCGCGGTCCCGGACATCAAGCGTCTCGGCCTCGCCTCCTACCGCCACTACCGCGGCTTCCACGCACCGGCCGCCGCCCAGGGCGACACGACGGACCCCGGGCTGTTCGTCGTGGTCGAGATCGACTTCGACGACCCCGATCCCCAGGTGCGCCGGTCCTGGGTCGACCTGGTCATCGAGGCCCTGGAGAGCGAGCCCGACCCGGGACTGCTCTCCGCCGACTTCCATCTGATCGCCGACGGCGAGCGCCATCTGTCCACCGACCGCGCCCGGGTGCTCAACTACGCCCGCTGGACGGACGTGGCGGCGTACGAGGCGGCCCTGGCGGCCGACGGGCCGCGCGACGGCGGCTCGTCCGCCTGGGACCGGGTGCGCGACTTCCCCGCCCTGGTGGGTGCCTCGTCCCGCTCCTATCGCTTCCGGCGGAGCTTCGTACGGCCGTCGGCGGCATAGCGGAATTCCGGGAATTCGCCGCCACGAGAAGGCCCGTGGGCGGCCCCGAATTACTCCGCGAATCCCCGGCCCGCACGGTGGCCGGGGATATGCCCGCGCGATATTCAGAGCATCGGCTCGGACCGCCGGTTCGGACCGCCGGTTCAGACCGTCAGCACGACCTTGCCGAACAGATCGCCGCCCGCCATCTTCTCGAACCCCTCACGGGCCCGGTCCAGCGGCAGCACCGAGTCGATCACCGGTCGTACCCCGCGCGCGGCGCAGAAGCTCAGCAGGTCCTCCAGCTCGTCCTTCCCGCCCATCGTGGAGCCGACGACCTTCAGCTCCAGGAAGAAGATCCGGTTGAGCTCGGCGGCCTTCGGGTTGGGGCCGCTGGTGGCGCCCGAAATCACCAGGGTGCCGCCGGGCTTGAGGGACTTCACCGAATGCGACCAGGTCGCGGCGCCCACCGTCTCGATCACGGCGTCCACCCGGCGCGGCAGCCGCTCCCCCGGCTCGTACGCGCCCTCGGCGCCCAGCTCCACGGCGCGGGCCCGCTTGGCCGCGTCACGGCTGGTGGCCAGCACCCGCAGCCCGGCGGCCGCGCCCAGCACGATCGCGGCGGTGGCCACCCCGCCACCGGCGCCCTGGACCAGGACGCTGTCGCCGGGGCGCACCCCCGCGTTGGTGAACAGCATGCGGTAGGCGGTCAGCCAGGCCGTGGGCAGGCAGGCGGCCTCCTCGAAGGACAGCTCCTTCGGCTTGGGCAGCACGTTCCAGCTGGGGACGGTCACCTTCTCGGCGAAGGTGCCCTGGTAGCGCTCGGTGAGGATGGAGCGGGGCTCCTTCGGGCCGACGCCGTGTCCGCTCTGGCCGATGACGGAGTGGAGGACGACCTCGTTGCCGTCCTCGTCGATCCCGGCCGCGTCACAGCCGAGGATCATCGGGAGCGACTCCTCGCCGAGGCCCACCCCGCGCAGCGACCACAGGTCGTGGTGGTTGAGCGAGGCGGCCTTGACGTTCACGGTGGTCCAGCCGGGCCGGGCCTCCGGCTCGGGGCGCTCCCCCAGTTCGAGGCCGCTCAGCGGCTGGTCACGATCGATACGTGCGGCATAGACAGCGAACATGATCCCGACCTTAGGCCGCGGGGGCGCCCCCACGGAACCGCACCGCGGTGTGACCCCGCTCGCCCGGCCGGACAGCCCACGGGCCGGGCCGCCCCTCCGGCTGAGGGGGGCGGCCCGGCCCGTGCTGGCACCTGACCCGTGACATCGCGCCCGGGGCCGTGATCTCACCCGCCGTGACCTCACCCGCCGTGATCTCATCCGGGCCGTGAAAGTCGCCCGGCGCGTCGACGCCACCCGGGCCCCGGGCCCCTGGGCCCCGGGCCCTGAGCCCCCGGGACCCGGGTCCCTGACGGGATGTCAGCGGCGGGCGACGCCCTCCGCTCGGGCGGCCGCGGCGACGGCCGCGGTCACGGCCGGGGCGACCCGCTCGTCGAACGGCGAGGGGATGACCTTGTCCGCGCTGAGCTCGTCGGCCACCACGGCGGCCAGCGCCTCGGCGGCCGCGAGCTTCATGCCCTCGGTGATCCGGGAGGCCCGGACCTGGAGGGCGCCCGCGAAGATGCCGGGGAAGGCGAGGACGTTGTTGATCTGGTTGGGGAAGTCGCTGCGCCCGGTGGCGACCACGGACGCGTACTGGTGGGCGACGTCCGGGTGGATCTCCGGGTTGGGGTTGGCCATCGCGAAGATGAAGGCGCCGGGCGCCATCTTGGCCACCGCGTCCTGAGGCACCGTGCCGCCGCTGACGCCGATGAAGACGTCGGCGCCGTCCAGCGCGGCCTCCAGGGATCCGGTGAGCCCGGCCTTGTTGGTGAAGCCGGCCAGCTCGCGCTTGACGTCGGTGAGGTCCTCGCGGTCCGGCGAGACGACGCCCTTGCGGTCGCACACCGCCACGTCGCCGATGCCCGCCTCGGTGAGGATCCGGGCGATGGCCACACCGGCGGCACCCGCCCCGGAGATGACGGCGCGCAGCTGGCCCAGCGCGCGGTCCGTCAGCTTGGCGGCGTTGCGCAGCGCGGCGAGGGTGACCACCGCCGTGCCGTGCTGGTCGTCGTGGAAGATCGGGATGTCGACCCGCTCCTGGAGCTTGCGCTCGATCTCGAAGCAGCGGGGCGCGGAGATGTCCTCCAGATTGACGCCGCCGAACGAGGGCGCGAACCGGGCCACGGTCTCCACGATCTCGTCCACGTCCCGGCAGTCGAGCGCGATCGGCACCGCGTCCACACCGCCGAACTGCTTGAAGAGGATCGCCTTGCCCTCCATCACCGGGAGGGACGCCTCCGGACCGATGTCGCCGAGCCCCAGCACCGCGCTGCCGTCCGTCACCACGGCGACGACCTGGGACTTCCAGGTGTAGTCGTGGACGAGCTCGGGCTGCTCGGCGATGGCGCTGCAGACCTTGGCCACGCCCGGTGTGTACGCGAGGGACAGATCGTCCCGGTCGCGCACGGGCACGGTCGCCTGAACGGCCATCTTGCCGCCGCGGTGCAGGGCGAACGCCGGATCGAAGGGCTCCCCGTCGGTCACGCCGTCGGCTCCTTCGCCGCTGCCGCTTGTGCTGTCGCTGCGAGGATTGACCATCTCCGCTGCCACTGTTTTGACCCCTTTGTCGTTTTCTGTCGAGGGTATCCGCCCCAGGTTCGGAGCGGGCGGGCACCGCGTCGTCCCATTCAGCGGATGACCACCGCATGGGTGTGGGTACGAACGCCGGGCGCGTCGCACACGCGCCCTGAGCCCCGGGTGAGGGGTGTAGCCGTCTGTTCTACCTGAAGCGCGCGCCGAGGGACGAGCGAGTTCTGGTGCCATGGCGCCGGAAAACCAGGCATTACGCCTGAAGCCGGGCGGAGCTCTGGGGAACGTCCACGCCGCTGTCACGCGCTGTTCTCCGCGTGATCATGAGCCCGCCCCGCGTCACCGGCCGTCGCTGTCCGGCCGGTACCGCTGTCCGGTTGTGCACCACGGGGATCGCCCGTTATCCGATTTTGACATGGCCAGCGGCCCGTACGAGCCCGTCCGATGGCAAGATGCCCCAATCACACGAGATCGCGACACCCACAAACGTGTTCCCGAGATCTCGCCCCCTCACCCTGCCGGAGGAACCAGCATGACCGCCAGCTTCACGCCCCGTGGGGCCACCCTGAAGTCCCGGATGGCCCCCGTCGGCGCGATAGCGGTGGTAGGCGCCCTGCTGCTGACGGGCTGCGGCGATCAGACCGACAAGGCCACGGGCGGGTCCAACACCAACTCCGCCCCGCTGTTCAACCAGCTGCCCAAGGAGATCCAGAGCGCCAAGGTGATCAAGGTGGGCTCGGACATCAACTACCCGCCGGTGGAGTTCAAGAAGAACGGCAAGGTCATGGGCATCGACCCGGACATCGCCGACGCCCTCGGCAAGCAGCTCGGGGTGAAGTTCGAGTTCAACAACGCCACCTTCGACACCCTGCTCTCGGGTCTGCGCTCCAAGCGCTACGACATCGCCATGTCGGCCATGACCGACAACAAGGGCCGTCAGGAGGGCGTCGACCCGGACACCGGCAAGAAGGCGGGCGAGGGCGTCGACTTCGTCGACTACTTCACCGCGGGTGTCTCGATCTACACCAAGAAGGGCGACACCAAGGGCATCAAGACCTGGGACGACCTGTGCGGCAAGAAGATCGTCGTGCAGCGCGGCACCGTCTCCCACGACCTGGCCAAGGCCCAGTCGAAGACCTGCCTGAAGGACAACAAGGGCAAGATCGGGATCGAGGCGTTCGGCAATGACACCGAGGCCCAGACCCGGCTGCGCGGCGGTGGCGCCGCCGCCGGCGCCAGCGACTTCCCGGTCGCCGCGTACGCGGTGAAGACCTCCGGCGGCGGCAAGGACTTCGAGCTCGTGGGCGAGCAGGTGGAGGCGGCCCCGTACGGCATCGCCGTCTCCAAGAAGAACACCCAGCTGCGCGACGCCCTCAAGCAGGCGCTCGCTCTGATCATCGCGAACGGCGAATACGACAAGATCATCGCGAAGTGGGGCGTCAAGGACGGCGCGGTCACCAAGGCCATCATCAACGGCGGCAAGTGATCCGGCCCTCCCCCGTCCGCGCTCGCGCTGAAAGGCACCATCCGTGACTACAAAGATCGAAAAGGCGGGCCCGGTCGACGCCCCGCCGCCGGCGCCGGAGACGATCAAGGCCATCCCGGTGCGGCACTACGGCCGCTGGGTCTCCGCGGTCATCGCCATCGCCCTCCTGGTCATGCTCGTCTCCGCCTTCGCCGGCGGAGACGTCAACTGGGACGCCATCCCGGACTACTTCTTCGACGGCGAGGTCCTCAGGGGCGTTCGCAACACCGTCTGGATCACCATCCTCTCGATGGTGCTCGGTGTGGCCCTCGGCATCGTCCTCGCGGTGATGCGGCTGTCGAAGAACCCGGTGACCGCCTCCATCGCCTGGGGCTACATCTGGTTCTTCCGCGGCACCCCGGTCTATGTGCAGCTGCTGGTCTGGTTCAACCTCGGCCTGGTGTTCGACTACATCAACATCATGCCGATCTACAAGGACGAGTGGTCGGACTTCATGACCCCGTTCCTGGCCGCCCTGCTGGGCCTGGGCCTGAACGAGGCCGCGTACATGGCCGAGATCTGCCGGGCGGGCATCCAGTCGGTCGACGAGGGCCAGTCCGAGGCCGCCCAGGCGCTCGGCATGAGCCACGCCAAGACGCTGCGCCGGGTGGTGCTGCCGCAGGCGATGCGGGTGATCGTGCCGCCGACCGGCAATGAGTTCATCAACATGCTCAAGACCACCTCGCTGGTGATCGCGGTGCAGTACTGGGACCTGCTCCAGGCCACGTCCGAGGTCGGGCAGAATTCCGGCGCCACGGCGGAGATGCTCTTCCTGGCGGCCGCCTGGTACCTGATCCTCACCTCCGTGCTCAGCGTGGGCCAGTACTACCTGGAGCGGTACTACGCGCGCGGCTCGAGCCGTAGCCTGCCGGCCACCCCGCTGCAGCGGGTCCGGGCCAATCTCCTCTCCTTCAGCAACCGCTCCGGAGGTGTCGGCGCATGACCGCCATGGTGAAGGCCGAGGGCGTCCACAAGTCCTTCGGCCCGGTTCAGGTCCTCAAGGGCATCGACCTCGAGGTCGCCCCGCGCGAGGTGTTCTGCCTGATCGGCCCGTCCGGCTCCGGCAAGTCCACCTTCCTGCGCTGCATCAACCACCTGGAGAAGATCAACTCCGGGCGGCTGTACGTGGACGGCGATCTGGTCGGGTACCGCCAGAAGGGCGACAAGCTCTACGAGCTCAAGGACCGTGAGGTCGCCGAGAAGCGGCGCGACATCGGCATGGTCTTCCAGCGCTTCAACCTCTTCCCGCACATGACCGCGCTGGAGAACGTGATCGAGGCGCCGGTCCAGGTCAAGCGCGAGTCCAAGGCGGTGGCGCGGGAACGCGCGCTGAAGCTGCTGGACCGGGTGGGCCTCGCCGACAAGGCGGGCAACTACCCCTCCCAGCTCTCCGGCGGCCAGCAGCAGCGCGTCGCGATCGCGCGGGCGCTGGCGATGGAGCCGAAGCTGATGCTCTTCGACGAGCCCACCTCGGCGCTCGACCCCGAGCTGGTCGGCGATGTGCTCGATGTGATGCGCGGGCTCGCGGAGGACGGCATGACGATGATCGTCGTGACGCATGAGATGGGCTTCGCGCGCGAGGTCGGGGACTCGGTCGTCTTCATGGACGACGGCGTGGTGGTGGAGTCCGGGCATCCGCGGGAGGTGCTGACCAATCCGCGGCACGAGCGGACGAAGTCGTTCCTCTCCAAGGTGCTGTAGGCGCTCCGCCGGAAGTGCCCTGACCTGCCGTCGACCATCCGCGGCACCGTCGCGGCTGGTCGCGCCCGCGCGGCGGAGCCGCACATCGACACGGCCCCGCGCCCCCTCGGGGCGCCACCGAACCGCGGCCGATGTCCGCCGGTCCACGGCGGGCACATGCGCGAGGGCGGTACGGGCCGATGGCCGTACCGCCCTCGCGCACTCCGCCCCGGGGTCACTTCAGCCCGAGCACCATCGCGTCCGAGGGCGAGCACCACACGGCCCGCGCCTCCCCGAAGCCCCCCTCGCGCAGCGCCCCGACATGCCAGGCGACGGACTGTGCCTCACCGTCCGCGTGGTCGCCGTCGGCCGGGTTGCCGAAGATCGTGAACCGCTCGGCCACCGGCCCCGCCAGCGCCTCGTCCCGTGCCGCGGCCTGCCACCAGTCCACCCAGTCCTGGGCGCCCTCGGCCTTGGCACTGGCCTGCCGCCGCTTCTGGTACGCGTGGTCGGCGGCGTTGAGCCGGGGCGTGTCCGGATCGGGCATGTGGTCCGCGTTGAGGAACACCCCGCCCTCCCGTACGACGCCCGCCACCTGCCCGTACAGCACCCGCAGCTCGTCCGAGCGCAGCCAGTGGAGCGCCGTGGCGGTCAGGACGGCGTCGTACGCACGGTGCGGCAGCCGCTCGGTCCAGCCGGGGTCGCGCAGATCGGCGGTCACGAACTCGGCGCGCGGCTCGGCCGCGAAGTGGCCGCGGGCGATCGTCAGCAGCGCGGGGTCGAGGTCGACCCCGGTGCTGGTGGCGCCCGGGAACCGGCGCAGCGCCCGGTCCGAGATACTGCCCGTGCCACACGCCAGGTCGAGGATCCGAGGTTCCGGGCCGACGACGGCCTCGACCGCGTCGAGCATCACCCGGAACCGTTCCTCACGATCGGGGAGGTACCACTCCTGCTGCCGGTCCCAGCTCCGCTGCCACGCCTGCCAGTCCGCCACGGCGACGGTGTCCGTCATCGAGCCCTCCAAGCCATATCGAGCCGTCGAAGCCATGCGTCATCGTCTCGGCGCAGCCGCCCGTAATACCCTCGTAGGCAGAACGCCTCTTACTTGACCTGATCTGACCCTAGACCGCCGTTCGTAAGGACCACAAGTGGAACTGGCTTATTACTCGGATCTTGCCGTGCGCCTGGTCAACAGCGAGGAGCCGAGCCGCGGCACCGACACCCTGACCTCGGTGGAGGCCGTGCGGGCGCTCTTCGGGGAGAGCCAGCAGGCGGCCCGGCGGACGACCGACGCGGATGTCACCCGGCTGAGGTCGGTCAGGGCCCGGCTGCGCGCCGTCTTCGAGGCGGCGGCGGGCGGCGATGAGGTGCTGGCGGTGGACCTGCTGAACGCGCTGCTCATCGAGTTCCCGGTGAGCCCGCAGATCTCCGGCCACGAGACCCGCGACGAGGACGGCCGCCCGAAGTGGCACATGCACATCGCGGACTACGCCGCCAACGCGGGCGCCGGCTACGCGGCGACCGCCTCGATGGGGCTGGCCTTCCACCTCACCGAACTCGGCGCCGACCGGCTGGGCATCTGTGAGGCGTCACCCTGTCGCAACGCCTATCTCGACACATCGACAAATCGGTCCCGGCGCTACTGCTCCGACCGCTGCGCCACCCGCGCCAACGTGGCCGCCTACCGTGCGCGCAAGCGCCTGGACGCCGAGCGGACGGCCGGCGCCGAGCGCAGCCGCCGCCAGGACCGCGAGCCCACGGGCCGTACGGCGGACACCGCCCAGGAGACCAGCCCGGCCATCGACCGCTGACCACCGCGCCCGGCGCCCCGCAGCGGCCGCAGCCGCACCCAGGCCCGGGCCACCACCAGCTCGTCCGGCACGACGCCGAACTCCCGGCTGTCGTTCTCCACGTACGGGTTGTCGCCCTTGACCCACCAGCCGCCCTCGCGCCGCTCCACCGCGCGCTTGACGATCAGCAGGTCCTGCCGGAACGGATGGCGCAGAACCACCACGTCCCCCGGCCGCACGGGCGCGCCGTAGCGCACCACCAACTGGTCGCCGGGGTACAGCGTCGGCTGCATCGACGGGTTGTACACCTCCGCGAGCCCGATCCGCAGCAGCCCGCGCTGGTCGCGGTCCGGCTCCTGCCCGCGATCGCCCTGCTGCTCCCGCATCACGGCACCTCCGGTCCTCACCCTGCACCCATCACGATCCCAGGCATCCCAGCCTGGCACTGGACTTTTGACCTAAGCCCCCGGGGCACCCGAGAAAAGGCTTCCCCCACGGAGTAATCTCGCACCTGAGAAGACGATCACGAATGGAAGGACAGCTCTATGCTCTCCCGCCTGTTCGCCCCCAAGGTTCAGGTCAGTGCCCACTGCGACCTGCCCTGCGGTGTGTACGACCCGGCCCAGGCCCGTATCGAAGCCGAGTCCGTCAAGGCCATCCAGGAGAAGTACCAGGCCAACGAGGACCCGCACTTCCGCGCCCGTGCCACCACCATCAAGGAGGAGCGCGCGGAGCTCGCCAAGCACCACGTGTCGGTGCTGTGGAGCGACTACTTCAAGCCCCCGCACTTCGAGAAGTACCCCGAGCTGCACCAGCTGGTCAACGACACCCTCAAGGCCCTGAGCACGGCCAAGGGCTCGACCGACCCGGCCACGGGGCAGAAGGCCCTGGACCACATCGCCCAGATCGACAAGATCTTCTGGGAGACCAAGAAGGGCTGACCCCGCCCCTCCCCAGCACCACCAGCCCGCACCCGAGCCGCCCCGAGTGGCCCGGGTGCGGGCTTCTTTGCCGTGAATTTTGCGTGAACCCTCCCGGTCTGCCTTGAACGTCCTTGGCCGGCACCGGGGTTGGAGCCCCGCCCCTCACCCCCGGGGGCTGATGCCCGCCACGGCCAGCCGCAGCAGCCGGGTCGCCTCGGCGGCGGGGTCGGGGTGGTGCTGGGTGGCCAGGGCGATCCCGGCGATCAGGGTGACCAGGTCGACCGGGGTCATGCCGGGGGCCACCGCACCGGCCCGCTCGGCTCGCCGCAGCAGGGGCTCGCCCGCCTCGGCGAGGGTGTTCACGCAGGGGTTCGCGTGTTCCGGGTCCAGTTCCCCGTCCCGTAGGAGCGCGGTGGCCAGGCCCTGCACCGTGGCGGAGTAGACGGTGAGCGCGTCCAGCCAGTCCAGCAGGGCGGCCCGTACGTCGTCCGCCTCCGCGAGTTCGCGGGCGCGGGTGGCCAGGGTGCCGATGCGCCCGCGGAAGACCGCTTCCAGCAGGGCGTGCCGGGTGGGGAAGTGGCGGCGCACGGTGGCCGAGCCGACTCCGGCGGTGCGGGCGATCTGTTCCAGGGAGGCGTCGGCGCCGTGCGCGGCGACCTCCTCCTCGGCGGCGGCGAGGATGCGCGCGTAGTTGCGCCGGGCGTCCGCGCGCTGGGCGGGCATGGCGTCACCTCCGGGTTGCTAAGTGGCGGGGGCCTCCGTATCGTACCGAGCCATAAGTGGCGGGGCCCGCCGTTTAACCTTCCCAGTCGACTTGTCGATGAGTCGATGCCGTTCTGCCCGAGGAGCAGCATGCCTTCGCAATCCCCGACATCCGCCCCCGTCCTCGTCACCGGTGCCACCGGACAGCAGGGCGGCGCCACCGCCCGCGCCCTGCTCTCGGCGGGCGTTCCCGTGCGGGCCCTGGTCCGTGACCCGGCCGGCGAACGGGCCAGGGCCGTGGCGGCGCTCGGCGCCGAGCTGGTCTCCGGTGACCTGCTCGACCTCGACTCGGTGCGGCGGGCCGCCGAAGGGGCGCGCGCCGTCTTCTCGATCCAGATGCCGGACATGAACGACCTCCAGGGCGACTCCGAGTGGATCCAGGGCCGCAACCTGATCGAGGCCGCCCGGGGCGCGGGGGTGACGCAGTTCGTGCACACCTCCGTCTCGGGCGCCGGGCAGCACCACACCGCGCCCGGCTGGGCGGAGGGCCGCTGGGCGGCGATGGAGCACTACTTCGCGACCAAGACCGGCCTCCAGGACCGGGTCCGGGAAGCGGGCTTCCGCCACTGGACGCTCCTCAAGCCCGCCTTCTTCATGGAGAACTTCCTGTCCCTGCTGCCGAACGGCCCCGAAGGCGGCCTGGCCACCATCCTCGAGCCCGGCACCGAGCTCTCCCTCATCGCCGTCGCCGACATCGGCACGGCGGCCGCCGCGGCCATCGCCGACCCGGAGCGGTTCCACGAGGTCGAGCTGGAACTGGCGGGCGACCACATGGCCATGACCCGGGTCGCCGCAATCCTCTCCGAGGTCACGGGCACCGAGCTGACCGCCCCGTCGATGACGGCGGACGAGGCGCTCGCCGCCGGGATGCCGCAGTGGGGCCTCGGGCACGCGTGGCTGAACGCGGTCGGCCAGCCCGCCCGCCCCGAGTTCGCCCGGGCCCTCGGCCTCCCGCTCACCGGCTTCGCTGAGTGGGCCGGGCACCATCTGCGGCCCGCGGTGGTCTGACCCACGCGCTCCCCGAAGCGGCGTGCGCTCCGGTCCGGGCTGTGGTTGATGCCCGGACCGGAGTGGACGAGGCTGGAAGGGAGCCCTGGTGGACGGACCCGGTGCCGTCCCCGGAGGGATGGGCGAGGATGAAGCGCCACGACAGCGGCTCCGCGCGGGAGTGGGGCGGCTTCGACGAAACGGATACGGCGAGTGCCACCGTCAGCGATGATGGCACGCTGACCAGCTGGAACGAGGGCGCCCGTCGGCTGCTCGGGCATCCGTCCCCGGAGGTCGTGGGGCGGCCCGCCGCCGAGCTGCTGGCCGACCCGGGCCGCGCGGCGGACGCCGAGGCCCGGCACGCCCGCACCCGGCTGACCCGGTGGCACGGGACCGTGGCGCTGCGCCACCGGGACGGCCACGAGGTGCCCGTCCCGCTGCTGGCGCACCGCCGGCGGCCGGAGGGCGACTGGCTGCTGGTGACCGCGGCGCCCCGGGCCGAGCAGCCCCCGGAGTCGTGGAACGACGCGCTGATGCAATGGGCCTACACCCAGTCGCCCTGCCCGATGGCGATCTACGACGCCGATATGCGGCTGCGCAAGGTGAACGCCGAGATGGCCCGCGTCACCGGCCTGCCGGAAGCGGAGATCCGCGGTCTGCGGCTGTCGGAGATCAAGGGCAAGCTCGAGAGCGAACAGCTCGAAGCGGCCATGCGCCATGTGCTGACGACCGGTGAGCCGCGCGAGGTGGAGACGTATCTGCACCCCGGAAGCGGCGAGGCCAAGGAGCAGGCGTGGTCGGCCCGGTTCGCCCCGCTGCAGGCGCGGGACGGCCGGGTGTACGCCGTCTGCATGGCGGCGCACGACATCACCGATCAGTACCTTGCCCGCCAGCGGCTGCTGCTGCTCAGCGCGGCCAGCGAACGCATCGGCTCCACCCTCGACATCGACCACACCGCGCAGGAGCTCGCCGATGTCTGCGTACCGCGGCTGGCCGACTACGCCAGCATCGACCTGCTGGACCGGCTGACCCAGGACGAGGAGCTGCCGTCCGGGCCGCTCACCGACCCGGTGGTGCTGCGCCGCGCCGCCCGGCAGTCCATCCACGAGGGGTGCCCCGAGTCCGTGGTGCCGGTGGGAAAGGTGGACATCTACCCGCAGGTCTCGCCGATGGCCGAATGCCTGGTGGCGGGGCGCCCCATCATCCACACGTCCACCGACCCCTCGATCGCCCAGTGGGGCGCGCTGAAGCCCGCCCGCGCCCAGGCGATCCGGCGGTTCGGCATCCACTCGATCATGTCGGTGCCGATCCGGGCGCGGGGGACGACGCTCGGGGTGGCCGTGTTCGCCCGCCACCGCACCCCCGAGCCGTTCACCCACGACGACGTGGTGCTGGCCGAGGAGATCACCACCCGGGCCGCCGTCTGCGTGGACAACGCCCGCCGCTTCACCCGGGAGCGCAACACCGCCCTGGCCCTCCAGCGCAGCCTGCTGCCGCGGACCCTGCCCCAGCCGCCGGCCGTCGAGGTCGCCTCCCGCTATCTGCCCGCGGGGCCCTACGCGGGGGCGGGCGGGGACTGGTTCGACGTCATCCCGCTCTCCGGGGCGCGGGTCGCGCTGGTGGTGGGCGATGTGGTCGGCCACGGCATCCAGGCGTCGGCCACCATGGGCCGGCTGCGGACGGCGGTCCGTACCCTCGCCGACGTCGACCTGCCGCCGGACGAGCTGCTCACCCACCTCGACGACCTGGTGATCCATCTGGCCGCGGAGACCGGGGCCGAGGAGTCCACCGGGGACGTGGGGGCGACCTGTCTGTACGCGATCTACGACCCCGTCTCGCACCGCTGCTCACTGGCCGCGGCCGGGCACCCGGCCCCGGCGCTGGCCGGGCCCGACGGCTCCGTGGAGTTCCTCCCGGTGCCGCCCGGACCGCCGCTCGGGGTCGGCGGACTGCCGTTCGAGGCGATGGAGACCGAGCTGCCCGAGGACGCCGTGCTCGCCCTCTACACCAACGGGCTGATGGGCGAATGGAACCGCGATGTGGACGAGGGGCGTCTGCTGCTGGCCGACGCGCTGGCCCACCCCGGCGGCTCCCTGGACGGCACCTGCGACGCCGTGCTGCGTTCGCTCCTCCCCGGGGAGGGCGTGCTGGACGACGTCGCACTGCTGCTCGCCCGCGTCCGTACCCTGGACGCGGCGCACGTGGCCACCTGGGACGTGCCCGCCGACCCGGCGTGGGTGGCCCGCTCCCGCCGGAACGTGACGGAGCGGCTCACCGAATGGGGGCTCGACGAGGCCGTCTTCACCACCGAACTGGTCGTCAGCGAGCTGATCACCAACGCCATCCGGCACGCCGTCCCGCCCATCCAGCTGCGGCTGATCCACGACCACTCGCTGATCTGCGAGGTCTCCGACTCCTCCAGCACCGCCCCGCACATGCGCCGCGCCCGCACCTTCGACGAAGGCGGCCGCGGGCTGCTGCTGGTCGCACGGCTCAGCCAGCGCTGGGGCAGCCGGCAGACCGCCGAGGGCAAGACGATCTGGTCGGAGCAGACGCTTCCGGTGGGGCTGGCCGCCGGGCTGGCGGGCCTGATCTGAACGGTCCGGGGCCGCGGGGCGACGGCCCGTGGACGTCGGCAGCGCCAACGGGTCCGGCCCCGAGCCATCGCTCGCCGCCCTTCGGGGCTACGAGACCTCGGCGGGCCCGGCGAGCCCCAGGACGTCGAGCTCGTCGCGGGTCGGGGGCTCCTGGAGGCGCAACAGCGGGCTCTCGTTGCGGACCAGCCACTGGCGGTACGCGGCGCTCGCCCAGGCGATCTCGAAGTACGCGTCCGCCAGGTCGCCGAAGAGGGCGTCCACGTCGAGGGGCGCACCCGACGCCGCGTCCGGTGCCGGTTCGGTGGCACCGGTACGGGCCGCCGCGTCCGGTGCCGGTTCGGTGGCACCGGTACGGGCCGCCGGGACCGGGGCGGGTCCGTCGGCACCGGTACGGGCCGCCATGCCCGGGGCGGATCCGTCGGCACCGGTACGGGCCGCCGGGACCGCCCGCGAGGCCAGGAACAGCCGGACCGTCAGCGGATCCCCGTGCAGCGGGCGGACGGCCACGCCCTGGCGGGACCGCGCGGTGGGCTGGCAGGGGGTGACCACCTCGCCCGAGGCGACCAGGTCGGCGGCGGTGAGATAGTCCCCGTACACCACCCTCGGGTTGAGCCCCGCCGCGGCCAGGACCCGGCGCAGCCCGGGCCCCTCGCCGTCCACGCTGGGGTCCACCATCCACTGGTCGGTGGCGAGCTCGGCGAGCCCCACCACGGGCCGCGCGGCGGCCGGATGGGTTTCGGCCAGCGCCACGAACTGCGGCTCCCGCTCCACGAGCACCCGCCGCTCCACGCCCTCGGGCACCCGCAGCGGCGCGCCCTCGACCTCGTGGACGAAGGCGACGTCCAGCTGGTTGGCGGCGACCATCTGCAGCAGCGCGTTGGCGGAGACATCGATGTGGATGGTGGTGTCCGCGTCGGGATAGCGGGCGCGGAGCCTGCGCAGCCAGCCGACCACGGCCCGGCTGCCCGTACTGCCGATGCGCAGCCGGGCGTCGGCGGTCTGCCCCGCCTCCAGCCGGACCTCGCTGACGAGGGCGTTCATTTCGGCCACGATCGGCCGGGCGCGGCAGAGCACGGACCGCCCCAGCGGAGTCGGCCGGCTGCCGGTGACCTCCCGCGAGAACAACCGGCCGCCGATGGTGTTCTCGATGCGCCGGAGCTGAGTCGTCAAGGATGGCTGGGTCATGCCCAGTTGGCGCGCCGCCTTCCGTAGGCTGCCGGTGTCGGCTATGGCGCACAATGCACGGAGGTGCCTCACCTCGAGCTCCACGGCGGGAGCATAACTGCGCACTTGACGTCACACCAGACTCTGAAACCCCGCCAACCCGTACCGGAATCGATCAATCGGTGGTCAAACACGAGTCAACGGGGCGTCAAACGCCGAAGCGGCCAGCCGGACGCGGTATCGGACGGCGTGCGGACACCCGGCGGGGGATATGCCCTCGTCCTATCACCAGTTGATATCTCCGCGTACGGCCGGTTCTCCTCAAGACTCTGCGTCAGCCAAGAGTTCATCCCACGGCCCCGGCCGCCACCCCACACGGCGACCGGGGCCCGAGGACGATGAGGAGCCCCCCACATGTCACTCCCCAAGCTGGCGCTGTCCGCGACCATCGGCCTCGGCCTGGCGGTCTCCCTGTCCGCCATGCCCGCGTCCGCGGCCACCCCCGACCACACCACGGCCCAGCGCGGTGCCGCGGCCGCCGCCTACACGGCGAGCGGCGAGGAGCGGGCCGACACCGACGCCTTCATCAAGGCCGTCATGAAGTCGGCGCTGGAGAAGCGGGCGAAGTCGCCCAGCGCGACGGCGGCCGTCACCGTGACCTACAACGCGAGCCAGGCCCCGACCTTCCAGTCGGTGATATCCCGCTCCGCCCAGATCTGGAACTCCGCGGTGAGCAACGTGAAGCTCCAGGAAGGCAGCAACGCGGACTTCAGCTACCGCGAGGGCAATGACCCCCGGGGCTCCTACGCGAGCACCGACGGCCACGGCAGCGGCTATGTCTTCCTGGACTACGCCCAGAACCAGGAGTACGACTCGACCCGGGTCACCGCGCACGAGACCGGCCATGTGCTGGGTCTGCCGGACCACTACGAGGGCCCGTGCAGCGAGCTGATGTCCGGTGGCGGCCCCGGCCCGTCCTGCACCAACGCGCAGCCGAACCAGGACGAGATCAACCGCGTCAACCAGCTCTGGGCCAACGGCCTGGCCAAGCTGGAGAAGCAGCTGGCCAAGAGCCACTGAGTCCGCCGGACCCACTGATCCTTCGGATCAGGGCCTGACCGCCCGCACCCGGTTCCCGACGCCGGGTGCGGGCGCTCGGCGTGCGCGGACGCTCGGCGCGTGGGGAGGCTCGGCGCGTGGGATGCGGGCGCTCGGCCCGTACGGCCCGGCTCCGTCACGGGGAGGGGACGCCGCCTCCCGCCGGAGGTACCGTATAGACACCAGGAGCGTTTCGCACAAACCGGCCGGATAGCCTCCAGCTGGGGCCCGGTCCCAGGGAGTGAGCACCATGGAGACCCTGATCACCGTGGTCGTCATCCTCGCGCTGATCGCCGTGGGCGCACTGCTGATCCACCGGACCAATGTGCAGAACGGCAACCGCATGTCGCCCGAGAGCCACGACGCCCTCCCGGGCGGCGGGCGGACCCGCCATCGCGCCTGGGGCCGCGGGCGGCATCACCGGAGCCACCGGGTGACGCCTCCCCCGCCCCAGGACCGCCGGCTCTGAGACCGGCCACTACTCCGCCACGCGCGGGCGCGCCCCACGGGATGCCCGGCGGGCCGCATATCGGCGCTTCCCCCCCCCCCCCCCTTTCCCTTAACAGGGGGTCCGCCCCCTTTCTCTTATTAACATCTTCCAGCCCCCCAGACACTCGCTAAACTTCTATGCC
>NZ_JAEEAP010000710.1 GCF_016103465.1 Streptomyces sabulosicollis
CCCCGGCCACGAACCCCGCCCCGGTCACGGGCCCCACATCGGCCGCGGAGCCCATATCCCTGCGCGGCGCCACGGCCACCCTCGGGGGTCGCCCCGTGCTGCGCGGCATCGACCTGACCGTCCGCCGCGGTGAGGTCGTGGCGCTGCTCGGCGCCAACGGCTCGGGCAAGTCCACCGCCGTACGGTCCATCGTCGGCCAGGTGCCGCTCAGCGGCGGTGAGCTGACCCTCTTCGGCGTTCCCCGCCGCCGCTTCCGCGACTGGGCGCGGATCGGTTACGTACCCCAGCGCACCACCGCCGCCAGCGGCGTCCCCGCGACCGTGCGGGAGGTCGTCTCGGCCGGGCGGCTGGCCCGCCGCCGGTTCGGCCCGCCGCGCAAGGCCGACCGGGCGGCCGTCCAGCGGGCCCTGGAGCTCGTCGGCATGGCCGACCGCGCCCGGGACCCGGTGAGCGCCCTCTCCGGCGGTCAGCACCAGCGCGTACTGATCGCCCGGGCCCTCGCGGGCGAACCGGAACTGCTGATCATGGACGAGCCGATGGCCGGGGTCGACCTCGCCAGCCAGGAGATCCTCGCGGGCACCCTCCGTGAGCAGGTCGCCGCCGGGACGACGGTCCTCCTCGTGCTCCATGAGCTCGGCCCGCTGGAGCCGCTGATCGACCGCGCGGTGGTGTTGCGCGACGGCTGCGTCGTCCACGACGGACCGCCGCCCAGGGCCGTGGGCCAGCACGCACTGCCCGGCCACGATCACGTCCATCCCCATGCGGCGCCCGACGCCGAACCGATCCGGACAGGGTTGCTGACCTGAGATGCTCGAGATCCTCGACTACGCCTTCATGCAGCGGGCCCTGCT
Source organism: Streptomyces sabulosicollis (assembly GCF_016103465.1). GTDB lineage: Bacteria > Actinomycetota > Actinomycetes > Streptomycetales > Streptomycetaceae > Streptomyces > Streptomyces sabulosicollis. The sequence goes on from NZ_JAEEAP010000710.1 coordinate 852, forward strand.
CGCCGCCGTCCTGGTGGGCATCACCGCGCCCGCCGTCGGCATCTACCTCGTCCAGCGCCGCCAGGCGATCATGGGCGACGGGATCGGCCATGTCGCCCTCACCGGCGTCGCCCTCGGCTTCCTCACCGGCACCAACCCGGTGTGGACCGCCGTCGTCGTCTCCGCCCTCGGCGCGATCCTCATGGAGCTGATCCGCTGGTACGGCAAGACCCGTGGCGATCTCGCGCTCGCGATGCTCTTCTACGGCGGGATGGCGGGCGGTGTGCTGCTGATCAACCTCTCGCCGACCGGCTCCAACGCCAACCTCACCACCTATCTCTTCGGCTCGATCACCACGGTCTCCCCCGAGGACGTGGTCGCGATCTCCCTCCTGGCCGCCTTCGTCGTACTGATCACGCTGGGGCTGCGTCGCCAGTTGTTCGCGGTGTGCCAGGACGAGGAGTTCGCCCGGGTGACCGGCCTCCCGGTGCGCACGCTCAACCTGCTGCTGGCCGTCACCGCGGCCGTCACGGTCACCGTCGCCATGCGCGTCGTCGGCCTGCTCCTGGTCAGCGCCCTGATGGTGGTCCCGGTCGCCGCCGCCCAGCAGGCCACCCGGGGTTTCGCGATGACGCTCGCGCTGGCGATCACCATCGGCGTCGTGGTCACCCTCTCCGGCACGGTCTTCTCCTTCTACAAGAACGTCCCGCCCGGCGCGAGCATCGTCGTCCTCGCCATCGGCGTCTTCGCCCTGATCACGGCCCTGGCCGCGCCCCTGGCGAAAAGACGCGCGGGGCGGGTGGCCGCGGCCGAGGAACGGTGCACCCTGAGGGACGATGTACTCGTACAACCACCGCTCGGCCGCGGCTAGGCCACTGTTCGGCCGTCGCCCATCCCCTCACTCTCGTCCGCTACCCGAGCGATAGCTGGCACAATGGCCGGGCAGAAGGCGCAGCGGGCGCGGAGAGAGCGCCGAGAGCGACGGAGCATGCGAGGTTGAGGAGGCAGCTGTGGCGACCGCGGGTCCCCCAGTACGCGGCCGGTCCACCAGGCAGCGCGCCGCAGTGGCGGCGGCACTGGACGAGGTGGACGAGTTCCGCAGTGCGCAGGAGCTCCACGACATGCTCAAGCACCGGGGCGACTCGGTCGGCCTGACCACCGTCTACCGCACCCTGCAGTCCCTCGCCGACGCCGGCGAGGTCGATGTCCTCCGCACCACGGAGGGCGAGGCGGTCTACCGCCGGTGCAACAGCGAGGAGCACCACCACCACCTGGTCTGCCGCGCCTGCGGCAAGGCGGTCGAGGTGGAGGGCCCCGCCGTCGAGAAGTGGGCGGACGCGATCGCCGCCGAGCACGGCTTCGTGGACGTGGCCCACACCATCGAGATCTTCGGCACCTGCGGCGACTGCGCCGCGGCAAAGGCATCACAGGGCTGACCCCCGCTGACGGTGGGGGAAGCCTGATGTCCGGCCGCACCCCCGTCCCTCCCCCGCTGCGCCGAGCGGGCTCCGCGCTCGGGCGTTGGCGAGCGGCGTTCGCGCGCCACTGGTCCCATCCGCGCCTGAAGTGGCCCAAGCGCGTGACGGCGGGCACCGTCGTGCTCCTGGTCGTGCCCGTTCTCCCTGGGTGGACGAGCGCACTGGTGGGGCCCGGCTCGCCGAGCTGGTCCGGCGGGTGCGTGGCACGGGCGTCCTTGATCTTTGCCCTACCTGTTGGTCAGGCGCGCACCTGATGGAAGACGATCGTCGGTCCATCCTCGGTGGAAAGGACATGGACTTCGAGATCTCGACCAGGGAAGGTGCGAGTCAGGACGTGCTCCCAGGATCCCGCGATGGCAGCGGCAATGTCTGCGAGCGCGCTTTCATTCTCGGGGGACTCCTCGCACGGAACTGCATCGGCCACGACAAAGCGGTTCAACGTATTCTCGATCACATAAACATCACCCTCGAGATGCTGCCACCATTCCTCGAACCTGTCCTGATTGTATTTACGCTCCCAGAGAATGCAGCCACGAACCTCAATGAAGTCGGGGTTCACTAGATGAGCGAAGGCAAGCCACATTCCCACACTGCAATTATGCGTGAGGAAGTCCACAAAGTCTGGAGATCCCGTGAGGCTCTCCACCCAGGATCGAACTTCTGGATACTCTTCAGGTTTCACGACACTCCATCGTCACTCCGGGAGCGGGATTTCATCCGGTCTGGCCGGTCGCGTCGAGTTCTTGTCCCAGTTGTAATACACCTCGCCGGTTTTCGGGTTCACATGCTTCTTCATTTCGACTACATGCGGGGGCGGTACGCCATTATGAGGCTTCGAATCCTGCGAGATGTCAACGCGCTTCACCGGCCTGCCATCAGAGTCGTAGACAGCATATGCGGTTACGCTTCCATCCTCCTTGCGGCGAACCAGGATCTCGTCAGGTTGCGCTGTCTGCGGGAACCGACCCCTGTACGGAGTGGCCTGCGACAGGTCAATGCCGCACTTCAAACCAAGCGCATCAAGCCACAGGAAGGGATTGGTGACATAGGCGTGGTGGTTGGGGGCGGGGTCCAGGCC
>NZ_JAEEAP010000711.1 GCF_016103465.1 Streptomyces sabulosicollis
ACTCCGGATCCAGCGGAACGAACGCACCACCGGCCTTCCACACCGCCAACTCCGCCACCACCATCTCCACCGACCGCGGCAAACACAGCGCAACCCGCGACTCCGCACCGACGCCGACCCCGGTCAAGAGCCGCGCCAACCGATTCGCCCGGCGGCCCAACTCACCGTACGAGAGCGCGTGTTCACCGCAGCGGACCGCCACCACATCCGGCGCCGCAGCGATCCGCGCCTCGATGCGCTCCACGATCGAACCGCCGGGCAGAGCGGCCTCGGTGGCATTCCACTCCGCCACCACCCGCGCCCACTCCGCGTCTCCGAGCACATCCAGCCGACCGACCAACGTCTCCGGATCGGCCGCCATCTGCCCCAGCACCCGCACCACACGGTCAAGGAGCCCCTGGGCCGCCTCGGGGTCGAACAGGTCCGGGCGGTAGTCCAGCCGCAGCCGCAGCTCCTCCGTCGGGTGGACACCCAGCGAGAGCGGGAAGTTGGTGGACTCGCGCATGGCCGTGCCGGTGATCCGCAGTCCAGCGGCCGCCGCCGTGGACTCCCGCGTCCCGACGGGGTGGTTCTCGAACGCCAAGATGGTGTCGAAGGTCGCCCCGGGCCCGGCCTGCCGCTGGATCTCGGTGAGGCTCAGGTGCTGGTGGTCCAGCAGCGCCGACTGCCGTTCCCGCACCTCCGTGAGCAGCTCGGCGACCGTATGCGCCGGGTCCAAACGCACACGTACGGGCAGCGTGTTGATGAAGAGCCCCAGCATGCCCTCCATGCCGGGCAGGTCGGCGGGCCGCCCCGCCACCGTCGCGCCGAAGACCACGTCGCGGCGGCCGGTGAGCCGACCGAGCACGATGGCCCAGGCGGCCTGGAGGACGGTGTTCAGGGTCAGACCGTTGCGGCGGGTGAGGTCCCGCAGTCGGCCGGCGAGCTCCGCTCCGGCGTCGGTGGCCGCCTTGCCGGAGGCGACCGGGGCGGTGGACCGTCCGCCCGGTGCCACCAGCGTCGGCTCGTCCGAGCCCGCCAGCGCGTGCCGCCACGCATCCCGCGCGGTTTCCTTGTTCTGGCGGGCGAGCCAGGCGAGGTACTCGCGGTACGGGGTGACCGGCGGCAGACCACGGGCGCTGCCCCCGGCCTCGTAACACGCCCACAACTCCCGCATCAGCACCGGCAGCGACCAGCCGTCCAACAAGATGTGATGCAGCGTCACCATCATCCGGTACTGATCCGGACCGACCCTGACCAGCAACACCTTCAGCAACGGCGGCACCGCCAGGTCGAAGCGCCGCTCCCGCTCCTCGACCCCCAGCCGCTCCGACTCCGCCCTGGCCGCATCCGCGTCCAGCCCGGACAGATCCACCTCCCGCCACGGCAGCTCCACGCCCCGGGCGATGACCTGCACCGGCTGCGCCACCCCGGCCAGCTGCCGAAAGCCCGCGCGCAGGCTCTCGTGCCGGTCCAGCAGCGCCTGCCACGCATCCCGCAACACCGCGGGGTCCAGCTCGCCCTCCAGATCCAGCACGAGTTGCTCGACATAGACGTCGATGCCCCGCTCGTCGTACACCGCGTGGAAGAGCAGGCCCTCCTGCAGCGGTGACAGCGGCCAGACGTCCTGGACTCGCATCTGAGTCATCGTGCTCCCCCCTTGTCCGCGAGTTCCGCTTCGAGCGCGTCGATCTGGCTCTGGTCGAGCGTGATGAGTGAGAAGTCCGACGGTGTGTGGCCGCCGCCGGAGCCGGTGGTGTGGGTGGCGAGGCCGGTGAGCATCGCCAGCCAGCCGTCGACCAGCCGCCGCATGTCATCGGTGTGGTGGAGGTGCTGGGGCCAGGCGAGTGTCAGCGTGAGCAGTGGGCCGTCCGGCAGGTCGCGGACCAGCCCGACGGCCTCCAGGGCGTGGGCCAGCGGGACCTCGTCGCCCACTCCGCCGCCGAAACCGCCCTCGGGGGCGGCGGACCAGGCGGCAGCCGTCCGGTCCGGTGTCCCGTCGGCGAAGCGGCCCAGGTAGGTGAAGCCGATCTGGGCGGTGGGCAGCGCGGCGAGTGCGGGCGCGGTCCCGGGGTTGAGATAGCGGAGCAGGCCATGGCCGAGACCGTCGCCCGGGACGGCGCGGAGCTGTTCCTTGATGTGCTTGACGGCCCGTCCCGCCACCGGCCCGCCACCGCGCAGCCCGGCGAAGTCCACCGTCCCCGGGTCGAGTCGCACGGGGTAGCTGCTGGTGAACCAGCCCACCGTACGGGCCAGGTCGACACCGCCGGATGTCCGGCCGTGGCCTTCCACGTCCACGAGGACCCCGCCCCCCGCGTTCTGCCCGCGGTGCCGCCGCCACTCGGCCACGGCGGAGGCCAGGGCGGTGAGCAGCACATCGTCGATCCCGGCGTGGAAGGCGGCCGGGACCGCCGTCAGCAGGGTGGCGGTGAGCTCCGCCGAGGCCGTCACGGAGACCCGTCGCAGCGTGGCGCCCACGTCGCGGGCCGGGTCCAGAGGCCGGTCGCCGAGTGGCGCGTCAGCTCCGCGCAACAGCCGGGTCCAGGTGGGGAGTTCGGCGATCCGCGCCTGACCGGTGGCTTCGGCCCGCTGGGCGCGGGCCCAGTGCCGGAAGGAGGTGGGCACGGGCTCCAACACCGCCTCACGGCCGGCGGCCAGGTCCGCGTACGCCTGGGCGAGGTCGGGGACGAGGACGCGGAGGGAGAGCGTGTCCACGGCGAGGTGGTGGATGGTGAGCAGGAGCCGTCCGGGGGCGCTCGGGCCGAGGTCGAACCAGACCACCTGCGCCATCACCCCGGCCTGCGGATCGAGCCGGTCCGCGGCGGCCCGCGACTGCTCGGCGATCAGACGCTCCAGGTCGCCCCCGGCCGCACTGGCATCGACCCGGTGCACCCACGGGGCCACGGACACGGTCGGGGGAACGAGGAGACGAGCGGCGCGCCCGGTCTCCAGCCGCGCCCGCAGAATGTCGTGGCGATCGACCACCGCCTGCACGGCAGCGGTCAGCGTCTCCAGCCGCGTCCCCGCCGGAGCCACGACCACCGTGGACTGGAACACCCCAGCGATGCGCTCCGCCCCGGCCCGGTCCAGCAGCTCGTGCATCACCGGGGTCAACGGCACCTCACCCGTGCCCGAGTCGCCGCTTCCGTCCAGGCCATCGGCAGTGGCCACGTCACGAGCCACCACGGCCAGGTCCGCCGGAGTACGCCGCTCGAACACCTGCCGGGCACTCACCACCAGGCCCGCCTTACGTGCCCTCGACACGAGCAGCATCGACATGATCGAGTCACCGCCGAGCTCGAAGAACGACGCATCGGCGCTGACCTCACCGAGACCGAGTACCTCGGCGAAGAGCCCGCAGAGGATCTCCTCGGTCGGGGTGGCCGGACCC
>NZ_JAEEAP010000712.1 GCF_016103465.1 Streptomyces sabulosicollis
CCCCCACATCACCCACGCCGCCGCCACCCTCCACCACGACCACCACGGCAACAAACACCTCATCGCCTACACCACCACCAGCCGGAGCGTGCACCGGGCGGCGGATGTGGCGGAGCAGCAGCTCGACGAATGGCGCGCGGTCTACGACTCCCTCTACGGGGACCGGGCCGCCACTTCGCTGAGCGAGGACTTCGTCGGCTGGGACAGCAGCTACGACCAGCAGCCCATCCCCCTGCGGGAGATGCGGGAATGGCTGGCCACGACCGTGGATCGCATCAGCGCGCTGGGTCCGCGCGATGTCCTGGAGATCGGTGTCGGCACCGGTCTGCTCCTGTCACGTCTGGCTCCGGATTGTGCGAGCTACTGGGGCACCGACGTCTCGGCCTCCGCCATCGCCGCCCTGGATCAGCGGGTGGCGCGGGATCCCGCGCTGGGAGCGGGCGACGGCCGGGTGACGCTCGAGTGCCGGCCCGCCCATGACTTCAGCACACTGCCCGAGGGGCACTTCGACACCGTCGTCATCAACTCCGTCGTCCAGTACTTCCCGAACATCGACTACCTGACCGATGTCATCACCCACGCCGTGGCGGCCCTCAAGCCCGGCGGAAAGCTGTTCATCGGGGACGTACGCAACCTTCGGCTGCTGCGCTGCTTCGCCACCGCGGTCGCCCTCACCCAGGCGCCCGCAGGGGCCACGCCGGAGAGCCTGCGCGCCACCGTGGACAACGCCGTCCGCCTGGAGCGCGAACTCCTCGTGGACCCGGAGTACTTCACCACCCTCCCATCCGCCGTGCCCGCCGTCGGCGCGGTGGACGTCCGCGTCAAGCGTGGCATGGCGCGCAACGAACTCACCCGGCACCGCTACGACGTCATCCTCACCAAGGGTCCCGTCACGCCTCCCGCCACCGAGCGTGGACCACACCTGCGGTGGGGGGAGGACATCCGTACGGTGGATGATCTGCGCGACGCGCTGACGGGACACCGCCGTCCACGAGCGCTGCGGGTGACCGGTATCCCCAACACCCGGCTGACCGGCGAGCTCGCCGCCCTGCACCGGATCGACGCCGGTGCCGATCCGGACGACGCCCGGCAGCACCTCGCGGGAGCGGCCCCGACGCCCGGGCGCGACGGCTCGGACACCGAGCCGGACCCGGAAGCCCTCCACCGGCTGGCCGAGGAGCGCGGTTACGACCTGGCGCTGCGCTGGGGTTCCGATGAGGGGTGTCTGGACGGTGTGTTCGCCGCTGCCGGCGCCGCCGCCCTCGACAGCACCGCACCGCCCTCCACCACGCCCCGCCGTCCCGCCTCCGCCTACGCCAATGAGCCCGCACTCGCCCACGGGGCCGGTGCGGTGGTCACCTCGCTCCGGGCGTACCTGAGCGCGCGGCTGCCCGCCCATATGGTGCCTTCGGCGGTCATCGCGCTCGACCGGATGCCACTGACGACGAACGGGAAGCTCGACCGCGCGGCCCTTCCCGCGCCCGACTTCTCCGCGCTCGCTTCGGGACGGCCGGCGGCCACGCCCCTGGAGGCACGGCTGTGTGCCCTCTTCGGTGAGGTGCTCGGAATCCCCGATGTGGGCGCGGACACCAGCTTCTTCAGTCTGGGCGGTGACAGCGTCCTCGCCATGCGGCTGGTCAGCCGCGCCCGCTCGGAGGGGCTCGTCCTGACGCCGGGACAGGTCTTCCGGCACCGGACGCCGGAGGAGCTCGCGTCCGTGGCCCGCTCCGGGAGGGGGCCGGTGGCCGCGTCGCAGGAGCTCACCTCCGGGGACGCGGGGCCCCTGGTGACCCTCACCCCGTCCGAGTACGCGAGCCTGTCGGCGGAGTGCGCCAATCTGTCCGCGAAGGCCACGCCCACCGCCGACACCGCGGAGCTGCTGCCGCTGACACCTCTCCAGACCGGGCTGCTGTTCCACGCCGTGTACGACGAGGCAACCCCGGACGTGTATCTGGTGCAGTTCACCTTCCACCTCGAAGGGGAGGTCAGCGGCCCTCGTTTCCGGCGGGCGGCGGACGCCCTGCTGCGCCGTCATCCGAACCTGGCCGCGTCCTTCCATCACCACGGGCTGTCCCGGCCCGTGCAGGTGGTGGCGCCCGCTGTCCCTTCCGTGTGGCACGAGCTCGACCTCAGCGGCCTTCCCGAAGAGGAGCGCCCCACGGCGTTCGACCGATGGCTGGCCGAGGACCGCGCCACGCGGTTCGACCTCACCCGGCCGCCGCTGATCCGCTTCGCCCTCGTCCATTGGGGCGCGGATCAGTACCGGGTGGTGATGACCAGCCACCACATCCTGCTGGACGGGTGGTCCGTACCGCTCGTCGTCCAGGAGCTGTTCACGCTGTACGAACGGGACGGGGACGACTCGGGCCTGCCCGCTGCCGTGCCCTACCGGGGGTATCTGGACTGGCTGCGGCGGCAGGACCGGGACGTGGCCCGCGCCGCCTGGCGCACGGCGCTGGCCGGTGTGGCGGAGCCCACCCTGCTGGCACCGGCCGATCCGGGCCGTACGACCGTGGCGCCCGACGAGGTGGCCGTCGATCTGTCGGCGGACCGGACCGCCCAGCTCGCGCAGCGTGCCCGGCGGATGGGGCTCACCCTCAATACGCTGGTGCAGACCGCGTGGGCCATCCTGCTGGGCAGGCTGACCGGCCGGGACGACGTGGTGTTCGGTACGACGGTGGCGGTGCGCCCGCCGGAGGTGGCGGGCATCGAGTCGTTGGTCGGGCTGTGCATCAACACGGTGCCGGTACGCGTCCGGGTGCCGGTGGGCCGACCGGTGGAGGAGGTGCACGCGGCCGTACAACGCCAGCACGGCGACCTCTCCGCACACCACCATCTGGGACTGTCGGAGCTGCGGTCCGTCGCCGGGACGGGGCAGCTCTTCGACACGGTGGTGGTCTTCGAGAACTACCCCGTGGGCGCCGGGGCCCATGCGCAGGCGGCCCGCGCCGGGCTGCGGCTGACGGCCACCGATGGTCAGGACGCCACGCACTACCCGTTGGCCGTGGTCGTGGTCCCGGGCGAACGGCTGCGGTTGCGCCTCGGCTACCGGCCGGACGTGTTCGAGGCCCCGGCGATGCGCGCGGTGGCGCAGCGGCTGGTCCGTGTCCTGGAGGCCATCGCCGACGATCCGGGCCGGAAGGTCGATCGGATCGATGTGCTCTCGGAGGACGAGCGGAAGCGGCTGGTACCGCGCCGGGATGCCCGTGTCGCGGAGGCCGACCCGAAGGTGTCGTTGTCGGGGTTGTTCGAGGAATGGGCGGTACGAACCCCGGACACGGTGGCCGTGGTCTGCGAAGACCAACGGTGGACCTACCAGGAACTCAACCAACGAGCCAACCAACTCGCCCGGCTA
>NZ_JAEEAP010000713.1 GCF_016103465.1 Streptomyces sabulosicollis
AGCCCCTCGCCCGCCACCACGGCGCACCAGACCGCAGCCCAGGCCCTGGACCTGCTCCAGACCTGGCTGGCCGACGACCGCTTCGCGAACACCCGCCTCGTCATCCTCACGGACGGCACCAACCTCGCCCACACCGCCGCCCACGGCCTCATCCGCTCCGCCCAGTCGGAGAACCCGGGCCGCATCATCCTGGTGGACACCGACACCCACCCGGACTCCCGCGAAGCGGTGCCCACCGCCCTGGCATCCGGCGAGCAGGAACTCGCGGTGCGCGAAGGCACGGTCAAGGCCCCCCGCCTGGCCCGCGCCACCGCGCCGACGCGGGACCGAGCACCCGAGTGGAACCCGAACGGCACGGTCCTGCTCACCGGCGCGTCCGGCACCCTGGGCGCCCTGTTCGCCCGCCACCTGGTGGCGGAGCGCGGCGTACGCCACCTCCTCCTGGTGAGCCGCCGCGGCGACCAGGCCCCCGGCGCCGCCGAGCTGACCGCCGAATTGGCCGAACTGGGTGCCGAAGCCCACTGGGCCGCCTGCGACGTGGCGAACCGGGACGCCCTCGCCGCGACCCTCGCCACCATCCCGGCCGAGCACCCTCTGACCGCCGTCGTGCACACGGCAGGCGTGCTGGACGACGGCGTGATCGCGTCCCTCACCCCCGACCGGCTGACCACCGTCCTCCGCCCCAAGGTGGACGCGGCCTGGAACCTGCACGAGCTGACCCAGGACGCGGACCTGTCCGCGTTCATCCTGTTCAGTTCGGCCGCCGGTGTCTTCGGTGGCGCGGGACAGGGCAACTACGCGGCGGCCAACGCCTTCCTGGACGCCCTCGCCCAGCACCGGCGCGCCCAGGGCCTGCCCGCCACCTCCCTCGCCTGGGGCCTGTGGGCCGAGTCCGGTGGCATGGCCGGGGACCTGGACGAGGCGGAACTCGCCCGCCTCCAGCGCGGCGGCATCGCCGCCATCACCGCCGACCAGGGCCGGGAACTGTTCGACCTGGCGAACGCCGCGGACAGCGCGCTGCTGGTCCCCATGCCCCTCGACCTGACCGCCCTCCGCACCCAGGCGAGCGCCGGAATGCTGCCGCCGCTCTTCCGCGGTCTGGTCCGCGTCCCGCCCCGCCGCGCGGCCCAGGCCGCCGCCGCGGCGCGGTCCGGCGCGCTCGCCCAGCAGCTGGCCGGGGCGTCCGACACCGAGGCCGAGGCCATCGTCCTCGGCCTGGTCCGTACGCAGGTGGCGGCCGTGCTCGGCTACGCCGGGCCCGAAGCCGTCGAGCCCCAGCGCGCGTTCAGCGAGGTCGGCTTCGACTCGCTCACCGCCGTGGAACTGCGCAACCGCCTGACCGCGGTCAGCGGCGTCCGGCTGCCCGCCACGCTGATCTTCGACTACCCGACCCCCGCCGCCCTCGCCGCGTATCTGCGGGCCGAGGCCCAGGGCAGCCAGGAGGACGCGGCCGCACCCGTGGCCGCCGCCACCCCCCACGACGGTGACCCGATCGCCATCGTGGCGATGAGCTGCCGGTTCCCCGGCGGGGTGACCTCGCCCGAGGACCTGTGGAAGCTGGTCACCGACGGCACGGACGCCATCACCGACATGCCCACCGACCGCGGCTGGGACATCGAGTCGCTCTACGACGACGACCCCGACCAGCAGGGCACCAGCTACGCCCGCAACGGCGGATTCCTGCACGACGCCCACCACTTCGACCCCGTCTTCTTCGGGATCTCGCCGCGTGAGGCGCTCGCGATGGACCCGCAGCAGCGGCTGCTGCTGGAGACCACCTGGGAGGCGTTCGAGCGGGCCGGGATCGACCCGGCGACGGTGCGCGGCAGCCGGACCGGCGTCTACACCGGCGTCATGTACAACGACTACGGCACCCTGCTGCACCGCGCCCCCGACGGCCTCGAGGGCTACATGGGCACCGCCAGCTCCGGCAGCGTCGCCTCCGGCCGGGTGTCGTACACCTTCGGGCTCGAGGGCCCGGCGGTCACCATCGACACGGCGTGCTCGTCGTCGCTGGTCACCCTGCACATGGCGGTGCAGGCGCTGCGCAACGGCGAGTGCTCGCTCGCGCTCGCGGGCGGCGTCACCGTGATGGCCACCCCCGGCACCTTCGTGGCCTTCAGCAAGCAGCGCGGCCTGGCGACCGACGGCCGCTGCAAGCCCTTCGCCGCCGCGGCCGACGGCACGGCCTGGGGCGAGGGCGTGGGCATGCTGCTGGTCGAGCGGCTGTCGGACGCCCGTAAGAACGGGCACCCGGTGCTCGCGATCGTCCGGGGCTCGGCGGTCAACCAGGACGGCGCGTCCAACGGTCTGACGGCGCCCAACGGCCCGTCCCAGCAGCGGGTGATCCGGCAGGCCCTCGCCAACGCCCGGCTGTCCCCGGCCGAGGTGGACGTCGTGGAGGCTCACGGCACCGGTACGACGCTGGGCGACCCGATCGAGGCCCAGGCGCTGCTCGCCACCTACGGCCAGGAGCACACCGAGGACCAGCCGCTCTGGCTGGGCTCGGTGAAGTCCAACTTCGGCCACACCCAGGCCGCGGCCGGTGTCGCCGGGATCATCAAGATGGTCAAGGCCATCGAGCACGGTGTGCTGCCCAGGACCCTGCACGTGGACGAGCCGTCCCCGCACGTGGACTGGACGGCGGGGGCGGTGTCGCTGCTCACCGACCAGACCGAGTGGCCGGAGACCGGCCGTCCGCGCCGGGCCGCGGTGTCCTCGTTCGGCATCAGCGGCACCAACGCGCACACCATCATCGAGCAGGCCCCGGCCGAGCGGCCCACGGTCGCCGACACCACCGCGGCCGAGCCGGGTCCGCTGCCGTGGATCCTCTCCGGCAAGAGCGAGGCCGCGCTGAGCGCCCAGGCCGAGCGGCTGCTGGCCCACCTCGATGCCCACCCGGGCCTGCGCCCGGCCGACGTCGGCTACTCCCTGGCCACCACCCGCGCCGTCCACGACCGGCGCGCGGCGCTGGTCGGCACGGACCCCGAGGACTTCACCCGCGCCCTGACGGCACTCGCCCGGGGCGAGGCGGCGGCCCAGCTGGTCCAGGGCACCGGGACGGCCGGTAAGACGGCGTTCGTGTTCCCGGGGCAGGGGTCGCAGTGGGCCGGTATGGCGGTGGGGCTGATGGACGCCTCGCCCGCGTTCGCCGCCCGTATCCGCGAATGCGCCGCCGCGCTCGCGGAGTTCACCGACTGGTCGTTGGTGGATGTGCTGCGGGGTGCGGAGGGTGCGCCGTCGCTGGAGCGGGTGGATGTGGTTCAGCCGGTGTTGTTCGCGGTGATGGTGTCGTTGGCGGAGTTGTGGCGTTCGCTGGGTGTGGTGCCGTCCGCGGTGGTCGG
>NZ_JAEEAP010000714.1 GCF_016103465.1 Streptomyces sabulosicollis
GCGGACCCGGGGGAGGCGGGGGTCATGAACCGGGCACCGCCCTGCTCGGCCGGGTGGCCGAGGCCGACGAGGCGAGGTGCAGCCGGGTGAAGGCCAGGGCCTCCGCCAGATCGGCCTCGCGCTCGGTCGTGGACATGGCACGCCGGGTGTTGACCTCGACGACCACATTGCCGTCGAAACCACCGGCCGCGAGCCGTTCCAGCAGCTCGGCGCAGGGCTGGGTGCCGCGCCCCGGCACCAGGTGCTCGTCCTTGTTGGAGCCCTGACCGTCGGCGAGGTGGAGGTGGGCCAGCCGGTCGCCCATGCGGTCCACCATCTCCAGCGCGTCCGTACGGGCGGTGGCGGTGTGCGACAGGTCGATCGTGAAGTGGCGGTAGTCGTCCTGGGTGACGTCCCAGCCCGGGGCGTACGCCAGCATCTCGCGGTCGCGATACCGCCACGGATACATGTTCTCGACCGCGAACCGGACATCGGTCTCATCGGCCATCCGCCAGATTCCGCGGACGAACTCGCGGGCGTAGGACCGCTGCCATCGGAACGGCGGGTGGACCACGACGGTGGACGCGTCGAGCTTCTCGGCGGCCGCCCTCGCCCGCTGCAGCTTCACCCACGGGTCGGTCGACCAGACCCGCTGGGTGATCAGCAGGCAGGGGGCGTGCACGGCGAGGATCGGCACCTGGTGGTAGTCCGAGAGCCGACGCAGCGCCTCGATGTCCTGGCTGACCGGATCGGTCCACACCATGACCTCGACGCCGTCGTAGCCCAGGCGTGCCGCGATCTCGAAGGCCGTCGCCGTCGACTCCGGATAGACCGAGGCTGTGGACAGCGCGACCTTCGCATCCGGGATGCGCACCACTGGCTCTGTCACGAGGGACAGCGTACGGCGGCTGCTCTCCGCAACCGAACCGCGGCGGCCTTCGCGGCGGAACGGCCGCCGCTTTCCGGCCCCGGTCACGTTCCGTCGTCAGGTGGGGAGATGGTCCAGGCGGCGCAGGATGACGCCCTCGCGCAGCGCCCACGGGCAGATCTCCAGCTGGTCCACGCCGAACAGGTCCATCGCGGCCTCCGCCACCAGCGCCCCGGCCGGGAGCTGTCCGGCCCGGCCCTCGGAGACCCCGGGCAGCCCGGCCCGCTCCCGGGTGGGCATGGCGGCCAGCTTCGGCACCCACTCCTCCAGCGCCCGGCGGGTGAGCCGGCGCTCCACGTACAGCCCCTCGGCGGAGCGCGCGGCGCCGGTGATCCTGGCCAGCTGCTTGAAGGTCTTGGAGGTGGCCACCACATGGTCCGGCGCACCGTGACGGCTGAAATCGCCGACGCTCCTGGCGATCTCGGCCCGCACATGGCGCCGCAGGGCCCGTACGTCCTCCGGGGCGGGCGGGTCTCCGGGCAGCCAGGAACCGGTCAGCCGGCCGGCCCCGAGCGGCAGCGAGACCGCCGCGTCGGGCTCCTCGTCCATGCCGTACGCGATCTCCAGCGAACCGCCGCCGATGTCCAGGACCAGCAGCTTCCCCGCGGACCAGCCGAACCAGCGGCGGGCGGCCAGGAAGGTGAGCCGCGCCTCGTCCGCGCCGCTGAGCACCTGGAGCCGTACGCCGGTCTCCTCCGCGACCCGGGCCAGGACCTCATCGGCGTTGGACGCCTCGCGGACCGCGGAGGTCGCGAACGGCAGGACGTCCTCGACGCCCTTGTCCTCGGCCGCCTCAAGCGCCTCCCGGACCACCGCGACCAGCCGGTCGACGCCCTCGGGGCCGATGGCCCCGGCCTCGTCGAGGAGCTCGGCCAGCCGCAGCTCGGTCTTGTGCGAGTACGCGGGCAGGGGGCGCGCGCCGGGGTGGGCGTCCATCACCAGCAGATGGACCGTATTCGAACCCACGTCGAGGACACCGAGTCTCATGACGTGAACGCTACTGCGCTCAGGTTCAGTGTCATGCACAGGTCCTCTGCGTTCCCCGCGGTCTCGGGCGGGTATCGGGCGGTCTCGGACGGTCTGGTGCGGTCGGTCTCGGGCGGTCTCGGACGGCCGGTCGCGGGCGGTCGGTCTCGCGCAGGAGCCGCGCCGCGCACGTGTGCGGTCCCCACCTCCGGCCTCGCGCCGCGGGCGCCTACCCTTGCACCGTGGCAAAGACGAAAAAGGCGAAGCAGGCGAAGCAGGACAAACGCCGGAAGGCCGCTCGGGAGTGGGCGGCCGAGGAGCCGATGCTGTCCGGGGCCGAGGACGCCGAGGACGAGCGTCGCGCCGAGGACGACCGGCGCGGCGAGGACGAGGTCGGTCTGGACTTCGCCCGGGCATGGGTCGAATTCCCCGATCCGGCCGACGACGAGCAGCTCTTCCGATGCGATCTGACCTGGCTGACCTCCCGATGGACCTGCATCTTCGGCCAGGGCTGCCAGGGCATCCAGGCAGGGCGGGCCGACGACGGCTGCTGCACGCTGGGCGCGCACTTCTCCGACGAGGACGACGAACGGCGGGTCGGGCGCCACATGGCCCGGCTGACCCCGGAGATCTGGCAGTTCCACGACGAGGGGCACGCCTCGGGGTGGGTGCAGGTGGACGAGGACGGCGAGCGGCAGACCCGCCGTCACAAGGGCTCGTGCATCTTCCAGAACCGGCCGGGCTTCCCGGGCGGCGCGGGCTGCGCGCTGCACATCCTGGCGCTGCGGGAGGGTCGCGAGCCCCTGGAGACCAAGCCGGACGTGTGCTGGCAGCTGCCGGTGCGCCGGTCCTACGACTGGATCGACCGGCCGGACGACACCCGGGTGCTGCGGATCACCATCGGCGAGTACGACCGGCGCGGCTGGGGGCCGGGCGGCCACGATCTGCACTGGTGGTGCACCTCGGCCACCTCGGCGCACGGGGGCGGTGAGCCGGTGTTCCGGTCGTACCGGCCGGAGCTGACGGAGTTGATGGGCAAGGGCGGGTACGACCGGCTGGCCGAGCTGTGCGAGCAGCGCATGGCGTCGTCGCTGCCACTGTTGGCGCCGCATCCGGCGGATCCGGTCGTTCCGGTGGATCCGGTCGTTCCGGTGGATCCGGTCGTTCCGGTGGATCCGGCGGACCCGGCGGCCCCGGTGGACTCGACGAACCCGGTGGACCCGGCGGACGGATCTTGACGCCTGCGGCGGGCTGCTCCCCTCCCCGCCCCTTCCCGCAACTGGGGCTCCGCCCCAGACCCCGGGGGTCCAGGGGCGGAGCCCCTGTGCCCTGACCCGCCGTCAGCCATCTACCGCACCATCGTGGCTCACCGCGCAGTTCCCCGCGCCCCTACGGGGCGTCTTCCCCACCACCCAGGGCCCAGGGACACACCCCCAGCC
>NZ_JAEEAP010000715.1 GCF_016103465.1 Streptomyces sabulosicollis
GACAGGGGCCACTACTGCGGCCGGGGCGGGGCCGGGGACGGGCCGGGACCGCCGAACGGGACACATCTCCGGACACCCGCGCCACCAGGCCGGACATCCCCCGGCCTGTCCGGGACAGCGGCTCGCCCTTGCCGCGCCTCGACGGCCGGAGCAGGTTCGTTGTCGACCCAAGGGCCGACCCAGGACCAGACCCAAGGGCCGACCCAAGAGCAGCCCCAAGAGCCGCCCGCCCCAGGAGCCCGTGCGACAGCCGTCGCCGACTCCCCGCCTCCGGATGAGGAGCCCGCATATGCGTATCCGTCGTATTCGTCGTATCGGTCGTACCCGTCACACTCTCGCGACCGTTGCCCTCGGGGGCGCGATCGCCCTCGGCGCGATGTCCGTCCCGGCCCACGCCACGTCGGCCGACGCCGAGATCACCGCGCCCCGGGCCGTCGCGGAGGAGCCGATGCAGAAGTACGACAGCTACAGCACCCTGGGCGAGTGCCAGAGCGTGGGGGCGAACGGAGAACTCCACGGCCGGTGGCTGGCGTGGCAGTGCGTCAAGGCCCTCCGCTGGGAGCTCTGGGTGCGATACAGCTGAGCGGGCGGGGTGGGGCGACGCACGCGCCCCACCCCACCACCCACCAGCGTTACGACGCGCCCTGCCCCGCGCCCTTGTTGAGGTACGCCAGGACCGCCAGCACCCTCCGGTGCCCGCTGTCGCTCGGCGGCAGGCCCAACTTGGCGAAGACGTTGCCGATGTGCTTGCTGACCGCGCGCTCCGAGACCACCAGCGTCCGGGCGATCGTCGTGTTGTCCCGGCCCTCCGCCATCAGGTGCAGCACCTCGCGCTCGCGCGGCGTCAAGGAGTCCACCGGATCGTCCCGGCGCCGGGTCATCAGCTCCTTGACCACCTCCGGGTCCAGCGCCGTACCGCCCGCGACCACCCGCTCCAGCGCGTCCAGGAACTCCTCGACCCGCCCCACCCGGTCCTTCAGCAGATAGCCGAGCCCGCTCGCCCCGTCGGCCAGCAGCTCGGCCGCGTAGGTCTCCTCGACGTACTGCGAGAGCACCAGCACCGGCAGACCGGGGATCTCCCGCCGCGCCGCGAGCGCCGCGCGCAGCCCCTCGTCGCGGAAGCCCGGCGGCATGCGGACGTCGAGCACGGCCGCGTCCGGGCGGTGTTCGAGGAGGGCGGGCAGCACCTCGGGGCCGCTGGAGGCGACCGCCACCACCTCGTGCCCGGCGGAGTTCAGCAGCAGGACCATGCCCTCCCGCAGCAGAGCGTTGTCCTCGGCGATCACCACACGCACGGCAGCTCCACTTCGATCAGCGTCGGCCCCCCGACGGGGCTGGTCATCTCCACGGTCCCGTCAAGCGCCGCGACCCGGCGCCGCATGCCGAGCAGCCCACTCCCGCCCGAGGGATCGGCCCCGCCCCGCCCCTCGTCCCGCACCGCGACCCTCAACCTATCGGGCATCCGGACGAGGCCCACCGACGCCTGCCGAGCCCCGCTGTGCTTGGCCGCGTTGGTCAGCGCCTCGGCGATCACGAAGTACGCGGCCGCCTCGACCGCCGCCGGTGCCCGGGGCCCGTCCGCCACCCCGTCGTCCCGTACCGACACCTCGAGCCCGCTGCCCGCCGCGAGCGCCCGTACGGCGCCGACGAGTCCACGGTCGGTGAGGATCGGCGGATGGATGCCGCGCACGACGTGGCGCAGCTCGGTGAGGGCCTCCTCGGCCTGGTCCTGCGCGTCCGCCAGCAGCTTGTGCGCCGCGTCGGGGTCCTTGTCGTACGCGCGCCGGGCCAGCCCCACCCGCATCGAGAGCGCCACCAGGCGCGCCTGCGCACCGTCGTGCAGGTCCCGTTCGATGCGCCGCAGCTCCGCCCCGTGGGCGGCCACGGCGCCCGCCCGGGTCTCGGACAGCTCCGCCACCCGCTCGGCGAGCCGGGCGCTGCGCAGCGCCTCCGGCGACGGCAGCAGCAGCGCCCGCGACCACGCCGCGTCGAGGTCGACGAGCCGCTCGACCAGCGGCAGCACCACGGCCCGCTTCCCGAGCAGCCCGCACCACACCCCGTCGACGAGCAGCCCGATCACCCAGACCGGCATCGCACAGCAGGCGAGCAGCCAGCCGTAGCCCGCGTGGGCCGCGAGCCAGCGCAGATCGCGGTACGTGGCCGGATCCCCGACCGCCGCCCGCGCCCGCGCGAACGCCTCACCGGTCAGCGGCCGGTACGCCTCGGGCACCGGTTCCCCGGTCCAGGCGCCCACGAGCCGCCGCTTGTACCCGGCCGTCCTGCGCAGCAGCAGCACCGACTCGGGCAGCACCCCGGCCCCCACGACGGTGGCCATGGCCACGGCGGCGAAGATCACCACCCCGATGGACAAGTACGAGGCCAGGGCCAACCCGGCTGCTCGCAGCAACTCGAACGAGGCCCACCCCGCCCGCCGCACCGTCTCCCGCATGGCCGTCAGGCTAAGCGACCCTGCGGGCCCGCGGGGGCGCAGTGCGTCGGCCGGTAGGTGAATCGGTGGGGGTGTAGCCCGCTACACCCCGGATCCGGGAGCGCGACCCATCGAGCCGGCGGACCGGGCCCGCAATCGTAGACCTCGGACAAGGAACGCCGGGTGAAACGGCCGCTCCACCGACGACCGCCCGACCCAACGGCCCGCCAAGGGCCCCTCCGGAAGGAACCCTCATGAAGTCCCTGCTCTGGCTGGTCCTGTCCCTCGCCACCCTCGTCAACGTCGCCTCCAACTTCGCCTTCGGCGGCGCCCAGCAGATCGTCATCAGCGCGGTCACCGGCCTCACCGCCATCGCCGCCGCCACGGGCCTCTACCTGACCCGCGACCGCCGCAGCGCCTGAGCAGCGCCTGAGCAGCGCCTGAGCAGGGCGTGGAGCGCGGCTCCCGGGCTGCTCAGGTCACACTCGCCGATCACGGGGCTCCGCCGACTCCGGACCCGAGACGGAAGACCACGACGGGCCCGGACCGACGATGCTCGGTCCGGGCCCTGCCTCCGCCCTGACGGGCGGCGGCGGAGGACCCGGGATGCGAACTCGTGCCGTTCAGGCGCCGCGCACCCGCAGAATTCCCTCGACACCCTGCAGGAAGGTCTCGGAGATCAGTTTCGGGTCGAAGAGGCAGCCGGCGGCCATGGCGCCGTCCCGGAGCATGACGAGGTGCCGCGCGGCTTCGTCGGCGGGAGCGTCGCCGACCTGGGCCAGCAACGCCGTGACGGTGTCCAGGAACCACTGGCGGTGGGCCAGGACGGCTTGGTGGATGGGGTGGGTGGGGTC
>NZ_JAEEAP010000716.1 GCF_016103465.1 Streptomyces sabulosicollis
GGTTGGGGTTGAGGCGTTGCGGGGTGCGGTGGTGGGTCCGGTGGTGGGGTCGTTGTCGGGTTCGGATGTGGTGGCTTTGGAGCGGTTGGCGGGTTGTGGGGTGGTGCCGGATGTGGTGGTGCTGACCGTGCCCGTGGATGTGGATGTGGATGCGGGTGTGGATGTGATTCAGGGGTCTGGTGGTGTGGTGGGTGGGGTTCATCGGGTGGTGCGGGAGGTTGCTGCGGTGTTGGGGAGGTTTGTGACGGATGAGCGGTGGGCGGAGAGTCGTCTGTTGGTGCGGACCAGTGGTGCGGTGGTGGTGGAGTCGGGTGAGCGGGTGGGGAGTTTTGCGGGTGCAGCGGTGTGGGGGTTGGTGCGTAGTGCGCAGGCTGAGCATCCGGGGCGGTTTCTGCTTGTTGATGTTGTCGTGGGTGAGGGTGAGGGTGAGGGTGGTGCGGGGTTTGATGCTGGTGTGGTGGGTGGGTTGGTGGCGTGTGGTGAGCCGCAGCTCGCGGTGCGGGGGGATGGGGTGTGGTGTGCCCGTTTGGCGCGGGTGAGTGGTGTTGGGGTCGTTGAGCGGGTTGGTGGGTGGCAGGGTCCGGGGACGGTGTTGATCACCGGTGGTACGGGGACGCTGGGTGGTTTGGTGGCCCGGCACCTGGTCGCCGAACACGGAGTCCAGCATGTGTTGCTGATCAGCCGTCGGGGCCCGGATGCGCCGGGGACGCCGCAGCTTTGTGATCAGATCGAGGAGCTGGGCGGCCGGGTGACGGTCCGCTCCTGTGACACAAGTGATCGTGAGGCGGTGCGTGAGCTGCTGGCTGGTGTTCCGGAGGAGTTGCCGCTGCGGGGTGTGGTGCATGCCGCGGGTGTGCTCGATGACGCGACCGTGGAGGGGTTGAGCGAGGAGCAGATCGAGCGGGTGCTGGCGCCGAAGGTGGATGCGGCCTGGCATCTGCATGAGCTGACCCGGGACATGGGCCTGGAGGCGTTCGTCCTGTTCTCCTCGGCCGCGGGTGTGCTGGGCAATGCCGGGCAGGCCAACTATGCCGCGGCCAATACCTTCCTTGATGCCCTGGCTCAGTACCGTCAGGCCCAGGGTCTGCCCGCGGTGTCCCTGGCCTGGGGTCTGTGGGCGCAGGACAGCGGGATGACCGGCCATCTCGACCATGAGGACCACGCACGCCTGAACCGCACCGGCATCACCCCCATGACCACCGAAGAGGGCCTGGCTCTGCTCGACATGGCCGTCGACGCAGATCGCCCTTCGCTCCTGCTGGCCCGCCTCTCTCTTACGGCGGTTCAGAGGCATGTGGCCAACGGTGGCACGCTCTTGAGCCTGTACCGAGGGCTGGTGAAGTCCCCGGCACGCCGTGCGGGTGCCACAGCGGCAACGACTCTCCAGCAGCGGGTGGCGGACCTCGGCGACGCCGAGCGGTACGACCTCATCCTCGCCACCGTTCGTACTCACATCGCCAGGGTGCTGGGCCACTCGACCGCGGACGCAGTGGACGGCGACCGCGCGTTGAAGGATCTGGGCTTCGACTCTCTGACCGCGGTCGAACTGCGCAACCAGCTTGGCGCGGCGACGGGGCTACGGCTGCCGACCACGTTGGTCTTCGACTATCCGACACCTTCGGCCATCGCGAGGTATCTGGACGGTCGGTTGGGCGCGGGCGAGCGCTCGGGCGGCGCCGATGTGGCGCCCGCTGTGGTGGGCGTGGACACGGAGCCGATCGCGATTGTGGGCGTGGGCTGTCGGTATCCGGGCGGTGTGGCCTCGCCGGAGGAGTTGTGGGAGCTGGTGGCCGGCGGGACGGACGCCATCTCCGGCTTCCCGGTCGATCGTGGCTGGGACCTGGAGGCTCTGTACGACCCGGACCCGGACCGCGCGGGGAAAAGCTATGCCATCGACGGTGGCTTCCTGAACGATGCCGCGGACTTCGACGCGGAGTTCTTCGGGATGTCGCCGCGTGAGGCGTTGGCGGTGGACCCGCAGCAGCGGCTGCTGCTGGAGGCGTCGTGGGAGGCGATGGAGCGGGCCGGGATCGACCCGGCTGAGCTGCGCGGCTCGGCCACGGGTGTGTTCATGGGCGTGATGTACAGCGACTATGCCTCCCGGCTGAAGAAGTTCCCGGGTGAGCTCGAGGGATACCTGGTCTCCGGCAGCGCGGGAAGCGTGGCGTCGGGGCGCCTGGCGTACACCTTCGGGCTCGAAGGTCCGGCGGTGACGGTGGACACGGCGTGTTCGTCGTCGTTGGTTGCCTTGCACCAGGCCAGTGCGGCGCTGCGCAGCGGTGAGTGCTCGATGGCGCTGGCCGGTGGAGCCACGGTGATGTCCACCCCGGGCCTCTTCCTGGAGTTCTCCCGCCAGCGCGGCCTGTCGGTGGACGGCCGGTGCAAGGCATTCGCCGAGGGAGCGGACGGCACGGGGTTCGGCGAGGGCGTGGGTGTGCTGTTGCTGGAGCGGTTGTCGGATGCGCGGGCGCGTGGGCATCGGGTGTTGGCGGTGGTGCGTGGTTCGGCGGTGAATCAGGATGGTGCGTCGAATGGGTTGACGGCGCCGAACGGTCCCTCGCAGGAACGGGTGATCCGGCAAGCACTGGCCAATGCGCGGTTGTCGGCGGCGGATGTGGACGCTGTTGAGGGTCATGGGACCGGGACCCGGTTGGGCGATCCGATTGAGGCGCAGGCGCTGCTGGCCACGTATGGGCAGGGTCGGGAAGATGATCGCCCGTTGTGGTTGGGGTCGCTGAAGTCCAACATCGGCCATGCGCAGGCGGCTGCGGGTGTGGGTGGTGTGATCAAGATGGTCATGGCCCTGGACCGGGAGGTGCTGCCGCGCACGTTGCATGTGGATCAGCCGTCCTCGCACGTGGACTGGGACGCAGGCGCGGTGTCACTGCTGACCGAGCCCGTTGCCTGGCCGCGTGGGGAGCGGGTCCGGCGGGCTGGTGTGTCTTCCTTCGGGGTGTCCGGGACCAATGCACACGTCATCCTCGAGGAAGCACCGGTGGATGAGGCCGCGAGTGTGGGTTCCACTCGTGACGGCATGACACCTGGGGTGGTGCCGTGGGTGGTGTCGGGGCGTAGTGCGGGGGCGTTGGCGGCTCAGGCGGGTCGGTTGCTGGAGTACGTGCGCTCAGCGCGGACCGGTGGCGTGGATGTGGTGGGTGTGGGTCGTGCTTTGGTGAGCTCTCGTGCGGTGTTTGAGCATCGTGCGGTGGTTGTGGGGTCGGGTGTGGAGGAGTTGGTGGCTGGGCTTGGGGGGTTGGTGCGGGGTGAGGTTGTTGGTGGT
>NZ_JAEEAP010000717.1 GCF_016103465.1 Streptomyces sabulosicollis
CCAGACTCCCTGACCCCCTGACCCACCGGGACCGCCCCGACCTGCGGGACCCCGAAAACCGGATTTCGTCTCTGGCCACAGGTCCGCTAAAGTAGAGCTCGTTGCTTCGGGGTGTAGCGCAGCTTGGCAGCGCGCTTCGTTCGGGACGAAGAGGTCGTGGGTTCAAATCCCGCCACCCCGACTGAAGGAACACAGGTCAGGGGCCTGATCCGCGAAAGCGGGTCGGGCCCCTGACGCGTTTCGGGGCGGTGGAGTGGCAACCGCCACTGTTCGCCGTGAAGCCCCGGATTCGTCGCGTGCCTTAAGACCGGCTGATGGCTCGGGTGATGCCGGCGACGATCGTGGTCACGAGGAGCCAGCCGCTGATGATCAGCGCATAGCTCAGCCACTGGTACCAGCCGTGCGGGGCGTAGGCGCGCTCTTGACCGAAGTCGATGATCGGCAGGAGCAGGTCGAAGGTGTAGAACAGCGGGTTCAAGTCGGGGGCCTCCCCCGGCTTGAGCGGAGCGGGGTGGTGCAGGGCGTAGGCGAGGGTGCCGATCAGTAGGAGCCCACCGAGCCAGGCAGCCGCGCGGAGAGGGCGGAAGCCGTAGCCAACGGTGATGTCCTGGGCCCAGCTCCAGGCGCGGGCGTATGCGGGGAGGGTCGTGCGGTGGCGCCGGTGCTTGGCGAGCTGCACGAGGCGCGTGGCTGCGTCGTCGCCGACGCGCTGATAGGCGGCGGTCAACTGCTGGTAGGCATGGGGCAGGTACTCATCGCGCTCCAGCAGCGGCAGCCGATCGGCCGCGGGCAGATGGGGCAGGAGAGTGGTGTAGGTGAGCTCCCCGAGCCGGACCTGCTCGGGCCACACCGCGGGCTCGGCGTAAAGCAGCTGGAGCTGGGTGCGACGCAGATTCACGGTGCCCTCGATCGGGGCGGCGCCGCGCAGCCACATTTCGCCGATGGCGGCGCTGCTGACGCGCAGTGCCAAACCGTCAGGGTTGGACAGACGGGCCTCTGTCAGGTCCAGTTGCCCGGGTATGCGCGCGCCGCGCAACGTGATGCGGCCCTGGGCGTGCAGGCCGCGCACGGTCAGGTCGGACCCCACGGTGAGCCCCTCGGCGTTCAGGGCCATGCCACCGGGGTTCCGCAACCGGGCCGAAGACAGTGAAACCTGAGCGGTCACCGTGGCTCCGTCCAAGCGGACCTCGCCGCGGGCGGACATACCGGTGGCCACGATGGCGTCGCCGATCACCGTGTGGTTCAGTGCGACGGCGACTCCCTGCTCTTGGGCATGGGCCGATTCGGCCCGTAGCCGGTCCAGAAAGAGGGTGCGGGCGATCCGGGCCGAGCTGAAGCTGACCATTCCGGTCGCACAGCACTCGCTCAGCGCGACAAAGCTGTCGAACTGGGTGCCGACCGCGGCCAGCCCCGGCAGGACGGAGCGCCACAGGTGCAGCTCGCCGAGGCGAGCGGCGTACAGATCAGGTTCGGCGTCGAAGTAGCAGTGGGTCAGGTGCACGGGACAGGTGATGTCCCCATGCCGAAGGTCCAGTTGGCCGGAGATCCGCGCTCCCCGGACGTCAACCTTCGCCACCTCCCCCGCGGTGGTGGGCTGGCTGAGCAGAAGAGCGCGCAGTACCTCGCCCCGCACCGTTCGCCCAGGTCCCCAGTCCACGCCGGCCGCCGGGTCCTCCTCAGGCACGGCGCGGAAGTCGTCGGCGACACCGGCTGGAAAGGCATCCCACACTCGGCGTTCCGGTGGCGTGAGCTCGTCGTAGGTCACCATTTCGAGCACGTTAGCGATCACCGTCGGTCGCCGCGCCGGGGATCGAATAGTGGCCGGGTCCTCTCGCCGAACTGGTTGGTCAGTCACGCGGTCAGGCGCAGTACGGCTTCCGCGTCTTCCGCGTACCGCTCGGGTACGACCCCGAGCACCGTGGCGAGCCCGACGGCGTTGCGGTGCGCGCCCTCCGCCCACACGAGGGGCCTCCGCGGCCGCCCCGTCCGGCGTCGTGTTCCGCAGCCGCCCAGCATCCCAGCCGCGTCGGCCGGAACCGCGCGCCGTTCGCTTATTCGCGCGCCGGTCACCTATTCGGCCGCGTCGGTCGCCTATTCGGCCGCGTCGGACCGGCCCTGGCGGCGGAGGACGGCCGGGATGTCGGGGGCCTGGTAGTGGGCGCCCTTGAGGACCTTGCCGTCGGCGCGGAGGGTGGGGCGGCCGTCGGGGCCGAGTTTGGTCATATTGGCCCGGTGGATCTCGGCGATCACCTCGTCGAGGTCGATGCCGTGGACCAGGGCGGTGCCGTAGGCGACGTAGACGACGTCGGCCAGTTCGTGGGCGAGCTGGTCGAGGGTGCCGTGGGCGCTCGCCTCGGCCACTTCGGCGCACTCCTCGGCCAGGAGGTCCTGGCGGTGGGCGGCGAGTTCCGGTGAGACCTCGGTGGGGGTCGTACGGGCGTCGAGGCCGAAGGCCAGGTGGAATTCGCGGACGAGGTCGGCGGGAGAACGGCGCATTCGTCCGATCGTACGTGGGGGTGGTGGTGCGGGTGAGGGGGCGGTGCCACGCTCCAGGTGTCGTACGGGGCATCTCGTGCCGGAGTGCCGGAGTGCCGGAGCGCCGGGATGGCGAGGCGGCCTGGTGTCGTACGGGGGGCCACGTGGCGTACGGGGCGACGTGGGTGGCGTACGGGGGCCACGTGACGTACGGGCTCGGGTGGCCGGGGTGGGGCGTGCGGCGTGGGCGCCGTCGCACGTCGGCGCGCGGATCTTTGGGTGGGTGCCTAGGGTGAGGCGTATCAGGCCCTCGACCTCCGCCTCCGGGGTGGTGCACCCATGAGTCTCAGCATCCGCAATCAGCTCCCCGCCACCGTCGTGTCCGTGACCCCCGGCGAGGCCATGGCCACGGTCCAGGGACGGCTGTCCGGGGGGCAGATGGTGACGGCCGCCGTGACCATGAGTGCCGTCAAGGAACTCGGCATCGGGGAGGGCTCCGAGGTGACGGCGCTGGCCAAGGCCACCGAGGTGGCCCTGGCCACCGGGGAGGTCTCGGGGCTGAGCATCCGCAATCGCTTCCCGGGCGCCGTCAGCCGCCTCACCCTCGGGGCCGCCATGGCCACCGTCGTCATCGACATCGGCGGTGGCCAGGAGCTCACGGCCGCTATCACCCAGGACGCGGCGGCGGAGCTGGGGCTCACCGAGGGCAGCCGGGTCACCGCCTTGATCAAGTCGACCGAGGTGTCGCTCGCCACCGCGTAGGCCGATGGGTGGTGGGGTGGTGGGG
>NZ_JAEEAP010000718.1 GCF_016103465.1 Streptomyces sabulosicollis
GTGTGTATAAGAGACAGGTGGGGTAGCGGTAGTGGGTGGAGCGGATCCAGCCCTTGCGGTTCCGCAGCGGGCGCACCCCGCCCTGGCTGTAGTCGCCGCAGCCGGCCGCGTTGCCGCAGTCCCAGTCCGGCGCACCGCCGTAGGACAGAATCGCCCGCGCCTTCTGGGCGAGCACCGCGGGCGGCAGATTGTGCGGCCAGCGCTGGTTGTAGTAGCCGCGGAACGCGGTGGTGGTGAAGCGCGGGGCGTGCTTGTCGCGCCGGGTGGACGCGGCCACCCACTGGGCGATCGCCTTCCAGGTGAACAGCGCGACCGGGGTGTGGTCGCGGTGGTCCGAGCAGCCCGGCTGGTCGTTGTCCTTGGGGTGCCGGGCGTCGTGCACCTGGAAGTCGGGGTCCGGGTCGAGCGTGTGGATCAGCGTGGGCCGGTAGCGGTCCATGATCCCGGCCAGCACGTCGACCAGCGTCTGGTGGCCGTACGAGCTGGGGTGGGCCACGGGGGAGCCGGTGGCCAGGAGGGTGCGCATCACGGTGCCCGGGGTGTCCCACAGGGCGGGGATCCGTACGCCGCCGTCCGACAGCATCGCGATGTTGAGGAAGATCAGCCGGACCCTGCGGGCGCCGCCCACGAGCGTGTTGGTCTCCGCCGTGACCCCGCCGGGCAGCCGCAGCACCGACCGCTGCCAGGGCGCGAACTGGTTCAGTCCCATCATCCGCGCGTACGCCTGCCGCAGCCCCTGGTGGCGGGAGGCGGAGTAGGCGGCCTTGTCGGCGCGCGGGATCGGCGTCCCCGCCTGGTGGTTGATCCCCCGGGCCTCACTGGCCGTGACGTACACGCACACCACCGGGACGCCGGAGCGCAGCACATGCTCGGCGTCCGGGTTCATGAAGTACAGATCGTCGTCGGGGTGCGCCATGATCTGCAGCAGCAGCGCCCGCTTGTCGCCCACCGCCGAGGTGAACGGCTCCGCCGCCCCGGGCTCGCCGGCCCGCGCGGGCCGGGCCGCCGTGCCGTGTGAAGGCCCGGCCCCGCAACCGGCGATCCCGGTGACCCCCGCGATCCCCGCGGCTCCCCCGGCGGTGAGCGCCGCCAGCGCGGCGAGCGTCTGCCTGCGGGTGGTCCGCGCCCCCGTCAATGTCCATCGACTGTTCAATTCGGTGACCCTGTCACTTCGGCAGCGCGTAGTCTCCGGCTGCTCCGAGTGAAGGGACGGTTGGCGATCTTGACAGGTTGTCCGATGGCCGGGAGGGATCGGTCACAGGCCGGACACATCCTCGCCACGGGGCCGACGCATCTCGCCGGGGGCTGGCCCTTTCCGCTACGTCATTTGGCGATCAGCACCCCGAGCACCGCGAGCCAGCAGGCCGCGACCAGCACCGGCAGCAGCATCATGATCGCGCCGGTCGGGGACACCTTGAGATAGGCGGAGCCGGGGTCGTCGGTGCGGCGGTTCACTATCCGCTCGCCGCCGTGCCAGGCCATGTACTCCTCGAGTTCGATCACGGCCTCCTTGCGCGCCAGGAGGTACTGGCGCCCGTACCGCAGCATCAGCGAGAAGCCCAGCGACACCCCGATGCCGATGACCGCGATGATCATCGCCAGTCCCTTGCCGAGGGAGCCGCCCGCGCCCTCCTTGCCGAGGAAGAAGGCGGTGGCGGCCGCGAGGCCCGCGGTGATGTAGAAGAAGTTGTTCAGCTTCTGCCAGTTGAGGTTGTCCTCGTGCTTGTAGAGGTCCACCGCGATCCCGTACTGCGCGTGCAGCATCGCCTCACGCGGTTTGCGCCACACCCACACCACCCGGGGCAGCCCGTCCGGCGGGGTCAGCCGGGTCAGCTCCTGGAAGCCGAGCTTGTGGTGGAAGTGGGCGGACGCGTCGTTGGGGGGATCGTTGACCACGGCGGCGATCACGGGGCTGGAGTCCCACTGGTCGAGGACGTGGTAGTAGAGCATCGAGGCGATTCCGCTCCGCGCCGCCTCGCGGGCCACACAGATCTGCTTGATCACCAGGAAGTTGCCGAGCGCCGTCTTGATCCGGCGGTTCAGCCATTCGTCCGGCTCGACCCGGTCGGAGCTGTAGGCCAGCAGGAACGCTTGCACATGGCCGCCCTTGACCGCCACGTAGAAGTGCTCGGCGGTCTCCAGCCGGGCGCGGTAGTCGGCCTCGGTGTACGCCGAGACCAGGAAGCCGCCCTCCACCGTTCCCTGGGAGCCGTCCGGCCCGTTCAGGCTCCGTGACTCGGCGAGCCGGGCGATCTGCTCCACATGCTCCTCGCCCGCCCGTAAGATCTCCACCCGCAGCGGCACCCCGGCCATCCCGATCCCCCCTCTTCTCGGCGCGCCGAACGTACCGTGGGCGCGGTCCGCCGCACCAGCGTGCCTCCCGAGGGCGGTGCTCCCTATGTGTAGCGCGGCAGGTTCTCGGTCGAGACGGTCCACTCGCCGATCGTGATGTCCTCCCCGTAGACGAAGTCCTTTCGGGTCGCGTAGCGAGGACCGTGCGGGGTGGGGTGGATGTCGGACAGCACGGAGCCCTCGCCCGTTCGGGGATCGAAGATCACATAAACGGGGATGCCGAGCTGTGGATAGTCCCTTGCCTTGCCCACCCAGTCATTGTCCGGATTGGACCGGGACACGACCTCGATGGCGGCGAGGAGCGCATGCGGGTCGAGGGCCCCTTCGACCTCCATGTCCGCCTCGGCGATCACGATCACGTCGGGGTGGCGCAGCACGCCCGAGTCCGGGTCCTCGACGTCCGGTGTACCGGTGTGGGCCAGCAGGCCGTCCGGCATGACCTTCTCCAGCCGACGACTGATGCGCGCCGCCGTCAGCTCGTGCGGCCCCCCCGGCGACATCATGTCGTGAACGATCCCTTCCTTGGTGATCTCCAGCTTTCCGGGAACGCTCTCCTGTATCTGCTCGACGATGTCCCGCATCGACTGATAGCGGAGCGCGTCACGGTCGGCGTGGTCCGGGGCGATCGTCATGGCGCTCGCTCCTCTCTCGGCCGGCGGCCGCGCCGGGCAACGGGAACCCTGCAGAGCCATGCTAGCGAGCCGGGCGGTTCGGGCTGGGGCCCTGGGCGAGCGGGGCCGGGGTCGGAGTGGGTGCCGGTGGCCGGGCGCGGGGTTCGTTTCGCGCCTTCGGCGCCGTCGAGCAGCGGAGCAGGGAGTGGGGGCGCGGGCCGCGTCGCCGGTCGCCGGGCCGGTCGCAGCGGGCGCCGGTGGGGGCATCCGCGCCGGGA
>NZ_JAEEAP010000719.1 GCF_016103465.1 Streptomyces sabulosicollis
CCCCCGGCCCGTACCGCCGTGCCCGCCACGGCGGTACGGGCCGGGGCGGGCACGGCGGTACGGGCCGGGGGCGGGCACCGGAACTCGCGCCGGACCCGGCCCGGCGGGGCGCCGGAGCCGGGCCGGACGTGCGCCGCGAGCGCGCGTGAGCCCCTCGGCGGTGCGCCGGGCGCCGCGTGGAGGGCGCGGGTCGGGGCGGGCATGGCGCGGGTGCCGGTCGTGCCGTTCGGCGAGCCGCTGGGGCGCGGGGCCGGGTGCCGGAGCCTGCCCGGGCCCGGCCCCCCGGCGGGGCACCGAAGTCGGGCGTGCCGTGAGCCACGGGGCCGCGGGTCAGGCCGCCGCAGGGCGGCAGCGTGCCGGAGCTCGTACCGCATCCGGCCCCCGGCGGAGTGCCGCAGTCGGGTGCGTGGTGCGGGCGCGGGCCGTGGCGGGGGCCGGGCCTCGCGGGGCAGCGCGGTGGGTCGTGCCGTGAGCCGTTCGGGAGCCCGGGTCCCCGCGGGCGGGCCGCGGGGAGGCCGTCGCGGCGCGGAGACGGCCCCCTGGCCGTGAGCCGTAGCGGGAGCCCGACCTCAGCGGTGAGCTCCGCAGGGGCTCGGGTCAGGCCGCCGCCGCGGGCAGGGTGCCCGCATGCGCGTCGGAGCCGGAGTCCGGTGGGGCGCCGAAGTCGCTGAGGACCGCGCGGGCGGCTCGGCGGCCGGAGGCCAGGGCGCCCTGGACCGTGCTGGAGTCGCGGTGGTCGCCGCAGACGTACAGCCCGGACAGCAGCCGCACCGGGCGGCGCGGGTCGTGGGGTGCGGGCATGGCCGGGACGGCGTACGGGTCGTGGTGGGCGGCCAGCAGGTCCCAGCCCGCCGTCGACGTCCCGTACACCGCCGCCAGTTGGGCGCGGACGGCCCGGTCGAGCTCGGTGGTCGGCAGCGCGGCGGAGGCGCCCAGCACCGTGGAGGTGATCAGCACCCGGCCGGGCGGGGTGCGCGAGGGGTCCACCTCGCTGGCCACCATGGTGTGGGCGACCGGGCCCCCACCGCCCGCGGCGAGTATCAGCGCGGGTTCGCGCAGCGGCGGCCGGTCGGCGGTGTGGTGCACCACGGTGACCGGGTGGAAGGCCGGTACCCGCAGCCCGGGCAGCAGCCCGGCCGCGTCCTGCGCCCCGGTGGCCACCAGCACCGCACGGCAGCCGAACTCGCCGTGTTCGGCGGTGGCCACGGCGGTGGTGGAGGCCGATACGGCCCGGACGCCCGTATGGACCGTCCCCGGCGGCAGCGCGGCCGCCAGCAGTTCGGGGACGGTGGACGCGCCGCCCGCCGGGAGGCAGAGGCGGCCGCGTGCGTAGCCGCGCAGCGCGAGGTCGGCGCAGCGGCTGGAGGTGGTGAGGTCCGGGTCGCTCAGGAGCGAGACGAGCAGCGGACGCAGCACCCCCTCGACCGTACGAGCAGGTAGGCCCCGCCCCCCCAGGGTCTCGGAGACCGGCCGGTCGGGGCGGGCGAGCAGGTGGTCCGCGGGCAGGGCGGCGAGCCTGCCGAGCGCGGCACCGAGTCGGGCCTGATCGAGCCCGCTGCCGAGCGGCGCGCGGGCGGCGTTCGCGAGGGCGCGTGCCGTGGTGAATGCGCCCCTCATGCTCCGGGGGGTGTCCACCCGGTGGGTACGGCCCTCGCTGTGGACCAGCACCCCCTGGGCGAAGGGGCGCAGGGCGAGGGCGCCGAGCCCCGGAGTGCGCCGCAACTCCGGGAACGAGGTGTTCATCAAATGGCCGGTGCGGTCCAGCCGGAAGCCGTCCACGGTCTCGGTGGTCATCCGTCCGCCCACGTGGGGCGCGGCCTCGAGCACCGTGACCGCCACTTCCGCGCCGGTCAGCCGATGGGCCGCGGCCAGCCCCGCGAGCCCGGCGCCGACGATGACGACGTCCGTGCGGTGCGCGCGCTTGAGCACGTGTCCTCCCCGAGGTCGGTGCGTCCGTCACGGGGGCTGTTGCCCCGACCGGCGGTCCGGATGCGTGGGTCCCGCGAGACGGCTCGACGAGACGGTCTTGACAGTACGGACAAAAACGGTCGATGCCAGACGCGCATCGACCGGGCACGGGCGCACACCGGTCGCACACCGGTCGCACACCAGTCGCGGACCGTCGTCGAACGGTCCGCGACCGGCGAGAGCGGAGGCGAGCGGAGGAGGGCGGGGGAGAGCGGAAGGGCCGGGGCGTCGCCCAACTCGCCTACCTGAGCGCCGCCTTGATGGCCTCGTCCACATGCGGGCAGGCGAAGGTGAAGCCGGAGTCCAGGAGGCGGCGGGGGATGGCCCGGACGCTGCCGAGGACGTCCCCGGACATCTCGCCCAGGGCGATCCGGAGCGCGGGCGCGGGGACCGAGAAGAGTGTGGGGCGGCCCAGCACCCGGCCCATGGCGGCCGTGATCTCCCGGTTGGTCACCGGCGCCGGCGCGGTGAGGTTGACCGGCCCGGTGAGCTCGGGCGTGTCGAGGATGTGGCGCAGCGCGGCGATGTGGTCCCGCAGCGCGATGAAGCTCCAGTACTGTCGCCCGCTGCCCATCCGCCCGCCGAGGCCCAGCTTGAACAAGGGGAAGAGCTTCCCCCACGCCCCGCCCTCGGAGGAGACCACCAGACCGGTCCGGGCGAAGACCGTGCGGACGCCCGCCTCCTGTGCCGCGGTCGCCGCCTCCTCCCAGTCCTGGCAGAGATCCGGCAGGAAACCATGGCCGGGGGGCGCACTCTCATCGACCGCGCGCTCCCCGGTGTCACCGTAGAACCCCACCGCGCTCCCGCTCACCAGTACCCGCGGCGGGGTGTCGAGCGAGGCGACCGCCTCGGCGATGGCGGCCGTGCCCAGCACCCGACTGTTCCGGATCTCCTTCTTGTACGCGTCGGTCCAGCGCCGGTCGCCGACGCCCGCGCCCGCGAGATGGACCACGGCCTCAGAGCCCATCAGCCCGGAGGTGTCCACCCACTGCCGCCGCGGGTCCCACTCCACCTCGTCCTCCGCACGCGGCGGCCGCCGCACCAGACGCACCACCTGGTGGCCGTCCTCGCGCAGCGAGCGGACGAGTGCCGTGCCGATGAGCCCGGAGGAACCGGTGACCGCGATACGCATGACCCCATCCTGCCCTCGATCACGGGAGGGATGTCGGACAACGGACGGGCGTGGCACAGTGACCCGCATGCCCCAGCCCTCCGACCTGCCCCGGCC
>NZ_JAEEAP010000071.1 GCF_016103465.1 Streptomyces sabulosicollis
CTACTGGACGGTCTTCACCGCCGTGGTGGTGCTGTTCGCGATCGCGTTCCTCTTCCCCGTCTACTGGATGGTGACCGGTGCGATGAAGTCTCCGGACGAGGTGGCGCGGACCCCGCCCACCCTCGTCCCCGAGCAGTGGCACCTCAGCGGCTACAGCGACGCCTGGGACCTGATGCAGCTTCCGCGGCACCTGTGGAACACGGTGATCCAGGCGGCCGGGGCCTGGCTGTTCCAGCTGGTCTTCTGCACGGCCGCCGCCTACGCCCTGTCCAAGTTGAAGCCCGCCTTCGGCAAGGTGATCCTCGGCGGCATCCTGGCCACGCTGATGGTCCCGGCCCAGGCGCTGGTCGTGCCGAAGTACCTGACCGTCGCCGACCTGCCGCTGATCCACACCAGCCTGCTCAACGACCCGCTCGCGATCTGGCTGCCGGCCGTCGCCAACGCCTTCAACCTCTATCTCCTCAAGCGGTTCTTCGACCAGATCCCGCGCGACGTCCTGGAGGCCGCCGAGATCGACGGCGCCGGGAAGCTGCGCACCCTGTGGTCGATCGTGCTGCCCATGTCACGTCCGGTGCTCGGCGTTGTGTCGATCTTCGCGCTGGTGGCGGTGTGGCAGGACTTCCTGTGGCCGCTGATGGTCTTCTCCGACACCGGCAAGCAGCCGATCAGCGTGGCGCTCGTCCAGCTGTCGCAGAACATCCAGCTGACCGTGCTCATCGCCGCGATGGTCATCGCCAGCATTCCGATGGTCGCGCTGTTCCTCGTCTTCCAGCGGCACATCATCGCCGGGATCAGCGCGGGCAGCACGAAGGGCTGACACCGCCCCCTCGACAGAAAGGCTCCCACCGTGGCCCAGCCCACCCCTGCCCGGACACCGCACGACTGGTGGCGCTCCGCCGTCATCTACCAGGTGTATGTGCGCAGCTTCGCCGACGGGGACGGCGACGGCACCGGCGACCTCGCGGGCGTCCGCGCCAGGCTGCCGTACCTCGCCGAACTCGGCGTCGACGCCCTGTGGTTCAGCCCCTGGTACCAGTCGCCCATGAAGGACGGCGGCTATGACGTCGCCGACTACCGCGCCATCGACCCGGCCTTCGGCACCCTGGCCGAGGCGGAGAAGCTCATCGCCGAGGCCCGCGAGCTGGGCATCCGCACGATCGTCGACATCGTGCCCAACCACGTCTCCGACCAGCACCCCTGGTGGCGTGGAGCCCTGGCCGGCGGCGCCGAGCGGGAGCTCTTCCACGTCCGTCCGGGCCGTGGCGACCACGGCGAGCTGCCGCCCAACGACTGGACGTCGGAGTTCGGCGGCCCGGCCTGGACCCGGCTGCCCGACGGCCACTGGTACCTCCATCTGTTCGCCCCCGAGCAGCCGGACCTCAACTGGGCCCACCCGGCCGTGCGCCAGGAGCACGAGGACATCCTGCGCTTCTGGTTCGAGCGGGGCGTGGCGGGGGTGCGCGTCGACTCGGCCGCCCTGCTGGCCAAGGACCCCCGGCTGCCCGACTTCGTCGAGGGCCGCGACCCGCATCCGTACGTCGACCGCGATGAGCTCCATGACGTCTACCGCTCCTGGCGCGCGGTGGCCGACGAGTACGGCGGTGTCTTCGTCGGCGAGGTGTGGCTGCCGGACAGCGAGCGCTTCGCCCGCTATCTGCGCCCCGACGAGCTGCACACCGCCTTCAACTTCTCCTTCCTGACCTGCCCCTGGGACGCCCGGCGGCTGCGGACCTCGATCGACGAGACGCTCGCCGAACACGCTCCCGTGGGCGCGCCCGCCACCTGGGTGCTGTGCAACCACGACGTGACCCGCACGGTCACCCGCTACGGACGCGAGGACACCGGTTTCGACTTCGCCACCAAGGTCTTCGGCACCCCCACCGACCTCGCCCTCGGCACCCGGCGGGCGCGGGCCGCCGCCCTGCTGTCGCTGGCCCTGCCCGGCGCGGTCTACCTCTACCAGGGGGAGGAGCTTGGCCTGCCCGAGGCCGAGATCCCCCGCGACCGCATCCAGGACCCGATGCACTTCCGCTCCGGCGGCACCGACCCGGGCCGCGACGGCTGCCGGGTGCCGCTGCCGTGGACCGCGGAGGCGCCGTACGCCGGTTTCGGGTCGCGCGAGGAGCCGTGGCTGCCGCAGCCCGCGCACTGGGCGGCGTACGCGGCCGATCTGCAGACCGAGGACCCGGGCTCGATGCTCAGCCTCTACCGCGCGGCGATCCGCGTCCGCCGCGTTACCCCCGGCTTCGGCGACGGGCCGCTGACCTGGCTCCCCTCGGCCGACGGCGTTCTGGCCTTCGCCCGTACCGAGGGCCTGGTCTGCGTGGTCAACCTCGCGGACACCCCCGCCGAGCTGGACGGCGCCTCCCGGCTTCTGCTCACCAGCGGCCCGCTGGACGACCGGGGCCGCCTTCCGCAGGACACGGCGGCCTGGCTGCTCGGCTGAGCCGCCGCCACCGCACCGCGCTATCCCACCACCCCCACCACGAAGGGATCAGCACATGCACCGCAGCAGTACCGCATCGGCATCCGCCGCACGCCTGTCGGCGATCGGCACGGCCGTCGCCCTGGCGGCCGGCATGCTCGTCACCCTGACCCCCACGGCAGCACACGCGGCAGCGGGCGCCTCCCTGCCGTTCACCTCGGTCGAGGCCGAGTCGGCCACCACCACGGGGACGAAGATCGGCCCCGACTTCACCCAGGGCACGCTCGCCTCCGAGGCGTCCGGGCGCCAGGCCGTCCGTCTCGCCGCCGGGCAGCGCGTGGAGTTCGCCGCGCCGCGCGCGGCCAACGCGGTGAACGTGGCCTACAGCGTGCCCGACGGCCAGTCGGGCACGCTGAACGTCTACGTCAACGGCACCAAGCTGGCCAAGAGTGTCGCGGTCACGTCCACGTACTCGTACGTGGACACCGGCTGGATCACGGGTTCGAAGACCCACCACTTCTACGACAACGCCCGGGTGCTGCTCGGCCAGAACGTCCAGGCCGGTGACAAGATCGCCTTCGAGGCGGCGAACACCCAGGTCACCGTGGACGTGGCCGACTTCGAGCAGGTCGCGGCGGCCGCCTCCCAGCCCGCCGGATCGGTGTCCGTCACCTCCAAGGGCGCCGATCCCAGCGGGCAGGGCGACTCCACCCAGGCGTTCCGGGACGCCATCGCCGCCGCCCAGGGCGGAGTGGTCTGGATCCCGCCGGGTGACTACAAGCTGACCTCCTCGCTGAACGGTGTCCAGAACGTCACCCTCCAGGGCGCCGGCAGCTGGCACTCCGTGGTGCACACCTCCCGTTTCATCGACCAGTCCAGCTCCTCCGGCAACGTCCACATCAAGGACTTCGCGGTCATCGGCGAGGTCACCGAGCGCGTCGACTCCAACCCCGACAACTTCGTCAACGGCTCGCTCGGCCCGGGCTCCAGCGTGTCGGGCATGTGGCTGCAGCACCTGAAGGTCGGTCTGTGGCTGCTGGGCAACAACGACAACCTGGTGGTCGAGAACAACCGCTTCCTGGACATGACGGCCGACGGCCTCAACCTCAACGGGTCGGCGAAGAACGTACGGGTCCGGAACAACTTCCTGCGGAACCAGGGCGACGACGCGCTCGCCATGTGGTCGCTGTACTCGCCGGACACCAACAGCAGCTTCGAGAGCAACACCATCTCGCAGCCGAACCTCGCCAATGGCATCGCCATCTACGGCGGTACGGACATCACAGTCAAGAACAACCTGATCTCCGACACCAACGCCCTGGGCAGCGGTATCGCCATCTCCAACCAGAAGTTCATGGACCCGTTCCACCCGCTGGCCGGGACGATCACGGTCGACGGCAACACGCTGGTCCGCGCGGGTGCCATGAACCCCAACTGGAACCACCCGATGGGCGCCCTGCGCGTCGACTCCTACGACAGCGCGATCGAGGCCACCGTCAACATCACCAACACGACCATCACCGACAGCCCGTACAGCGCCTTCGAGTTCGTCTCCGGCGGCGGCAGGGGCTACGCGGTCAAGAACGTCAACGTCTCCGGCGCGACCGTGACCAACCCCGGAACGGTCGTCGTCCAGGCCGAGGCGCAGGGGGCGGCGAAGTTCAGCGACGTCACGGCCTCCAGCGTCGGCGCGGCGGGCGTCTACAACTGCCCCTTCCCGTCCGGCTCCGGCACCTTCAGCCTCACCGACGGCGGTGGCAACTCCGGCTGGAGCAGCACCTGGTCGGACTGCTCCAGCTGGCCCCAGCCCGGCCAGGGCAACCCGGACCCCGAGCCGGGCCGCAACCTCGCCAAGGGCCGTCCGGCCACCGCGACCGGCTCCCAGGACGTCTACACCCCCGGCAAGGCGGTCGACGGCGACGCGAACACCTACTGGGAGTCGGCCAACAACGCCTTTCCGCAGGCCCTGACCGTGGACCTCGGCTCCAGCCAGGAGGTCCGCCGGCTGGTGCTGAAGCTGCCGCCCTCGTCCGCGTGGGGCGCCCGCACCCAGACCCTGTCGGTGCTGGGCAGCGCCGACGGCTCCTCGTACGCGACGGTGGTGGGGTCGCAGGGCTACCGCTTCGACCCGGCGTCCGGCAACAAGGTCACCATCACCCTGCCCGGCGGCACGCATATGCGTTACCTGCGGCTCAACGTCACCGGCAACACGGGCTGGCCGGCGGCCCAGGTGAGTGAGGTGGAGGCGTATCTGACCTCATGATCCCCACCCCCGCGCTTCGCCGTCCGGAACCGCCCAGGCACCCCGGCCCCCGGCCCGGCGAAGCGCGGGACCGGGGTGTGGATCATGGCGATCACCAGGGGGCCTTGCATGATCATGCGTAAGACTGCATACTCCTGCTGTGTCCAAAGTTCTCACCTCCCTCCCTGTCGGCGAACGCGTCGGAATCGCCTTCTCCGGCGGCCTCGACACCTCGGTAGCGGTCGCGTGGATGCGCGACAAGGGCGCGGTGCCCTGCACCTACACC
The DNA here is from genome assembly GCF_016103465.1 of Streptomyces sabulosicollis. Lineage (GTDB taxonomy): Bacteria > Actinomycetota > Actinomycetes > Streptomycetales > Streptomycetaceae > Streptomyces > Streptomyces sabulosicollis. Next base: position 4,954 of record NZ_JAEEAP010000071.1, read on the forward strand.
GCCGACATCGGCCAGTACGACGAGCCCGACATCGCCTCGGTCCCCGGGCGCGCCACGACGTACGGCGCGGAGGTCGCGCGTCTGGTGGACTGCCGGGCGGCCCTGGTGGAGGAGGGGCTCGCGGCCCTGGCCTGCGGGGCGTTCCACATCCGCTCCGGCGGCCGCAGCTACTTCAACACCACCCCGCTCGGGCGGGCGGTCACCGGCACCCTGCTGGTGCGCGCCATGCTCGAGGACGATGTGCAGATCTGGGGCGACGGCTCCACCTTCAAGGGCAATGACATCGAGCGGTTCTACCGCTACGGCCTGCTGGCCAACCCCTCCCTGCGGATCTACAAGCCGTGGCTGGACGCCGACTTCGTCAGCGAGCTCGGCGGCCGCAAGGAGATGTCGGAGTGGCTGCTCGCCCATGACCTGCCCTACCGGGACAGCACGGAGAAGGCGTACTCCACCGACGCCAACATCTGGGGCGCGACCCACGAGGCCAAGTCGCTCGAGCACCTCGACACCGGCATCGAGATCGTCGAGCCGATCATGGGCGTGCGGTTCTGGGACCCGTCGGTCGAGATAGCGCCCGAGGACGTCACGATCGGCTTCGAACAGGGCCGTCCGGTGACGATCAACGGCAAGGAGTTCGCCTCCGCCGTCGATCTGGTGCTGGAGGCCAACGCCATCGGCGGACGGCACGGCATGGGCATGTCCGACCAGATCGAGAACCGCGTCATCGAGGCCAAGAGCCGGGGCATCTACGAGGCACCGGGCATGGCGCTGCTGCACGCGGCGTACGAGCGGCTGGTCAACGCGATCCACAACGAGGACACCGTCGCCACCTACCACACCGAGGGGCGCCGCCTCGGCCGGCTCATGTACGAGGGCCGCTGGCTGGACCCGCAGGCGCTGATGGTGCGCGAGTCGCTGCAGCGCTGGGTCGGCGCGGCGATCACCGGCGAGGTGACCCTGCGGCTCCGGCGCGGTGAGGACTACTCCATCCTGGACACCTCAGGACCGGCGTTCAGCTACCACCCGGACAAGCTCTCCATGGAGCGGACCGAGGACTCCGCCTTCGGTCCTGTGGACCGGATCGGCCAGCTGACCATGCGCAACCTCGACATCGCCGACTCGCGCGCCAAGCTGGAGCAGTACGCCGGTCTCGGCATGGTCGGCAACTCGCACCCGGCGCTGATCGGCGCCGCGCAGGCGGCCTCCACCGGGCTGATCGGCGCGATGCCGCAGGGCGCCTCCGACGCGATCGCCTCGGACGGGCGGGTGTCCGGGCAGGACAAGCTGCTCGACCGCGCCGCGATGGAGTTCGGCGCCGACTGACCTCCCCGCTTCCAGGCCGCCGCCCACTCCGCGCCCGGGGCACGGAGTGGGCGGCGGCGCGTTCCGGGACGGGTCAGCGCACGGACTGCTTCGCCGTGCCACCGCCCAGACCGTCGACGTACGAGGCGATCCAGGCCAGCGGCGCGTTCCAGTTGATGGTGATCTCGTTGGTGGAGAACGCCATCAGGCTGTCGGTGTAGCACATCGCCGGGGCGCAGCCCTTCAGCTTCTTCTTGGCCACCGGGTCCTGCAGCCCGGAGTTCGGGCCACCCGCCAGCGAACCGGGCGCCGGATGCGGCAGCCGGTGGTCGCGCTGGTGCGCCCAGAAGCGGTGGTGCTGGTTGTGCGAGTTCCGCTCGCCGTAGCCGGTGACATAGGACTGGTTGAGCGGATTGCCGCCCAGCAGATAGTCCATGCCGCGGAGCACCGCGTCGAGGTAGCGGTCCTTGCCCGTCAGGTCGTGCGCGGTGGCGAGCACGACCATGTTGTTGAGCACCTGGCTGTTGGAGCCCCACTCGTACTTACCGTCCTTGGGCGCGTACGGCACGCCGTAGGCCGACTTCGCCGAGTCCGCGGCGTAGCGGTCGGCGGCCTTCGTCACCATCGCGCGCACCTCGGCGCGCTGCTTCGCGGTGAGCTTGTTGGGGACGGTGGCCAGGTCCAGCGCGCCGAGGCCCGCGACCTGGGCCCACGACATGCCGCCGCCGCGCGGGAAGAGCGCGCCCACGTCGCGGTGCAGCGGCGAGCCGAGCACCGCCTTGGCGTAGCCGTGGTCGCCGGTGGTGATGAACAGCTCGGCGGCGGCCCAGTAGAACTCGTCGCCGACGTAGCGGTCGCCGTAGGCACCGCCGCCCGTGGAGTCCTTGTCGCTGGCGAAGATCTTCGGATGCGCCTTGGCCGCGTCCCACGCGGCCCGGGCCGCGTGCAGGCAGCGGGCGGCGAACTCCGGGTCGTAGGACGCGAAGACGCGGGCGCCCTGCGCGGCGGACGCCGCCAGATTGAGGGTGGCCGCGGTGGACGGCTTGTGCAGCTCGCGCTGCTGCTGGTCCTGGTCCGGCCGGGTCGGGAACCCGGTCCACTGCTTGTCGTGCACCTTATGGAACGCCATACCGGCGAGCGGCTCGCCCTTCGGCACCTGCATGCGCAGGAGGAATTCCATCTCCCAGCGGGCCTCGTCCAGGACGTCCGGAACGCCGTTGCCACGCTCGGGCACCCGGAGCCTGCCGTCGCCCAGCGGCGCGGCGTCGACGCCCTTGGTGGTGCGGGTGCGCTCGTAGGCGGACATCAGCTGGGCCACCGAGATACCGCCGTTGACGACGTACTTGCCCTGGTCACCGGCGTCGTACCAGCCACCGGCGACATTCCGGCGGTAGTCGCACACGCCCTTGACGCACGGGACGTCGGTGTCGCCCCGGTGCGGGGCCGCCTTGTCATGGCCCGCGGGGCGGGCGTACTCGGGCCCCACGAGGTCCTTGTCGATCTTGATCCCGCTGCGGTTGTGGTAGAAGTACGCCAGCGCGTCACTGCGCAGCGAGCCGTAGAGGTGGTCACCGATGGCGAACGGCTCGCTCTTCTTCCCGCCGATGGTGATGGTGTACCCCTCACCCGCGTCCGTGACCTTGCTGAAGTCGAAGGTCTGGACGTGTTGCCGGGAGCTGGGGTCCACACCCGCTGGGGTGGTGGTCCCGCTCGCCCGCTCGGTGCCGTCGGCGGCCCGGAGCGTCCAGGTCAGCGGCGTGGTGGCGGGGGTGACGACGGTGCCCTTCTTGGGGCCGTGGGTCAGATAGCCGACCTGGTTGACCCGCACCGGCGAGCCGGTGTCGGCCTTGGGGGCGGCCGTCCCGGCGCCGTGCCGCGCGTGGTGGTCCACGGCCCCTGCCGCGGGTGCGGCCAGGGCGCCGAGGGTCAGTCCGGCCGCGACCGCCGCGCCCAGCATGCGCCGGCGGCGGCGGTCGGTCCGGTCAGGGGTGATCCGTACGCGAGGAGCAGAAGGAGACAAGGCTTAGGCACTTCCGAGGGTTTCGGCGTCTTTTCCGTCCCTCAGAGGCTAAGAAGACCCCTTGGCCTGCAGCTTCGTACGCTTAGCCGAAATCCGGGTACACCAGGTGACCGAGGCCGGCCTCCTTCGATCGAGGTACTCCGGAAGGTGAGCCGCGGTGGCGGCGGGCTACCAGCGGGCGAGGTCCGCCTGGAAGGACGGGTCGAAGCGCCGCATGTACCCCGTGTCATCGCGGTTGCGCAGTCCGCAGTCGACGTATTGCTCATGCAGGCGCGCCAGGGCGTCGGGATCCAGCTCCACACCGAGGCCGGGGGCGCTCGGCACGGGCACCGCGCCGTCGGTGAAGGTCAGCGCGCCGTCCACGATCACGTCCTCGGTCTTCCACGGCCAGTGGGTGTCACAGGCGTAGGTGAGGTTCGGGGTGGCCGCGGCCAGGTGGGTCATCGCGGCCAGGCTGATCCCCAGGTGCGAGTTCGAGTGCATGGACAGGCCCATGCCGAAGGTCTCGCAGATGCCGGAGAGCAGCTTGGAGCGGCGCAGCCCGCCCCAGTAGTGGTGGTCGGAGAGGACGACCTGGACGGCGTCGGCGGCCACCGCGGGAGCCAGCTCGTCGAAGGCGACCACGCACATGTTGGTGGCCAGCGGCATGGGGACCTCACGGGCGACCGCGGCCATACCGTCGATCCCGGGAGTGGGATCCTCCAGGTACTCCAGCACGCCCTCGAGCGCGCGCCCGACCTTCACCGAGGTCTCCGTCGTCCAGACGGCATTGGGGTCCAGGCGCAGCGGGTGGTCGGGGAAGGCGCGGCGCAGCGCCCGCATCGCCTCGATCTCCTCCTCAGGGGGCCGGACGCCGCCCTTCAGTTTGATCGCGGTAAAGCCGTAGTCGTCCACCATCCGGCGGGCCTGCGCCACGATGGCGTCGGGGTCGAGGGCCTCGCCCCACTCGTCCGGCTCCTGGCCGGGGTGGGCGGCCCACTTGTAGAAGAGATAGGCGCTGAACGGAACGGCGGACCGCACCGCGCCGCCGAGCAGGTCGCTGACCGGGCGGCCGATGGCCTTGCCCTGGATGTCCAGGAGCGCCACTTCGAACGGGGAGGCGACCCGGTCGGCGGTGCTGCTGGTGGTGATCATGCCGGTGAGCCCGGAGCCGCCGGAGCCGCCCACGCGGTCGATGACCCGCTGGACGCGCTGGTGCAGTTCCTCGGTGGCGAAGGCGTCCAGGCCGACGATCTCGTGTCCGACGGCCGCCAGGCGCTCCAGGTGGAGCTCGTCCGCGTAGGTCTCGCCGAGCCCGGTCAGGCCCGCGTCGGTGTGGATCTGCACGATCGAGCGGAGCGCGAAGGGCTCATGGACGCCGACGGAGTTGAGCAGGGCCGGGTCGCGGAAGGCGACGGGGGTGATGGTGACATCCGTGATGCGCAGGGGTGCTCCGTCAGACATCGACGTTCCATTCATATGGTTGAACAACTGGTAGGTGGGTGAACCCTCTCAAGGGGCTGCCCCGGCAAGGAGAAGGCAAAACCCCCAGCACAACTCAGGCGATTCTCCATGGAATTGTTGCTTCCAAAGTCATTGACCGAAGGAACGGGTGATCGTAAGGTCTGCACTCCACTCCCAGAGTGTTCATGTGCATGAACGACGCGAGGAGAGCCGCCATGGTGAATCCCCCCGCCCCCGACCGCGACCCGGCCGCCTCCTCGGAGCTCGTCCAACGGTCCGTGACCAAATTTCTGCGCCGTGTGATGCCCATCCTGGTCATCATGCTCGTGGTCAACCAGATGGACCGCACCAACGTCGGTTTCGTCCAGGACGACCTCAAGGCCGATATCGGCATCGGAAGCGCGGCCTACGGGCTCGGCGCCGGACTGTTCTTCCTCGGCTACGCCCTGCTCGAAGTCCCCAGCAACATGCTGATGGAGCGCTTCGGCGCCCGCGTCTGGCTCACCCGGATCATGATCAGCTGGGGTGCGGTGACGCTCCTCATGTGCTTCATGACCGGGGCCACCTCCTTCTACGCCCTGCGGTTCCTGCTGGGCATCGCGGAGGCGGGGTTCTTCCCCGGCGTGATGTACTACCTCACCACCTGGCTGCCGGACTCGGCGCGCGGCCGGGCCAGCGCCATCTTCCTCGGCGGCTCGGCCACCGCCTACATCGTCACCGGCCCCATCAGCGGTGCGCTGCTGGAGATGCACGGGCTGGGCGGATTCGCCGGCTGGCGCTGGATGTTCGCGCTCGAAGGCGCCATCTCGATCACCGTGGGCCTCGTCGCGGCCTTCTTCCTCGTCTCGCGGATCAAGGACGCCCGCTGGCTGAGCGCCGAGGAGAAGGCCGCCCTCAGCGCGGCGGTGGAACGCGACCGCGAGGCGCGCAGCCGCGAGCCGCAGGTGTCCAGGCTGCGCCTGGTGGTCCATCCCCAAGTGGCGCTGCTGACCGGGGTGTTCTTCGCCATGGCGCTCACCGGATACGCCATCACCTTCTGGCTGCCGAGCCTGGTGGACGACATCGGCGGGCTCTCGTCCTTCCAGATCGGGCTGCTCACGGCCATCCCGTGGATCTGCGCGGTCATCGCGATGTACACGATGAGCCGTTACACCGACCGCGTGCCGGACCGTCGGCCCTACCTGGCGATCGTGCTGGTGCTGTCCGCCATCGGCACCTTCCTCGCCACCCTGGGCTCCCCTTGGTTCGGGCTGGCGGCCGTCACCCTGGCCGCCGTCGGCAGCAAATGCGCGGCCAACCTCTTCTGGCCGCTGGCCCAGTCCACGCTCGACCTCAGGGTCACGGCCGCCGGGCTCGCCGTCGTCAACTCCCTCGGCAACCTCGGCGGCTTCGTCTCGCCCACCCTCTTCGGCTATCTGGAGGAGACGACGGGCAGCACCAACGGCGGCCTCTACGCGCTCTCCGCGGCCTCGCTGCTCGCCACCGTCGGCGTCTACTTCATCCGCCGCGGCAGCGGCGGCCGGGGCGGAGCCGGGGCCACCTCGCCCGCCCCCGTCCGGACCGTCTCCGGGTGACCCCGGCGCGGCCCCGCCCGGAGCCGCGTGGTTCCGGGCGGGGCCGTGTGGTTCCGGGCGGGGCCGTGGACGTCAGCGGCGGACGGCCGTCCCGCTGGTGGCGCCGTCGCGGTCAGCGAAGCCCGGATGCGGGTGTGGGCACGGCCCGCGTGACCTGGATCTTCTCCCGGAACAGCAGTTCGTCGACCCGGGGGCCGATCTCCTGCTGCCACCGCTCGCTGCCGTAGACGGCCTCGTAGAGCCGCACCCGCTCCGCCTCGTCGGCGAAGCGCCGCATCCACACATAGCCGTCGGGATCCTCCTCGTCGATGAACGAGGCGATCACGTTCATCCCCTGCGAGGTCTGGAAGGGGATCACCACCTCCTCCATGAAGGTGACCCATTCCTCCCGGCGGCCGGGCCGGGTCTGGTAGCGGCGGATCTCGTAGAACATGCGCGTCTCCTCGCCTGGTGCGATGGGTGGTGCGAAGGGGTTTCGGGCGTCAGCCGTCGGCTGTGCAGCGGTCAGGCGCCGGTGCGGAGGACCAGCTTGCCGCGGGTGTGGCCGTCCTCCCCCTGGCGGTGGGCGCGGCCGGCCTCCTCCAGCGGGAAGACGTCCTCGACCTCGACCTCGACCGCACCCTGGTCGATCAGTCCGGCGATGGTGGTCAGGGCGGCGCCGTCCGGCTCGACCAGGAAGGGGCTGGTGCGCACCCCCCGGGCGGCCGCGGCCTCCTTCAACTCGGGGCTGACGCCACCGGGGACGGCCACCAGCAGTCCCTCCTTCTTGAGGACCTCCAGGGAACGGGTGCTGGTGGCGTCGTGCTCCTCGCCCAGCAGGTCGATCACCACATCCACGTTCTCGACCGCGTCCTCGAAACGCTGCTCGGTGTAATCGATCAGCTCCGCCGCTCCGAGCCGGCCGAGCCATGCGTGGCGGCTCTCCCGGGCGGTCCCCACGACCGAAGCCCCCAGATGCCGTGCGAACTGGACGGCGAAGTGCCCGACACCGCCGGCGGCGGCGTGCACCAGAACCCGCTGGCCCGCCTCCACCTCGGCCGTGTCCACCAGGATCTGCCAGGCCGTCAGCGCCGCCAGCGGCACGGCGGCCGCCGCCTCGTGGCTCAACGTGGCGGGCTTACGGGCGAACTGGCGGGCGGGGGCCGTCACGAACTCCGCGTAGCCGCCCGCCTGACGGGGGAACCACGGCATCCCGTACACCTCGTCGCCGGGCGCCAGCGTGGTCACCCCGAACCCGACTTCCTCGACCACACCGGAGACGTCCCAGCCGAGGGTGAACGGCGGCTCGCCGAGCACGCCCGCCATACCGCCGCCCTGACGGGTCTTCCAGTCGACCGGGTTGACGCCGGCGGCGTGCACCCGCACCAGCACCTCGGTGGGCAGCGGCTCCGGCCGCGCGACCTCCGCGACGCGCAGCACCTCCGGGCCGCCGAGCGCATCCTGTACCACCGCACGCATCATGGACCTGGACACGTGTGCCTCCTGAGCTCATCCGTATCTTTCGCGTCCGCTCTCCGAACGCGCTCGCACGCTAACCTCAGGGACCTGGTTACCCACAAGGGACACTGCTACCTTTCGGGTAGTACGAAGCGGCCCGGAAGGTTTCCTCCATGAGTACGCGATGCCACACGGGCCAGCACGCCCATCATGATGTGTACGAGGCCCAGTGCCCGTGCCGCGCCATGCTGGATCTGCTGGCGAACAAATGGTCGGCGCTGGCCATCGGCGCCCTGGAGGACGGTCCCCTCCGGTTCGGCGCGCTGCAGCGCCGTCTTCAGGGGATCAGTCCCAAGGTGCTCACCCAGACGCTGCGGCGCCTCGAAGACGCCGGGCTGGTGGAGCGGACCGTCTACCCGGCCGTCCCGCTCCACGTGGAGTACGAGCTCTCCCCCCTGGGCCACAGCGCGTCCGTCCCGCTCAGGAATCTGCGTCTGTGGGTGGAGGACAATCTGGATCTCGCCACCACGGCCGCGAAGCCGGTGTGACGGCGCCGGTCCCCTGCCGCCACCGTCCGGCCCCCCTCGGCACCCTCCTCGCAGCACGAGAGGGCGCCCCGGACCGGGCCCTGTCAGGCGGTGGGGGCGGTGCGGATGGCGGCGATGTCGAACTGGAGGCGGACCTTCTCACTCACCAGGGCGCCGCCCTCGGCCAGCCTGGCGTTGTAGGTCAGTCCCCATTCGGAGCGGTTGATGGTGGTGGTGCCGTCGAAGCCCGCCCGCTGGTAGCCGAAGGGATCCGTGACGTGGCCGATGTAGGTGAGTTCCAGGACGACGGGGCGGGTGATGTCTCGGATCGTGAGGTCCCCGGCCATGCGGTAGACGTCCGGGCCCGCGACCTCCACGGCGGTGCTGAGGAAACGGATGTGGGGGTAGGTTCTGGCGTCCAGGAAGTCCCGGCCCATCAAGTGGTCGTCGCGCTGCTCGACACCGGTCTGGACACTGGCGGTTGACAGCAGGACCTCGGCCCGGGAACGGCGCGGGTCACGGCCGTCGAAGTAGAGTCGGCTCTCGAACTCCGTGAAGGCGCCACGCACCGTGCTCACCATGGCGTGCCGGACGGAGAAACCGATCCGGCTGTGCGCCGGGTCGACGATCCACTCTCCGGTGAGAGCCGCGAGGCCGGGGTCCGGCAGGGCGACGGCGCCGGCCGTCGCCCGGGAAGGGGGCGCCGCCGGTGCGGCGCTGGCGATCGCGCGGCGGGAGGTACTGCGGCTGAACAGGTTCATGCCACCCGTTGTTATTTCAACTTAGGGGATGACGCAACCCTTGATCAAGAGCAGATACTCAAGGATCTTGAGTAAGTGCCTGCGATGTTCCCCCCGAGGAGAAGCCCCCGTTGACGACCGACAGTTACTACGAGCCGATCGATGAGCACCGTTACAAGCCCACCTCCCACGTCAGTGGCGCCTGGAGCACCGACGAACAGCACTTCAGCCCGCTCGGCGGGCTCATCGTCCACGCCATCGACCGCCACCTCGCCGCCCGTCCGCACACCGGGCTGCTGCTCAGCCGGATCAGCTTCGACATCCTCGGGCGCCTCGCCCTCGACGAGTGCGAGATCCGGGTGGAGACCATCCGGCCCGGCCGCACCATCGAACTCCTCGAGGCCGTCGTGCTCATCGCCGACCGCCCCGTGGTCCGCGCCCGCGCCTGGCTCCTCGCCACCGTGGACACCGCCGCCGTGGCCGGTGGCGCCGGGGACCGGCTCACCCATCCCGAGAAGCTCACCCCCTGGTCGATGGCCTCGCTGTGGCCCGGCGGGTACATCGCCTCCCTGGACTCCCGTCCGCTCGCGCCGCGCGAGCCGGGCCGCGCGACCCTCTGGGTCTCCACCCCGCTCGACCTCGTGGCCGGGCAGACCAGCACCCCGCTGGCCTCGTACATCGCGCTCGTGGACACCGCCAACGGCATCGCCGTACGGCAGTCGCCCACCGCCTGGATGTTCCCCAACGTCGACCTGACCATCCACCTCCACCGGCAGCCCGAGGGCCGCTGGACCGGCCTGGACACCACGGTCACCTTCGGCGCCACCGGCCAGGGCATCACCAGCACCGTGCTGCACGACCTGCGCGGTCCGGTCGGCCACGCCCAGCAGATCCTCACCGTCCGGCCCCTGCCCGGCAGCTGACCGGGCACGGGACAGGCCGCCACCGGCGAGGTGGCGGCTCCCCTGTACGATGAGCGGCGCAAGCAACGAACCACTCTGCCTGACGCAGAGCTGGCGCGACCGCTCGGCGGCCGCGGTCCTTCAAGCCCCCTGATCGGCGCGGACCCGGTATCTACCCCGGTCCAGCGCGAGAGGACAGCTCTCGGCGCACTCCGCCACGCCGGCCCGGGTGCGCTACCAGGCGGCGGAAAGGCGTCGGCCGTGGCATCCGCGGTCTCCAGCGACACCCCTCCCCCCGTACCGCGCGTCGGCTACCGGCAGCTGCTGCGCACACCGAGTGTGTGGAGCTTCCTGCTGCCCGGGTTCGCCGCCCGGCAGCCGTTCGCGATGCTGACGATCAGCATCGTGCTCCTGCTGCGCCACACCACCGGGTCGTACGGAGCCGCCGGTGCGGTCGCGGCCGTCACCGGCGTCTCCATGGCGCTGTTCGCGCCCCAGAGCGGCAAGCTGGCCGACCGCCACGGGCAGCGCGCGGTCCTGGTGCCGGGTGTGCTGCTCCACGCGGCGGCCGCGGCCCTGCTGACCGCGCTCGCGCTGGCCCACGCGCCGCTGTGGGCGCTGATCGCCGCCGCGGTGCCCACGGGCGCCTCCGTCCCGCAGATCGGGCCCATGGTGCGGGCCCGCTGGGCGGCCGCGCTCGGCGACGGCGCCCCGGGCGGATCCGGGCCGCGCTCGGGACGCCATCCGCTGCTGGCGACCGCGGCCGCGTTCGAGTCCGTGACGGACGAGCTGACGTTCGTCATCGGCCCCGTGCTCGCCACCGCCTTGAGCACCGCCGTGCACCCGGCCTCCGGTCTGATCGCGGAGGCCGCGCTGACGCTGGTGGGCGGGCTGCTCTTCGCGGCCCGGCGCCGTACCGCGCCACCGCTGGGCCCGGCCCGGGCGGACACGCGGGAGCGCCGCGCCTCGGCCCTGTCCGTGCCGGGCGTACGGGTCCTGGCCGTGGCCTTCCTGGGCATCGGCTCGGTCTTCGGCGGGATGCAGGTCGCCCTGACCGCCTTCACCGAGGAGCACGGCCAACCGGGCCTGAACGGCGTGCTGTACGGCGTCTTCGCGGCGGGCAACATGCTCGCGGGCGTGGCCTGCGGCGCCATCGCCTGGCGCACCTCCCCCCGGCGGCGGCTGCTGACCGCCTACGCCGCGCTGACGCTCATCTGCTCGACGCTGTGGACGGTGTCCTCGGCCCTGCCGCTGGGCGGGCTGGGGCTGCTGGCGGGCCTGTGCGTCGCACCGGCGCTGATCACCGGATACACCCTGGTGGAGGCCCTGGTCCCGGCCGGCTCCCGGACGGAGGCGTTCACCTGGCTGACCGGCTCGGTCGCGCTGGGGCAGGCCGCTGCGGTGACGGCGGGCGGACAGGTGGCGGACGGCTTCGGCGCGAGCGCCGCCTTCACCGTGCCGCTCGTGGGCACGGCCCTGGCCCTGCTGACGGTGGTGTCCCTGCGCGCCCACATCGCACCGCGCGGCACCACCACGGCGGTACGCCAGGACCGGCACACCGCCGGCCCCCACACCGCAGGTCAGTCGGTGAGGAACGACGACACGACCGCCCCGGCTTCCGGGCGGCACTCCTCGAAGTAGCCGTGCCGGGCACCCTCGAACATGTGCGTCCGCGCCCGGGGGATGCGGGAGGCGAGCAGCGGTGCGTTGACCGCCGGGGTGAGCCGGTCGTCCGCTCCGTGCAGGATCAGCGTGGGCGCGGCGATCAGCGGGAGGACGTCCCAGGCGTCGTGTTCATTGCTGGCCACCAGATGGCGCCGCCGGGCGTGCGGGGGCATGCCGGGGTCGCCGAGGGTGGTATACGGCCCGGGGTGCCCGGACCGCCAGGCCGGGGTGTACATGAGGTCGGTCAGCGCCTCCCTCGCCGCCCGCGCGTCCGCCTGGGCCAGGGAGCGCCGTACCGCCATGTCGCGCTCCGTCGCCCGCGGCCCGCCGGGTGAGGTGCAGCCGAGGACGAGCCGCCGGATCCGGTGCGGATGGCGGGCGGCGATCCACTGGGCGACCCGTCCGCCCATGGAGGTCCCGTACAGATCGGCGGACTCGATGCCCAGATGGTCGAGGACGGCGATCACATCGTCGGCGAAGTCCCGTGTCGCGTAGGGGTGGTCGGGCTTCCCGCTGTCCCCCGTGCCGCGCCAGTCCATGGTGAGGGTGGAGTGCGTGGCGTGGAAGTCCGCCCGTATGCCGTCCCACCAGTGGTGGTTGTTGGCCTGGCCCGCCAGGAGCACCAGCGGTGCCCCGGTGCCCTGGCGCTGGTAGGCGAGGAGGGTGCCGTCCAGTGCGCGGGCGTGGCCGCTGACCTGCTGGGGGACGTCGGTACGTGCCATGGGCGTCTCTTGTCTCTCGGGTTTTTCAGGTGGCGTCGGTGTGGGCGGTCCGCGACGTCCCCGCCACGCGCTCAGCCGCGGGCGATGACCTTGCCCGGGTTGAGGATGCCGTGCGGGTCGAGGGCCGCCTTGACCGCGCGGTGCATGTCCAGAACCGCCGGGGCGAGCTCCCGCTCCAGGCCGTCCCGCTTGAGCAGGCCCACACCGTGTTCACCGGTGACCGTGCCACCGAGGTCGATGGCGTCCGCGATGATCTCGTGGAACGCCGTCTGGGCCCGCTCGCGGGCCGCGGTGTCGCCGGGCTGGGTGATCAGCAGGGGGTGGAGGTTGCCGTCACCGGCGTGGGCGATGTTGGCGATGAGCGTGTCATGGCGGGTGGCGGCGCGCTCGATCCGCGCCAGCATCTCCGGCACGGCCGCCTTGGGCACGCACACGTCCTCGGTCAGCACCGGGCCCAGCCGCTCCAGCGCCGGATAGGCGAGCCGCCTGGCCGCGAACAGCGCGTCGGCCTCCTCCTGGTCCGTGGACCGCGCGGCCCAGGTCGCCCCCGCCTCCTCGAAACAGGCGAGCATGCGCTCGGCCTCCTGCTCGCCGGCCGGGCCCGGGGCGTCCGTACGCCCGAGGAGCACCACGTCCGCGTCGACGGACAGGCCCATGTTCTTCCACTTGTCGACCGCCGCCAGGCAGTGCCGGTCGATCAGCTCCAGCGCGGACGGGGTGAGCCCGGCGGCCCCGATCGCGGCCACCGCGCGTCCCGCCGCCACGACGGAGGAGAAGTATCCGGCGACCGTGTGCTCCGCCTCGCGCCGCGGCCGCAGCCGCACCGTGACCTCGGTGATCACTCCCAGGGTGCCCTCGGAGCCGACCATCAGCCCCGCCAGGTCGTACCCGGCGACGCCCTTGGCGGTCCTGCGGCCGAGCCGGACCAGCTCACCGGTGCCGGTCACCACTTCCAGGCCGAGCACATAGTCGCGGGTGACGCCGTACTTCACACAGCACAGCCCGCCCGCGTTGGTCGCCACATTGCCGCCGATGGTGGACCAGGGCGCGCTGGCCGGGTCCGGCGGGTACCACAGTCCCCGCTCGGCGCAGGCGGCCCGCAGCTCGTCGTTGACCACACCCGGCCCGACGACCGCGAGGCGCTCCACGGAGTCGATCTCGTGAATGGTGTCCATGGCCTCGGTGGAGAGCACCACACAGCCCTCGACGGCGTTGGCACCACCGGAGAGACCGGTACCGGCGCCCCGGGTGACCAGCGGAACGCCGTGCCGGACACAGGCCCGCACCACCGAGCGCACTTCCCCGGCCGTACGGGGCCGCACCACCACGCGGGGCGTGCCGTACGGCGCCCACTCCGCCTCGTCGTGGACGAACCCGGCGGCCACACCGGGGTCCTCGACCATCCGGCCGTCCGGCAGTTCCTGCCGCAGGTCATCGATCAACACGCCGGTCCCCTGCCTTGTCGTCGAGCGCGGTACTTCCGCTCGCACGGTACCCACCGCCACCGGAAACCGTGATCACCGCCCCCTGTCACCGGGACGGCGGCGGGTCGGCGCTTGCGCGAGAACCAGCGTTCTCCTAGTCTCGCACCCGTGGGGAGAATGCCCGTTCTCCCCTCCTCTCCCATGACTCGAGGAGTCGACATGACCGACGCCGCACGCCCTCCGTTCCCCCCGTTCACCCGGGAGACCGCCATCGAGAAGGTCCGGCTGGCGGAGGACGGCTGGAACTCCCGTGACCCGGAGAAGGTCGCCCTGGCCTACACCGTCGACTCGCGCTGGCGGAACCGCGCGGAGTTCGCCACCGGGCGCGAGGAGATCATCGCCTTCCTCACCCGCAAGTGGGCCAGGGAACTGGACTACCGGCTCATCAAGGAGCTGTGGGCCTTCGACGGCAACCGCATCGCCGTGCGCTTCGCCTACGAATGCCACGACGACTCCGGGAACTGGTTCCGCTCCTACGGCAACGAGAACTGGGAATTCGACGACAGCGGTCTGATGCGCCTGCGCTACGCCTGCATCAACGACCTCCCCATCAAGGAGTCGGAGCGTCTGTACCACTGGCCGCTCGGGCGCCGGCCCGACGACCACCCCAACCTGAGCGACCTCGGCCTCTGACCGGCCGGACACCAGGAGAGCGATGCGATGATCAGCCCCGAGACCGCGGAGCTCCGGATCCTCGACGCGGCCGAGACCCTGTTCTACGGACGGGGCATCCAGGCCGTGGGCATGGATGAGATCCGCTCCGCGTCAGGCGTCTCCCTCAAGCGGCTCTACCAGCTCTTCCCGTCCAAAGGGGAGCTCATAGAGGCGTATCTGCGGCGGCGCGACGTCCGCTGGCGCCAGAAGCTGGCCGCGTACGCCGATGCCCGGGCCACCCCCGAGGAGAGCATCCTGGCGGTCTTCGACTGGCTCCACGAGTGGTTCGGCGAGCCGGACTTCCGCGGCTGCGCCTTCAGCAACTCCTTCGGGGAACTGGGCGCCACCTCCTCGGCCGTCGCCGAGACGGCACGCGCCCACAAGGACGCGTTCTTCCGCTACCTCGCCGAGCTGACCGCGGCCGCGGGCAAACCGGCCTCGCTGGGCGACCAGGTGGCCCTGCTGGCCGAAGGCGCCATCACCACCGCGGCGATCACCGGCAGCGCGGAACCCGCGCTGCGGGCGAAAGAGGCCGCACGCGTCCTGCTGGAGGCGGCATAGCCGTTACCATCCAGTCCTATGCGGGGGTGGTGGGAGCGGGGCCGGGCGCTGGGAGCAGCCCATCCCCAGGCCGTGGACATCGGGATCGCGCTCCTGGTCCAGGCGGCCATGACCATGCCGTTCGTGGTGCCGCGCCCGCCCGGCCAGGAACCGGCGACCTGGCCCGCCTACGGGCTCACCACGCTCACCGTGGTCCCCCTGATCTGGCGTCGGCGCGCTCCCCTGGCCGTGCTGACCGCGATCATCGCGACCAGCGCGCTGTACAAGCTGGCGGTCGAGGGGCCCGGACAGCCGCTGCCGTACACCGGGCTCGTCGTCATCTACACGATCGCCGCCGTTTCGCCACCGTGGCAGCGGCTGGTCGCCGGGGGACTGCTGACCGTCGCCGTACCGGTGTCGGTGTGGCTGAACACCCGGACGGCGCGTGAGCTGACCTTCTCCCTCTTCGTGTTCGCGGCGGCCTATGTCTTCGGGCGGCTGACCGATGCCCGGCAACGCGAGCACCGGATCGAGGCGGAGCGGGCCGCCGCGCGCGAACGCGCCCGGATCGCACGGGAGATGCACGACATCCTCTCTCATGCGGTGAGCCTGATGATCGTGCAGGCGGAGGCCGGTCCGGTGGCGGTGCGGACGGCGCCGGAGCGGGCCGAGGCCGCCTTCGACGCCATCTCCGCCACGGGCCGGGACGCGATGGCCCAGCTGCGCCGGATGCTGGGTGTGCTGCGCGAGGGCGATGAGCCGGGCCGTGCCCCGCGCGAGCCGCAGCCGGGCCTGGCCGGTCTGCCCGAGCTGCTCGACCGGATACGGGCCAGTGGCCTCGAGGTGGCGTACGAGTCGACGGGGGACGTGCGGCCGCTGCCGGAGGCCACCGGGGCGAGTGTCTTCCGGATCGTCCAGGAGGCCCTGACCAACGTGGTCAAGCACGCGGCGGCCCGGACGGTCTCCGTGCGACTCACCCATGGCGAGGGCGCCGTGGACATCCGGGTGCTGGACGACGGGCGCGGACCCCGGTCCGGTTCCGGCGGCGGCCACGGTCTGATCGGGGTGCGCGAACGGGCCGCGGCGCACGGCGGTACGGCGGTCACCGGACCGGGCCCGGACGGCCTGGGCTTCGAGGTGCGGGTCCGTCTCCCCGTACCCTCCACGGCGGAGGTGGCGCGTTGACGATCCGTGTGGTGGTGGCCGACGACCAGGAGCTGGTGCGCAGCGGCTTCGCCATGATCCTCGACGCCCAGCCGGACATCGAGGTGGTCGCGGAGGCGGGCGACGGGGCCGAGGCCGTCGAGGCGGTGCGGCGGCACACGCCCGATGTGGCGCTGCTCGACATCCGGATGCCGCGCCTGGACGGTATCGAGGCGTGCCGGGGGATCTGCGGGGAGACGGCATGCCGGACGGTGATGCTGACGACCTTCGACTCCGACGAGTACGTCTACGAGGCGCTGCACGCGGGCGCGAGCGGCTTCCTGCTGAAGGATGTGCGCAGGGACGACCTGGTGCACGCGGTACGGGTGGTGGCGCGGGGCGACTCGCTGCTCGCGCCGTCGGTGGCCCGGCGTCTGGTGGAGCAGTACACCCGGGCCACCGCCCGGCCACGGCGGCCCGATCCCAGGCTGGACGCGCTGACCGGGCGGGAGCGGGAGACGCTGCTGCTGCTCGCACGCGGCTTGTCGAACGCCGAGATCGCCGCGGAGCTGGTCGTCAGCGATCACACGGTCAAGACGCATGTCGGCAATGTGCTCGCCAAGCTGGGGCTGCGGGACCGGATCCAGGCGGTGATCTGCGCCTATGAGACGGGCCTGGTCACGGCCGGGGATCCGCCGCCCGGGGGAGCGCCCCGGCCCGGCTCCTCCCCCGCGTCGGCGAGGAACTGACCCGGGGAACACCGCCCGCGCGGGCGATCCGCGCCAGACGGACGGTCACCAGGATGGAGAGCC
The DNA here is from genome assembly GCF_016103465.1 of Streptomyces sabulosicollis. GTDB lineage: Bacteria > Actinomycetota > Actinomycetes > Streptomycetales > Streptomycetaceae > Streptomyces > Streptomyces sabulosicollis. Next base: position 21,919 of record NZ_JAEEAP010000071.1, read on the forward strand.
ACCGAGAACACCGGCTCACCCCCAATGGAGTTGACCATGAAGAGCACCAGCCGCACCCTGCTGGCCGCGGCGCTCGTCCTGGGTGTCGTCGCGGGCCCGGCGGTGCCACCGGCCGTCGCGGCCACCTCGTCGCCCGTGGACACCCCGTCGCCGACGGCCTCCGAGCGGTCCGGGCTCCCCGAGCTGGAGGCCGCCATCGCGGATCTGCCGACGAACGATGCCACGGCCGCGCTGGTACGGGTCGGGGGCACCGAGGGCGTCTGGAGAGGCAGTTCGGGCGTGCACGACCTGACGGCCAACCGGCCTGCCGATCCGGCGGCGCGGTTCCGTGCCGGTTCGGTGACCAAGGTCTTCACGGCCGCGGTCGCCCTGCAACTGGCCGCCGAGGGCGCCCTCGACCTGGACCGCACCGCTCGCGCGTACCTGCCGGAGCTGATCCCCGCGTCGTACGGGAGGGTCACCGTGCGGCAGTTGCTCAATCACACGCACGGCATCCCGGCCGCCCGTGTCCCCGGGGACACGGTCGAGGAGCGGTACGCCGACCGCTTCCGGATCCATGACCCCGAGGAGATGGTCCGTTCGGCGACCGCGAAGCGGCGCGAGTTCGCGCCCGGCGAGAAGCAGCACTATCTGAACATCGGCTACACCATCGCCGCTCTGGTCATCGAGCGGATCACGGGCGACACCTACGAACACCAGGTGACCCGACGGATCCTGAAGCCCCTGGGGCTGCGCGACACCTACCTCCCGGGGACAAATCCGCACATCGCAGGGCCGCACAACCACGGCTACCAGACGATGCGGCTGGACGACGGCACGACCGGGCTGCGCGATGTGTCGGTGTGGAGCCCGACGGACGGCTGGGCGGCGGGGGACATCATCTCGACCACGGCTGACCTGGAGCGGTTCATCAAGGCCCTGTTCCGGGGGCGGGTGGTGCGCGGCCCGCTGCTGCGGGAGATGTTCACCCTGCCGAAGGTGGCGGACTTCACCACCGGCGACCCGGCCGCGTACTCGGTCGGCCTCTCGATGAAGAAGCTGGGCGGCCGTGAGGTGTGGGGGAAGTCGGGCGGCCGCTGGGGCTACAACACCGGCATCGTCTCCACCCGCGACGGCTCGCGCACCCTCGTCTACAGCGTCAACTCGACGGACGCCAAGGGTCAGGAGATGAACCCGGTGGTGCGGGACATCATGGTGGCGGCCTACGGCAGCCCCTGAGCGGTTGGCTCACGGCGGCGCGTCGCCCCGCGCCCGCGCCGCCTCGAGCAGCTCCGGCAGATCGGCCAGCCGGTCCAGGCCCCGGACCGTGGTCATCAGCCCGCCGTCGGCGTACTGCGACATCCCCACCACGTTCGGCAGCATCTCCCCGTCGTATCCGTCGACGGAGCAGCGGCGGAACCAGTCCGTGACGGCCGCCGGGTCCCAGCCGTCCTGCAGCGCGCGGCTGCCCAGCACCATCAGCCGGGGGATGTGGTGGGTCCAGCCGGTGTCTCGGACCTGGGTCAGCGCATGGCGCAGACAGCGGGCGGTCACCGCGTCGGCGTCCAGGTCGAGGAACCAGCGGGGCAGCGGCGCGGTGTGGCCCAGGGCGTTGCGGTCGCGGTACTCCGGGCCGAACCACCAGTACAGGCCCCACACGTACTCCCGCCATCCGGCGATCTGCCGGACGAACCCCCCGACGCTGTTCAGCGGCGCCTCCCCGGCGCGCCACGCCCGCTCGGCCCGGTCCACGCACTCGGCCGGGTGGAACAGCCCGAGGTTCATGGGTGCCGAGAGCAGGCTGTGGCCCTCACGGGGTCCGCCGCGAGCATCCCGTCCTCGTACGGGCCGAACCACGTCAGCCGGTGCGCGATGAAGTGGCGCAGGGCGGCCAGCGCCTCCCGCCGGGTCGCGGGGAAGCGCCGCGGTCCGTCGCGTCCGACGAAGGACACCTTCCCCTCGCGCTCCCAGCGGTCCAGATCGTGCCGGACCTCGTCGTCGGTCTCCTCCTCCTCGGCGCGCCACGGATCGGGCGCGCCGAGGGTCCTGGCCCCGCGGGGTGGTGGCTCGCGGTTCTCCCGGTCGAGGTTCCACCGACCGCCCGCGGGCTCGTCGCCGTCCATGAGCAGTTCGTGTTCCCGGCGCACCCAGCGGTAGAAGTCCTCCATCCGCATCCGCCCCCGGGTCTCCCGGGACCACGCCGCGAAGGCGTCCCGCGGCGTCGGCCTCGGCCGGCCCCTCGCGGTAGGTCCGGGCCCGTACGTACCGCACCCGGTCGCCGAGTTCGGCCGCGCGGTGCCGCATCGCGGAGAGCGGCAGATGGGCCTTGGCGCGGTGGAAGCGGCGCCGCCGCAGCACCGCCCAGGCGCCGCTCCCGGCCGGTCCGCCCGCGACGCGCCTCAGTCCGCCTTGAGGGCCGTGAGGATGTTCAGCCGGGCCGCCCGGCGGGCGGGCCAGAGTCCGGCGACCACGCCGACGAGGGCGGCGCCCACGAGCGCCACGGCGATGCGGCCCCAGGGGACGACCATCTCGTACCCCTGGATGCTGTCGGAGGCGAGCTTGCCCGCGGCCCAGCCGAGGAAGATGCCCGCGCCGATGCCCAGCAGGGCCCCGAACAGCGAGATGAGCAGGGACTCCAGACGGATCATCCGCTTCGTCTGCTCGGGCTGGAGCCCGATCGCGCGCAGCATCCCGATCTCGCGGGTGCGCTCGAACACCGACATCGCGAGGGTGTTGACGACTCCCAGGACCGCGATCACCACCGCCATGGCCAGCAGCCCGTAGAGGACGTTGAGGAGCAGGGTGATGGCCTCGCCACCGGCCGCCTCGGCCAGGTCGTCGGTGTTCCGCACCTGGATGAGGGGGTTCTGGTCGAGCGCGCGCTGGAGGGAACGCCGTACCGTGTCGCCGTCACCGGCCTTGGTACGCACCAGGACCGAGGCGTCCTCGATCTCCTTCAGATGGGGCTGGAGCGTGGCCAGCGGCACCATGGTGGACGGGAGGTACTCGTCGTCGCGGTAGACGCCGCCGATCCGCAGCGAGCCCCGGCTGCCGTCGTCGTAGACCACCGGAACCCGCTGTCCCGTGGTCCATCCGTAGATGTCGGCGAGGGAGGTGTCGATCAGCAGGTTCTCGCCTCCGCCCGAGCCCAGGGCCGTGAGCGACCCCGAGACGAAGCTCGGGTCGAGGAGGTCGCCGATGGTCCGGGGGTCCACACCGGTCAGCGTCACCTCGTCACCGCCGATCCGCACGGCGCCCTGGCGCCGGGGGCTGGAGGAGGTCACGGCCGAGGACTTCGCCAGGGTGTCGTGGACCGACGCGGGCAGGTGGCCGCTGTTCTTCGACGAGACCTCGAAGTCGGCCGTGACGGCGTTCTCCGCCCCCCGGTGCAGCGATGTCGTGGCGGACACCGCGACCACCGTGAGGCCGGTGACCAGGGACAGCCCGATCATCAGGGCCGAGGCCGTGGAGGCGGTGCGCCGGGGGTTGCGCCGGGCGTTGCGCGGCGCGAGCGTGCCCGGGACGCCGAACCGGCGCAGCAGGGGTCCTGCCAGGTCGACGGCCGGGCCGGAGAGCGCCGGTGTCACCACGATGATGCCGATCAGCAGCAGGGCGGCCGGGAGCAGCACGATGGTCCTGCCCTCCTCGCCGCTGGACGCCGCGTACGCCACGCCGAGCACCCCGATCGCGACCAGGGCGGCGCCGATCGCGTTGCGCCTGCGGAGGCCGCGGACCGGCGGGGGTGTGTGGATCGCGGACAGGGCGGCCACGGGAGGCACGGCGGCGGCGCGGCGGGCGGGCAGATAGGCGGCGAGCATGGTGACGACGACGCCCACCAGGAACGAGATCAGTACGGTGCCGGGCGAGACGACCAGCGGCCCGTCCGGGAGGCCGGATCCGGTGGAGGCGAACAGCTGCCGGATGCCCATGGCCACGCCGATGCCGAGGAGGAAGCCAGCGGCGCCCGCGCACAGCCCCAGCAGCCCGGCCTCGATCAGGACGGAGCGGGTGACCTGGCGGCGCTCGGCGCCGACGGCCCGCATCAGGGCCATCTCCCGCGAGCGCTGGGTGACGAGCATGGTGAAGGTGTTGCCGATGACGAAGACGCCGACGAACAGGGCGATGGCCGCGAAGACGAGCAGCACCTGGCTGAGGCCCTGCGTCCCCTCGGCGGCCTCGGTCCGCTGCCGCTCGCGCAACCGCGTCCCGGTGCTGATGTCGGAGTCCTCGGGCAGCAGGTGGCGCGCCTCGGCCGCGAGCTTCTCCTCGGAGGTGCCGCGGTCGGCCTCGAGGATGACTCCGTCGTACCGGCCGGGCTTCAGGAACAGCTTCTGCGCGGTCGCGTCGTCGAAGAGCGCCAGGGTGCCGCCGGAGCCGTGGGTGTCGTCGGTGCGGACGATGCCGACGAGCTTCTTGTGCAGCACCGGTCCGTCGACGGCCAGCCGGACGGTGTCGCCGACCCGGTAGCCGCCCTGGTCGGCGGTGCTGGTGTCCAGCAGCACCTCGTCGGGGCCGGTGGGGGCGCGCCCGGCGGTGAGCGGGTGGCGGTTGTCCTTGCCGTCGGACTGGGGGAAGTAGTTGCCCCCCGCGGTCACGTGGTCGTCGCCGAGGGGGTGGCCGTCCTTCGCGGCCACCGCGGCGAACCCCTCGACGGAGCCGGTGACGGACGCCACGCCGGGCAGCCGCCGCAGGCCGCGCAGTGTGTCCTCCGCCACCGTTCCGCGCTCACCGGCCTTCTCGTCGTAGGGCGGTGTGGCCTGGACCGAGACATCGCGCAGGGTGGTGAGGAAGCGCTCCTTGTAGGCGTTGCCGACGGTGTCGGTGAAGACGAGGGTGCCCACGACGAAGGCGACGCCCAGCAGGACGGCGAGCATGGTCATCAGCAGGCGGGCCTTGTGCGCGAGGACGTCTTTCTCTTATACACATCT
>NZ_JAEEAP010000720.1 GCF_016103465.1 Streptomyces sabulosicollis
CCCAGCAGCCCCGGCCCCCGGTGCTCCTCCAGGAAGACGTCCGCGGGCACCTGGAGCATCGCCGCCCAGGGCAGCGCGCGGGCGATCTCGCCCAGCCGCCCGGGGAAGACGTTGAGCGGCAGGATCATCCCGGAGAAGAACAGGCACAGCAGCCCGCTCAGCATGGACAGCCCCGTCCCGTCGAGCAGCCAGAAGGAGGCGAGCGACACCAGATAGCGCACCGCGAAGCCGACGCACACCGCGAGCGCCACGGCCAGCAGGAACCACAGCCAGGTCAAGGGCGAGTGGGGCAGCCGGAGTTCGAACACCAGCGCCCCGACGGCCATCGGCACCACACCGCGCCCCAGCAGCTGGAACAGCGCCCGGCCGAGCTCGGTGGCCAGCCACCACATCTGGAGGTCGACGGGGCGGTAGAGGTCCACGGCGATGTCCCCGGAGCGGATGCGCTCCTGGAGCTCCTCCTGGAAGCCGCCGCCCATCAGCGCGACGGCCGCCAGCAGCGCCTGGCCGAGCCAGACGAAGGTCAGCGCCTGGGCGAGGTCGTAGCCGCCGAGATGCGGCCGCTCGTCCCACAGCGCGGTGTAGGTGTAGGCGAGGATGAAGCCGAAAACGGTGTTGGTGAACACCCCGGCCACCGTGGCGACCCGATACGTCGCGTAGCGTTTGAAGCCGCTGACCGCGACGGCCGCGTACAGCCGCATCCGCCCGTGCCTCCCTCCCCGACCGCACCGCCCGACCGGCGCCAAAATCCGGAGCCTAGTGGGGTGGCGGAAGAGACGGCCAGGCATTATTCACCGGATGGTGTGAGCGGAATCATCCATTCGACCGGTCACAGACCAGTCACGGGTGCGTGCCACGGCCTCGGCCCGGAACGGATGATGCGACAGTGTTTTATCGGGCGTACGACGCGAATCGCCCGACCGTGCACGATCCCGCCGCCGCGCAACCCTCGACGGCGGCCGAGGAGTCTCAGGAGACATGAGCGACGAGCCCCAGTTGATCGATGGTGGCGCGGCCGGAACGGGCGACCGGCCCGGCACCGACGATGGCAACCACGACACGCCGCACCGCGCGGACGGCCTGACGGAGCGCAAACCGGCCAAGGACAGAAAGGCGCGCCCCCAGCGCACCGGATGGCGCCGGCTGCTGCCCACCTGGCGCATGGTCCTCGGGGGCTTCCTGCTGATCGTCCTGCTGATCGCGGGCGGGCTCGTCACCGGCTACCTGCTCGTCGAGATCCCCCCGGCCAACAAGGCCGCCATCGCCCAGAGCAATGTGTTCCTCTACTCCGACGGCTCCCAGCTGGCCCGCGAGGGCGCGGTCAACCGGGAGAACGTCCAGCTGAGCCAGGTTCCCAAGCGGATCCAGCACGCGGTGCTGGCGGCCGAGGACCGGGACTTCTACTCGGAGTCGGCCATCGACCCCCAGGCGATGGTCCGGGCCGCCTGGAACACCGCCACCGGCAAGGGCAAGCAGTCCGGCTCCACCATCACCCAGCAGTACGTGAAGAACTACTACCTGGACCAGGAGCAGACGGTCACCCGCAAGGCCAAGGAGTTCTTCATCGCGATCAAGCTGGACCGCGAGGTGAGCAAGGACAAGATCCTGGAGGGCTACCTCAACACCAGCTACTTCGGCCGCAACGCCTACGGGATCCAGGCCGCCGCCCAGGCGTACTACGGCAAGGACATCGGCGAGCTCAGCACCGCCCAGGGCGCGTACCTCGCCACCCTGCTGAACGCCCCCAGCTCCTACGACATCGTCGCCCACCCGCAGAACAAGGGCCGGGCCGTGGCCCGCTGGAACTACGTCCTGGACGGCATGGTGAAGAAGCACTGGCTGAGCAAGGCCGAGCGGAAGAAGACGACCTTCCCCGCGCCCGCCGAGGCCAAGGCCGCCTCCGGCATGTCCGGCCAGCGCGGCTATCTCATCGAGGCCGTCGAGGACTACCTCACCAGCAACGGGATCATCGACGAGCAGACCCTGGCGCGCGGCGGCTACCGCATCACCACCACGATCGACAAGGACAAGCAGGACGCCTTCGTGGCGGCCGTGCGCGACCGGCTGATGAGCAAGCTCAGCAAGGACCGCAAGGTCGACGCCTACGTCCGCGCGGGCGGCGCCTCGATCGACCCGAAGACCGGGAAGGTGGTCGCCCTCTACGGCGGGATCGACTACACCAAGCAGTTCGTCAACAACGCGACCCGCCGTGACTACCAGGTGGGGTCCACCTTCAAGCCATTCGTCTTCACCTCGGCGGTGCGCTACGGGGCCACCACCCAGGACGGCCAGACGATCACCCCGGACACCCTCTACAACGGCGACAACAAGCGCGAGGTCATCGGCTCCGACGGGCCCACCGGCTACGCCCCCGCCAACGAGGACGACGTGGACTACGGCGACATCGACGTCACCACGGCCACCGACAACTCGGTGAACTCGGTGTACGCGCAGATGGCCGAGGACGTCGGCCCCTCCAAGGTCAAGCAGACCGCCATCGACCTGGGCATCCCCAAGAGCACCCCCGATCTGCACGCCTCCCCCTCGATCGCGCTCGGCCCCGCCACCGCGAGCGTGCTGGACATGACGGAGGCGTATGCGACCCTCGCCAACCACGGTGAGCACGGCCGGTACAGCCTGGTCGAGGAGGTCACCAAGGACGGCGCGCGGATCAAGCTCCCGGAGCGGGAGAGCCGCCAGGCCATCCCGCGCAGCGCCGCCGACACCACGACCTCGATACTGCAGAGCGTGGTCGACGGCGGCACCGGCACCGCCGCCCAGGCCGCCGAGCGCCCGGCGGCGGGCAAGACCGGCACCGCCGAGGAGGACAAGGCCGCCTGGTTCGCGGGCTACACCCCGGATCTGGCGACCGTGGTCGCGGTGATGGGCCAGGACTCCAACACGGGCGTGCAGAAGTCGCTGTACGGGGCGACCGGCCTGGAGAGGATCAACGGCGGCGGCTACCCGGCCGAGATCTGGGCGCAGTACACGGCGGGCGCGCTGGACGGCAAGGAACCGGCCGAGTTCGATCTGCGGCTGGAGGACGGCACGGAGGCCCCCGACGGCTCCGAGACCCAGCAGCCCCCGGGCTCCCCGCCGCCGGTGGTCACCACACCCCCGACCGACACCCCGCCGGACACCTCGGTCCCCACGGCACCGACCGACACCCCGCCCACCCTG
>NZ_JAEEAP010000721.1 GCF_016103465.1 Streptomyces sabulosicollis
GAAAGGTCCGCCGCAAGCGGCACGATCCGCAGGACAGGGCCTGCCTCCGGGCGGCGGAAAGGGCCGGAAGACCTGGTCCCCGGGCCCTCCCCGGGACCGGTCGGCCCTGTCGGCGCGGGCCCGGTCATGGTCCGCTGGAGGTGGCACCGGGGGCAACCGGCAGACGCGGAGAAGCGGACGTCCCACCACCGCGCACCGCGCAATCAGGGCCCGCGAGAAGTGGGCGCCCCCGGCGTCGCGCCTCGGGCCGGGCACCTCCGCGCGGGCATGCGCCCCGCCAGACGCCGTGACCGCCGGACGCCGTGGCCGCCGGACGCCGTGGCCGCCGGACGCAGTGACCGCCGGACGCCGTGGCCGCCGGACGCAGTGACCGCCGGACGCGGTGGCCGGACGTGGCGGCCACCGGGCGCGGTCGGCCGTCTGCGGACAGCGGCCCGCACGCCCCGGGGCGAACCGAGGTGCCGAGTGGGCCTGCCGGGAAGGAGGCAGCGATGGCGCGCCCCGTCACCGTCGGACTGGACGGTTCCGACGAGAGTCTGGCCGCCGCCGGCTGGGCGGCCCATGAGGCCCGTTCGCGCGAGGCACCGCTGCGGCTGGTGAACGCGTGGCCGGGACCCGAGCAGAAGGATCTGACACCGGGCCGGGAGGCGGCCTGGCAGTACTGGTCCGAGCGCGCCCTGCGCTCGGCGCGCGCCGAGCTGGACGCCGACCACCCGGAGATGACGATCCTCACCGACCAGATCCCCGGCCTGCCCGCGCCCGTTCTGCTGGCCGAGGCGGAGCGGGCCCAGCTGCTGGTGGTGGGGTCCCGCTCGATCGGCGCGGTGGCCGGTTTCTTCCTCGGCTCCGTCGGCCTGGAGCTCGCCGCGCGCTCGGTGACCCCCGTGGTCCTGGTGCGGGCGGACGGCCACGAGGAACGGCACGGCGATGTGGTGGTCGGGGTGGAGCCGCGTGAGCCGTGCGACGACATCCTGGAGTTCGCCTTCGACGCCGCGACCCGGCGCGACGGTGTGCTGCGGGCCGTCTACGCCAACCGGGTCCCCGCCATCCGGGGCGACGCCCCCTGGGTGGTGGACGTGGGGCTGAGCGACGCGCGCAAGGAGGCGGAGCACACGCTGGGCGAGGTGCTGGCGCCGTGGCGGGACAAGCTTCCCGAGGTGCGGGTGTTCGAGGAGGTCGCCTCGGACAGTCCGGCCCGGCGGCTGGTGGCCGCCGCGGCGGGGACGGCGCTGATGGTCGTGGGCCGCGGTCCGCGCCGGGTGGGGTTCGGCCCCCGGCTGGGGCCGGTCACCCAGGCCGTGGCGCACCACGCCGCCTGCCCGGTCGCGGTCGTGCCCCAGCGCTGAGACCTGCCCGGCGCCCGGGCAGGTGACCAGGCGGCGGAGCACGGCGGCGGAACCCGAGGCGGCCGGAAGCACCCAAGACAACCCACGACGACCCACAACGACCCAAGACAACCCACGACGGCCCCAGGCAACCCAAGGCAATCGGAGGAAACCGGAGGAAAGGGAAACGGCCATGAAAGCACTCGTCTTCCACGGGCCGGAGCGGTCCTCCTGGCAGGAGGTGCCCGACCCCGAACTCGAGGCCGCCACCGACGCGATCGTCCGGATCGACACCACGACCATCTGCGGTACCGATCTGCACATCCTCCGCGGTGAGGCGCCGGACGTCGACCCCGGCCGGGTGCTCGGCCACGAGGGGGTCGGCGAGGTCGTCGAGACCGGTGCCGACGTCCGTGGGATCCGGCCCGGCGACCGGGTGCTGATCTCCTGCATCTCGGCCTGCGGCCACTGCCGCTTCTGCCGGGAGCGCGGCTACGGACAGTGCCGCGGCGGCGGGGGCTGGGTCCTGGGCCGTACGGTCGACGGCACCCAGGCCGAGTACGTGCGGGTGCCCTTCGCGGATCTGTCCACGCATCCGCTGACGGGGGTGGCCGAGGGCCATGACGCCGTGCTGCTGGCGGATGTCTTCCCCACCGCGTACGAGGTGGGCGTCCTCAACGGCCGGGTGGGGCCGGGCGATACGGTCGCGGTGGTGGGCGCCGGGCCCGTCGGGCTGGCCTCGATCGCCACGGCGCAGTTCTTCTCGCCCGGCCGGATCATCGCCGTCGATCCGGACGCGGCCCGGCTGGACGCCGCCAAGCGGGTCGGCGCCGACGCGGTGGCGGATTCCGCCGAGGGCCCGGAGCGGCTGGTCGACGATCTCACCGAGGGGCTCGGCGCCGATGTGGTCATCGAGGCCGTGGGGAGCCCGCGGGCCTTCGAGAGCTGCACCCGGATGGTGCGGCCGGGCGGCCGGATCGCCAACGTCGGTGTGCACGCCCGGCCCGCGACGCTGCACCTCGAAGAGCTGTGGATCAAGAACGTGACGATCACCACCGGGCTGGTCGACACCTACTCCATCCCCACCCTGCTCTCCCTGCTGGCCGCCGGGCGGCTGCCCGCGTCCACGCTGATCACCCATCTGTTCGAGCTGGACCAGATGGAGGAGGCGTACGACGTCTTCGCCCGCGCGGCCGACACCGGCGCGATCAAGATCGCGCTCGGCGAGGCCGCCCGTCCGCTGGTGGCCCGGGAGACGTGAACCGGAGGCGATGCGCATGGGAGCACCCATCACCGTCGGCGTCGACGATTTCGCCGAGAGCCCGCCGGCGGCGCACTGGGCGGCGCGCGAGGCGCTGCTGCGCGATCTGCGGCTGCGTCTGGTCCACGCCTGGAACCCGCCGTCGCCCCCGGCCCCGGCCCTCCCCCACGAGGACGACCAGAACTACTGGTCGCAGCGGCTGCTGACCGACCTGGTGGGCGAGTTGCGCGACGCCCACCCGGGGCTGCGGGTCTCGGCCGAGCTGGTGCCGCGCGAGACCGTGCCCGCCCTGCTGGACGCGGCCCGGGACGCCGAGATGCTGGTGCTGGGCTCACGCGGCCGCGGCACCCCCGGCGGCTTCCTCCTCGGATCGACCGGCCGCCAGGTCCTGGCGCACGGGGAACGGCCGGTGATCATGGTGCACGCCGACGACCGCCCGCTGACCGCCGATGTGACCGTCGGGGTGTCCCTGCGGCGGCCGGACGAGGAGGCGCTGCGGTTCGCCTTCGACGCCGCCGCCCGGCGCGGCGGTGTGCTGCGCGCCGTGCACGCGGGCGCGAACGGGTCGGGGGACGGCGAGGGGACGGGCG
>NZ_JAEEAP010000722.1 GCF_016103465.1 Streptomyces sabulosicollis
CTGAGGACAAGCCCTCGGCCTATTAGTACCAGTCAACTCCACCGGTCACCCGGCTTCCATATCTGGCCTATCAACCCAGTCGTCTACTGGGAGCCTTAACCCATCAAGTGGGTGGGAGCCCTCATCTCGAAGCAGGCTTCCCGCTTAGATGCTTTCAGCGGTTATCCCTCCCGAACGTAGCCAACCAGCCATGCCCTTGGCAGAACAACTGGCACACCAGAGGTTCGTCCGTCCCGGTCCTCTCGTACTAGGGACAGCCCTTCTCAAGACTCCTACGCGCACAGCGGATAGGGACCGAACTGTCTCACGACGTTCTAAACCCAGCTCGCGTACCGCTTTAATGGGCGAACAGCCCAACCCTTGGGACCGACTCCAGCCCCAGGATGCGACGAGCCGACATCGAGGTGCCAAACCATCCCGTCGATATGGACTCTTGGGGAAGATCAGCCTGTTATCCCCGGGGTACCTTTTATCCGTTGAGCGACGGCGCTTCCACAAGCCACCGCCGGATCACTAGTCCCGACTTTCGTCCCTGCTCGACCCGTCGGTCTCACAGTCAAGCTCCCTTGTGCACTTACACTCAACACCTGATTGCCAACCAGGCTGAGGGAACCTTTGGGCGCCTCCGTTACCCTTTAGGAGGCAACCGCCCCAGTTAAACTACCCACCAGACACTGTCCCTGATCCGGATCACGGACCCAGGTTAGACATCCAGCACGACCAGAGTGGTATTTCAACAACGACTCCACACTAACTGGCGTCAGCGCTTCACAGTCTCCCACCTATCCTACACAAGCCGAACCGAACACCAATATCAAGCTGTAGTAAAGGTCCCGGGGTCTTTCCGTCCTGCTGCGCGAAACGAGCATCTTTACTCGTAATGCAATTTCACCGGGCCTATGGTTGAGACAGTCGAGAAGTCGTTACGCCATTCGTGCAGGTCGGAACTTACCCGACAAGGAATTTCGCTACCTTAGGATGGTTATAGTTACCACCGCCGTTTACTGGCGCTTAAGTTCTCAGCTTCGCGGAGCCGAAACCCCACTAACCGGTCCCCTTAACGTTCCAGCACCGGGCAGGCGTCAGTCCGTATACATCGCCTTACGGCTTCGCACGGACCTGTGTTTTTAGTAAACAGTCGCTTCTCGCTGGTCTCTGCGGCCACCACCAGCTCAAGGAGCTAAGTCCCATCACCAGCAATGGCCCCCCTTCTCCCGAAGTTACGGGGGCATTTTGCCGAGTTCCTTAACCATAGTTCACCCGAACGCCTCGGTATTCTCTACCTGACCACCTGAGTCGGTTTAGGGTACGGGCCGCCATGAAACTCGCTAGAGGCTTTTCTCGACAGCATAGGATCATCCACTTCGCCACAATCGGCTCGGCATCAGGTCTCAGACACATGCAAGGCGGATTTGCCTACCTTGCGCCCTACACCCTTACCCCGGGACAACCACCGCCCGGGCTGGACTACCTTCCTGCGTCACCCCATCACTTACCTACTACCACCTTGGGTCAGCGGCTCCACCACTCCCCTTCACCCGAAGGATCCAGGGCGGCTTCACGGCCTTAGCATCAGAGGATTCGATACTGGGCGTTTCAAAGCGGGTACCGGAATATCAACCGGTTGTCCATCGACTACGCCTGTCGGCCTCGCCTTAGGTCCCGACTTACCCTGGGCAGATCAGCTTGACCCAGGAACCCTTAGTCAATCGGCGCACACGTTTCTCACGTGTGTATCGCTACTCATGCCTGCATTCTCACTCGTGAACCATCCACAACTCGCTTACACGGCTGCTTCACCCGGCACACGACGCTCCCCTACCCATCACAGCCCCCGTTAGAGGTAAATGCTGCAATGACACGACTTCGGCGGTACGCTTGAGCCCCGCTACATTGTCGGCGCGGAATCACTTGACCAGTGAGCTATTACGCACTCTTTCAAGGATGGCTGCTTCTAAGCCAACCTCCTGGTTGTCTCTGCGACTCCACATCCTTTCCCACTTAGCGTACGCTTAGGGGCCTTAGTCGATGCTCTGGGCTGTTTCCCTCTCGACCATGGAGCTTATCCCCCACAGTCTCACTGCCGCGCTCTCACTTACCGGCATTCGGAGTTTGGCTAAGGTCAGTAACCCGGTAGGGCCCATCGCCTATCCAGTGCTCTACCTCCGGCAAGAAACACACGACGCTGCACCTAAATGCATTTCGGGGAGAACCAGCTATCACGGAGTTTGATTGGCCTTTCACCCCTAACCACAGGTCATCCCCCAGGTTTTCAACCCTGGTGGGTTCGGTCCTCCACGAAGTCTTACCTCCGCTTCAACCTGCCCATGGCTAGATCACTCCGCTTCGGGTCTTGAGCGTGCTACTCAACCGCCCTATTCGGACTCGCTTTCGCTACGGCTTCCCCACACGGGTTAACCTCGCAACACACCGCAAACTCGCAGGCTCATTCTTCAAAAGGCACGCAGTCACGACCGTGCTCCGAAGAACACGGCGACGCTCCCACGGCTTGTAGGCACACGGTTTCAGGTACTATTTCACTCCGCTCCCGCGGTACTTTTCACCATTCCCTCACGGTACTATCCGCTATCGGTCACCAGGGAATATTTAGGCTTAGCGGGTGGTCCCGCCAGATTCACACGGGATTTCTCGGGCCCCGTGCTACTTGGGAAATACACAAGAGAGCCGCACAGATTTCAGCTACGGGGGTCTTACCCTCTACGCCGGGCCTTTCGCATGCCCTTCGCCTATCCATACGGTTTCTGACTCTCCGACCGGCCGGCAGACCGATCCAGCACACTCCCACAACCCCGCATGCGCAACCCCTGCCGGGTATCACACACATACGGTTTAGCCTCATCCAGTTTCGCTCGCCACTACTCCCGGAATCACGGTTGTTTTCTCTTCCTGCGGGTACTGAGATGTTTCACTTCCCCGCGTTCCCTCCACACTGCCTATGTGTTCAGCAGCGGGTGACAGCCCATGACGACTGCCGGGTTTCCCCATTCGGACACCCCCGGATCACAGCTCGGTTGACAGCTCCCCGGGGCCTATCGCGGCCTCCCACGTCCTTCATCGGTTCCTGGTGCCAAGGCATCCACCGTGCGCCCTTAAAAACTTGGCCACAGATGCTCGCGTCCACTGTGCAGTTCTCAA
>NZ_JAEEAP010000723.1 GCF_016103465.1 Streptomyces sabulosicollis
GCCCGGTCCCGCCCGGTGCCCCCGCCCCGGGCCGGGGCGACGCCCGGGCGGCGACGGCGCTCCCGACACCGTTCGCCCTCCGCACCGGCACCCTGCTCGCCGCGCTCGGCGTGGCCGCCTTCTCCCTCACCTTCCCCGCCACCGCCTGGGCGCTCACCGGCCTCGGCCCCTGGTCGGTGACCACCTGCCGGGTGGTGCTGGCCGCGCTGATCGCGGGCGGGGCACTGGCCGCCCTGCGGGTCCCGGTGCCGGACCGCCGCCACTGGCCGGGGCTGCTGGTCGTCGCGGCCGGGGTCGTCGTGGGCTTCCCGCTGCTGACCACGCTCGCCCTGCAGACCTCCACCACCGCGCACGCGGCGGTGGTGGTCGGCCTGCTGCCGCTCACCACCGCCGCCCTCTCGGCCGTACGCACCGGAGTGCGGCCCTCACGGCTGTTCTGGGCGGCGGCGCTGGCCGGGGCGGCGGTCGTGATCGCCTTCGCGGTGCAGCAGAGCGGCGGCGCGCTCACCACCGGCGATCTGTATCTGTTCGGGGCGCTGCTGGTGTGCGCGGCGGGCTACACCGAGGGCGGCCGGCTGGCCGGCCACATGCCGGGCTGGCAGGTGATCGGCTGGGCGCTGGTGGGCTGTCTGCCGCTGTCGGTGCCGGGTGCGGTGCTCGCGCTGCTGGGCGAGGACGTCCACCTCGGTGGCCGCGCGGTGGCCGGGCTGCTGTGGCTGGCGGCCGGTTCGCAGTTCGTGGGCCTGGTGGTCTGGTACCGGGGGATGGCCGCCATCGGGGTGGCCAGGGCCAGTCAGCTCCAACTGGCCCAGCCGCTGCTCACCCTGGTGTGGTCGGTACTGCTGCTGGGCGAGACCCTCACCCCCGCCGCCCCGGTCGCCGCCCTCGCGGTGCTGGTGTGCATCGGGGTGACACAGCGGGCCCGGGTCCCGGCGCGAGCGGTGCGGGCCTCCGGCCCGGTCCGCGCGGGGGAGCCCGAGACCATCGAGCCGACCCGCGAAGGGGCCGACCGGATCCCCGGTGCGGTGGACCGGAATCACCCCCCGGCAGGAGCAAACCAGGACAACCGGCCATAGACTGGCCTCAGGGATCGCATTGTCCTCAGCAGACCGCATTGCCCTCCAGCGGACGGGAGGTCACGCATATGGAGGCGACCGTAGGCGACAAGCTGCTGGTGCACGGCAGGGTCGTCGGAATTCACGATCGTGTAGCGGAGATCATCGAAGTGCTCGGGGATAACGGGGAACCGCCCTACCGCGTGCGTTACGAGGACGACGGGCACGAGTGCCTGTTCTCCCCCGGGCCCGACTCGGTCGTCCGCCACCTGGCCGCCGGACCCGGGCAGCGATAGCCGCCCTCACGGGCCCGGGTCAGCGGGGCGGGCGGACGCGGTACGGATAGTGGTCGGCGACCACACGCGCCATGGCGCCGTTGCGGTCGGCGGCCACTTCCTTCGCCGAGAAGTACACATTGCCGCGCACCTGGGGGAAGCCCCGGTCGAAGGTGAGGTGCCGGGACAGCTCCGCCGGGTCCTGCCAGGGCGCGGGCTGCGCCGGATCGCCCGCCTTGTAGAGCGCCTCGCCGATGTAGAGGTTCACCCCGGTGCCCCGGACCGCCTCCGCCCACCAGGGGACGAGCACCGCGTAGTCGGCGGCGGTGAAGCCGATGTTCCAGTAGACCTGCGGGACGACGTAGTCCAGCCACCCCCGCCGCACCCAGCCACGGGTGTCCGCGTAGAGGTCGTCGTAGGTCTGCACCCCCGCCGTGGTGGCGGAGCCCAGCGGGTCGGTGGCCTGGTTGCGCCAGACACCGAAGGGGCTGATGCCGAACCGCACCCGCCGCCCCCGGCGTTTGACGCGCACGGCCGTCTCGTACACCAGGCGGTCGATGTTGTTCCGCCGCCAGGCCGCGCGGTCCGGGAAGCCCGCGCCGTAGCGCTCGTACGCCGCGTCGTCGTCGAAGACCTGACCGGCCACCGGATACGGGTAGAAGTAGTCGTCCCAGTGGACGGCGTCGATGTCATAGCGCGCGACCGCGTCCAGCATGGCGTCCTGGACGAAGCGGCGGACCTCGGGCAGCCCGGGGTTGTAGTAGAGCTTCCCGCCGTACGGCACGACCCACTCGGGGTGCACTCGGGCCGGATGGGTGGGGACCAGCCGTGCGGGGTCGGTGTGTTGGGCGATCCGGTACGGGTTGAACCAGGCGTGCAGCTCCAGACCGCGCCGGTGCGCCTCGCGCACGGCGGTGCCCAGCGGGTCCCAGCCCGGGTCCTCGCCCTGCACCCCGGTGAGGCACTCCGCCCACGGCTCGTACGGTGAGGGCCACAGGGCGTCCGCCGTCGGCCGCACCTGGAAGACCACCGCGTTGAGCCGGCGGCTCACGGCGGTGTCGAGGAAACTCAGCAGTTCGGCCCGCTGCTGGTCAGCGGGGAGACCCGGCCTGGACGGCCAGTCCCGGTTGGCGACGGTGGCCAGCCACATCCCGCGGAACTCGGGCCGGTGCCCGCCGCCCCGCGCGTCCGCCAGCGCGTCCCCCGCCGTGACGGTGGCGGCCAGGGCTCCGGCGGCCGCCACCGTGAGACTTCTGCGTGTGATCCGACCCATGAAACCCGACTCCTCGCCTCGGTCGTGCCGTCAACTCAAGCCCGCCGCCACCGGTCGGGGCCCGAAGGGCCGGGAGACCGTCCCCCGCCGGCCCCGGGAGAGCATGGTGTCCGGGGGCGCCACCCAGCGGTGGCCGGGCGGCCCATGCCGGGCGTCGTGCGCCGGGCGTCGTGCGCCGGGCGTCGTGCGCCCTGCGGCAGCGAGCCCGATGTGGTGGCAACTCCCGCTGATGATGGGGCCCTTCTGGGCGCCCGGCAATGCTTACCGCGAATCCGGGGCGCCCAAGCCCCACGCGCCTTGAGGACCCCTTGACGTCACCCTTCTCGCACGGCCATCCGGCCGCTAGCATCGGATGACGCACGCATGGGAGCGCTCCCAAATACCCTCGCCCGCATGACCCTCACGCCTCACTACCCCCACGTCCGGAGAGGAAGTTCCCGTGCGCAGCAACGGCAGAAGACCGGTCGGCGCGCTCATGGCCGCGCTGGCGCTCGTCGGCGGGTTACTCACCGCGGCCGCCTCCCCCGCCGCGGCCCGCCCCGAGGC
>NZ_JAEEAP010000724.1 GCF_016103465.1 Streptomyces sabulosicollis
GCGGGGCTGAGGGGGAAGCGCCGGGCTGAAGGGGGAAGCGGAGACCGAGCGGGTGGGCCGGGGCGTACGGCGCCCCGGCCCACTCGTGGTCCAGATCCTCAGGCCCCCTGTTCAGGGCCTCCCCGGACTACTCCTCGTTGCCGTACGGGCGAGTGATGATCTCCATGCCATGACCGGCCGGATCCATGAAGTACAGCCCGCGCCCGCCGTGATGGTGATTGATCTCGCCCGGCTGCTTCAGATGGGGATCGGCGTAGTAGGTGACCCCCTGCTGCCGGATCCGCTCGAAGGCCGCGTCGAATTCCTCGTCCGAAATGAGGAACGCGTAATGCTGCATGACGATCGACTCGCCGGGAATGGTGGCGAAGTCCAGGGTGACACCGTTACTGGTCTCCACCGGGACGAACGGGCCCCATTCCTCTCCCACCTCAAGACCGAGAATATTCGCCAGGAATTCCGCGGATTCGTGGTTGTCCAGAGAATGGACGATCGTGTGATTCAACTCGACAGACACTGTGGAATGCCTCCGTAAGGCAATCTCACGGGCACCTCCATGCCTCACCCAGCCGGTGACCGACACGCGATGCCGTACTCCTGATCGTAGGCGCCACCGCCTGCGGCCGTCGAGGGCCCGGCCCTCCCCTCCTCAGCCTCGACCGTCAAAATCCCGGTCAGCGCCGACCGTCAGGATCCCCGTCAGCGCCGACCGTCAGGATTCCCCGTCCGCGGGTCCTTTCCGCACGGACGCCACGCTGAAGATCCCGCCCTCCGGGTCGCGCAGCGCGGCGATGCGCCCATAGGGGGTGTCGGTCGGCAGGGAGATCACGCCGCCACCGAGCTCCGCGGCGCGTTTGGCGACCTCGTCGACGTCCTTCACGCAGAAGTAGACCCGCCAGCGGGGCCGGACGTTCGGGTCCGGGGCCGCCTCGATGGCGCCGCCGCGCAGTCCCGCGACCGCCTTACCGTCGATATGGAGGACCACCCGGTCGTGTTCGAAGCGGACGTCGCAGCGCTCCCGCCCCTGGGTGTCCCAGCCGAAGACCTGACCGTAGAAGAGCGCCGCCTCGAAGGCGTCACGGGTGCGCAGCTCCAGCCATACGGGTGCGCCCGGTCTGCGCTCGCCCCACCAGGCGGATGTCAGATCGCCCTCCCAGATGCCGAAGTTGGCCCCGTCCGGGTCGGCCGCCCAGGCCACCCGGCCGCTGCCGAACTCCAGCGGTCCGACCGCGACCGTGCCACCGCGCTCCTGGACGCGCGAGGCCACCTCGTCCGCGCTGTCCGCCGCGAAGTACGTGGTCCAGGTGACCGGCAGACTCACCCCCGCCGACGGCGACGAGGCGCCGATGCCGACGGTCGGTACGCCGCCCTCGGTGTACGCGATGGTGTAACGGCCGTGACCCTGCCGGGTGGGCCGGAAGCCCCAGCCGAAGAGCTCTCCGTAGAAGTGGTGCGCGCGGTCCAGATCCGCTGCCATGAGACTCACCCAGCAGGGCGCGCCCTGGACAGCACGGAACTTCTCCCGCAAGGCCGCTCACCTCACTCGTATCCCCGGGGACGCCACACACGTCCCGCAGGCAGCCGTCATCGCTCGCGCTTCATGCCCGATATCTACACCTTCCTCTGATTTCGCGGCCCGCGCCACCTTGCCGCCCACCGGCGCGTTGATACCCACCGGTGTGCTCGCCCGAGTGCCCGCCCGGGGAGGGAGCACACCCGTTGTGGCGCATCACACCGGGACGCGTCCGGCATCGGGGCACGGCCGCCCGGCCGCGGCAGGGCAGTATTGCGCCATGTCGAATCTCCGCTCAAACATCGTCGCCTGGCTGGGCCGCAAGTACTTTTCGAGAATTCAGAAGAACGGCTTCGACTTGTCCAAGATGTCGTTCCTCCCGGACGCCACACTGGCACCGCTGAGGCGCGACGGCCTCGACCCCATTGCCGATCTGTCCCGAACCAGGGCAAAAGAACCCATCAGCAAGATATGGTTGCCTTTCGGGATCAATGCTTGGCTTGTCACCGGATATGACGAGACCAAGGCGGTGCTCGGAAAGGCGAAGGGGTTCAGCTCCGATTTCACCAACCTCGCGGAGCGGAACATCGGCGTCGCCCCGCAGCAGAATCCGGGAGGTCTCGGTTTCAGCGATCCACCGACGCATACGAGACTGCGACGCCTGCTGACGCCCGAATTCACCATGCGGCGGCTCAGCAGGCTCACCCCGCGCATCCACTCCATCGTGGAGGAGCGCCTCGACGAAATGGCCGCGGCCGAGGGCCCGGTGGACCTCGTGGAGGCGTTCGCGCTTCCCATTCCCGCACTGGTCATCTGCGAGCTGCTCGGTGTGCCGTACGAGGACCGCGACGACTTCCAGCGCCACAGCACGGCGCGGTTCGACCTCTTCGGCGGGGCGAACGCCTCCTTCGGCGCGATGTCGGACTCCCTCTCCTATCTGCACGGAATCGTGCGGAAGCAGCGTGAGACGCCCGGCGACGGGCTGCTCGGCATGCTGGTGAAGGAGCACGGCGACGAGCTCGACGACCAGGAGCTGGCCGGGCTCGCCGACGGGGTGCTGACCGGCGGTCTGGAGACGACCGCGAGCATGCTGGCGCTCGGCACGCTGGTGCTGCTCCAGGCGCCCGAGCAGTTCGCCGCGATACGAGATCACGACGATGTCGTGGACCCGTTCGTGGAGGAGTTGCTGCGCTATCTCACCGTGGTGCAGGTGGCCTTCCCGCGGTTCGCCCGCGAGGACATGGAGATAGCGGGCACCCGGATATCCGCCGGTGATCTGGTGCTGTGCTCACTGAGCGGGGCCAACCGGGACGAGAAGCTGGGGCCGGACATGGAGCGGGTCGATCCGCACCGGCAGGCCCCCTCGCATCTGGCCTTCGGATACGGCATCCACCGCTGCATCGGCGCCGAACTGGCCAAAATGGAACTCCGGGCCGCCTACCCGGCGCTCATACGGCGGTTCCCGGAGATGCGGCTCGCGGTCCCGGCGGAGAAGCTCTCGTTCCGGAAGCTCTCGATCGTCTACCTGTCCCTTATCCACATCTCAGAGCCCACGAGACACTCGCTCATCTCGTATGCCGTCTTCTTCTTGGACAAACACAAACTGGTCCGCCAGCTCCCCGGCAACGGCAATTT
>NZ_JAEEAP010000725.1 GCF_016103465.1 Streptomyces sabulosicollis
GGGTGGGCCCGGGGCACACGGCGTTGACCAGCACTCCGTCCCCGCCCACCTCGCCCGTCAGACCGCGGACCAGACCTCGCAGCCCGGCCCGCGCCACCGCGTGGAACTCCCCGCCCGGATCGCCCTCCGGCGCCCGCGGCGGGGCCACCAGCGCGATCCGGCCCCAGCCGCGCTTCCGCATCCCTGCCACCGCCCACTGCACGGTGCGGATCGCGGGCGCGAAGGCGTCGGCGACGAGCGGCCGCCAGTGCTCCTCCGGGACGTCCTCGAACCGGGCGTGCGGCTCACGCCGCGGGCCCCTTCGCCGGGCGGCCGCCACCAGCACGTCCAGCCCGCCCCAGTGCTCCTCCACGGCGGCCACGACCCAACGCGGCGACGCGGCGTCGTCCAGGGCGTACGGCACGGCGAAGGCCCGGCCCCGGTCCGGCCCTGACAGCTCGGCGGCCAGCGCCTCGGCGGCCTCGCGGCGGTGCCGGAAGGCGAGCGCGACCCGGGCGCCCTGCTCCGCGAAGGCGCGTGCGGCGGCGCTGCCGATGGCGCCGGTGGCCCCGGTGACCAGGACCGTGCGCCCCTCCAGGCCGAGGTCCAACATGGGCGCTCCTCGCGGTCGTTCCCACTGAGAAGGCCATGGTCGCCGCCGTGACTCGAGCCCGCCTCGACCCGCGCCCGACCCCGTACGGGGCCTCGCTCGGCGGCTATCCGGCGTTCCGCTGGAAGGCGGAGCGATAGCTGTGCGGACTGGTGCCGACGACGCGCTTGAAGCGGTCCCGGAAGGAGGTGGGCGAGCCGAACCCCACCTGGGCGGCGATGCGCTCGACGGGGTGGGTGGTGGCCTCCAGCAGATACTGCGCCTGGCGGATCCGGGCGCGGTGCAGCCACTGCAGCGGGGTGGTCCCGGTGTGCTCACGGAAGCGGCGGTTGAGGGTGCGGGTGCTCATGTCGGCGTGGGCGGCGATCTCGTCGAGGGTGAGGTCCCGTCCGGCGTTGTCCTCCATCCACCGCAGCAGGGGCTCGAACAGCGATCCACGCGGCACGGGCGGCTGGTCGTGGACGATGAACTGGGCCTGTCCGCCCTCCCGTTCCAGGGGCATCACGGACAGCCGGGCGGCGTCGGCGGCCACGGCGGATCCATGGTCGCGCCGGATGATGTGCAGACACAGATCGAGCCCGGCCGCGGCGCCCGCCGAGGTGAGGAACTGGCCGTTGTCCACATAGAGCACATCGGGGTCGACCTGGATCTTCGGATGGAGCTCGGCGAGCAGCGCGCCGCCGAGCCAGTGGGTGGTGGCGCGGAGCCCGTCGAGCAGCCCGGTGGCGGCGAGGATGAAGGCCCCGGAGCAGATGGAGGCGATACGGGTGCCCCGCCCGGCCGCGTCCAGCAGCGCCTCGACCACCTCGTCGGGGACCGGGAGCAGGGCGTCGGCGCGGCCGGGCACGACGATGGTGTCGGCCTCGGCGAGCGCCTCGAGCCCGTACGGAGCCCGGAGGGCGAACAACCCGGCGTCGACGCTGGGGGCGGGGGCACAGACCCGGACCCGGTAGGGCTCCCGGCCGTCGGGCAGCCGGGTACGGGTGAACACCTCGATCGGGGTGGCCAGATCAAAGGCGATGACCTGTTCCAGCGCCAGGATCACGACAGTGTGCATGGCCTCAACCTAGGCCGTACGGGGCATGGCGCCAACGCCGGGGTGGCGAGAAGTCGGCGTGGGAGTGGTTTCCAGCCATGGCGCTTGAGGCGGTCATGTCCGGCCGCACACCCCGGCGTCGGCGACCCGGATCGAGGGGTTGCCGTAGGCCATGCGCTGGAGAATCTTGCGGTAGAGCGGCGTACGGCGCAGCGCCCGCGCGAGGCGGGGGCGCATCCGGGTGGTGAACGCGCCCCGCGAGAGGATCGCCCGGTTCTGCAGGGTCTGCATCCGCATCACCGCCGCGATATCGGGCCCGCGCCGCCGTTCGAACTCCGCCAGCCGCTCGGCGCTGGTGTCGCCCTCGGCCAGGGCACGGGACAGCAGGGGGTGCAGCACCACCGCGTCCTGCACCGCGAGGTTGATCCCCTGGGCGCCGATCGGGCCGTGGGTGTGGGCGGCGTCGCCGATCAGCACCAGCCCGTCGGCCACCCAGCGCTCGGCACGCGCGGAGAAGACATCGAGCACACCGAGGTCGGCCGGGGTGCGGACCTGATCGCGGATCAGCGCGGCGTACCGCGGCACGGCACGCACCAGCCGCTCCTTGACGTGGTCGAGGCCGAGGGCTGCGATATGGCCGTAGCGCCGGTGCGGCAGGGTCCAGCCGATCTGGATCCGGTTCGGCCAGGAGCCGTAGACCAGCACCGGGCCGCCGCCGGTGCGGAACACCCGCACATCGCGGACCGGCGGCTCCCCCGGAGGCGCCGTAAGGGTGCACCACAGCACATCCTGGGCGAACGCGTCGGCGCGGCCCGCCCCGATGCCCGCCAGCCGCCGGATCCGTGAGAACCGGCCGTCCGCGCCGACCACGACCCGGGCCCGCACGGCACAGCGGCCCGGCGGGCCCTCGGCGACGACCCCGGCGATCCGCCCCTCCCGCCGCAGCAGCGCCCCGGCCCGCCGTCCGGGCAGATAGCGGAAGCCGGGCGAGCGGCGGCAGCGGGCGAGGAGCTCGTCCAGCAGATGGGAGCGCGGAACGCTCAACAGGTGGTCGTACGGGGCCGGAAGCAGCCGGTAGTCGGCCTCCAGCAGCACCCGCTCGCCCTCGATCACCAGGAACCGGTGGTGCTCGTGGGCGCCGCGGGCGCGTGCGCCGGCGAGCACGTCGAGCGCGGCCAACATCTCCATCGCGCCGGGCTGGAGTATTTCGCCGCGGACCACGCGCTGATGCGCGCGGGCGCACTCCACCACGGTCACCCGAGCCCCCGACCGCAGCATCAGCAGTGCCAGCACCAGACCGGCCGGGCCGCCCCCGACCACGCACACATCGGTGTCGATCTCGCGCATCATCGCGCCTCCTGCTGGTCGGGCTCAGGCTCCAGGGCGTGGGCAATGGGGATCGGGCGCCTGTGACAGCCCCTGGACGCGCTACGGCTCCGCTTGCCCGCGCGGGGGGATCGGGCAGCGGAGCCGTAGCAGGCCCGGCTGAAGGGCGGCGCCGGGCGTTCTGGGG
>NZ_JAEEAP010000726.1 GCF_016103465.1 Streptomyces sabulosicollis
GATGACGGCGAGCACCGGGTGTCCGTTCCGACGGGCGTCCGACAGCCGCTCCAGCAGCACGAGGCCCACACCCTCGGACCAGTTGGTGCCGTCCGCGCCCTCCGCGAAGGACTTGCAGCGGCCGTCGCGTGCCAGCCCCCGCTGCCGGGAGAATCCGACGAAGCCACCGGGGGTGGCCATCACCATCACGCCACCGGCGAGCGCCATGGAGCACTCCCCGGACCGGAGGGCGTAACTGGCCAGGTGCATCGCCACGAGCGACGAGGAGCAGCCGGTGTCCAGACTGACCGCCGGGCCCAGCAGGCCGAGCGAGTACGAGATGCGGCCGGAGGCGATGCTGCCCGCGCCACCGATGCCCAGATACCCCTCGAATCCCTCCGGCACCTGGTCCACGGTCAGCGCGTAGTCGCCGTTGGCGACGCCGGTGAACACGCCGACGTCGCTGTCCCGCAGCGATGTCGGGTCGATTCCGGCGTTCTCGAAGGTTTCCCACGCGGTCTCCAGCAGCAGCCGCTGTTGGGGGTCGGTGGCCAGCGCCTCCCGTGGGGAGATGCCGAAGAACTCGGCGTCGAACTCCGCGGCGTCGGTGAGGAAGCCGCCCTCGTGCACATAGGAGGTGCCGACGGCGTCCGGGTCGGTGTCGAAGAGGTTCTCCAGGTCCCAGCCCCGGTCCTCCGGGAACCCGCCGATCGCGTCCCGGCCGTCGGCCACCAGGTCCCACAGCCCGTCAGGGCTGGTCACGCCGCCCGGGTAGCGGCAGCCCATGCCGACGATGGCGATCGGCTCCTCCGTCGCCGCCTCGGCCTTGCGCAACCGCTCCCGCGTCTGGTGCAGATCGGCGGTAACCCGCTTGAGGTAGTTGAGGAGCTTTTCGTCATTCGCCATCTGAACCTCGCCAAGAGCCTCGTGGGTGAAATCGGTGAGCGGAGACGAGACGGGGAATCAGTCCACGCCGAATTCCTGGTCGATGAAGGCGAACACATCGTCGGCGCTCGCCGTGCCGAGTCGTTCGGTGACGGTTTCGCCGTTCGCGCCGACCGCCTCGATCTCCGCGACCTTGGTGGTCATCCGCTGGAGCCGTGAGGTGATCCGGGCGCGTTCGATCTTCTCCTTCGGCAGTGCCACCAGACTGGCCTCCAGCCGTTCCAGCTCGGCCAGGACCGAGTCCACCGACGAGGTGTCGGTCTGGCCGAGTTCGGCGCGGATACGGCGGGCCAGCACACTGGGCCTCGGGTGGTCGAACACCATCGTGGCGGGCAGCCGCAGCCCCGTGGCGGCGTTGAGGCGGTTGCGCAGCTCCACCGCGGTCAGCGAGTCGAATCCGATCTCGCTGAACGGACGGTCCCCGGTGGCGTCGGCGTTCGCGTGCCCGAGCACGGCCGCGGCCTCGGCCCGCACCAGCTCGGTGAGCAGCCGCTCCTGGTCCTCGGGGCTCAGCCCGGCCAGCCGTGCGATCAGCTCTGTCTGTCCCGCGCCGTCCTCGGGTACGTCCTCGGTCAGCAGGTCGATGACGTCGGGCAGTCCCCGCAACAGCGGCCGGAACCGGGCCATGGTGTAGCCGGGGGCGAACCGTTCCCAGTCGATGTCGGCCACCACACCGTGGACGGTGCCGCTGCCCACGGTGTGCGCCAACGCCAGCGCCGCCAGCCGGGGGTCCATGGTCATCAGACCCGTGCGGCGCCACTGCGCCCCCATCATCTCGTCGATCGTGCCGAGGCCACCGCCCCAGGCGCCCCACGCCACCGACGTGGCCGCCAGCCCGCGGGCGCGGCGGCGCTGTGCCAGCCCGTCGAGGTAGGCGTTGCCGGCGGCGTAGGCGCTCTGGCCACCGCTGCCCCAGGCCGCCGCACCGGACGAGAAGAGGACGAAGGCATCCAACTCCCGTTCCCCCAGCAGGTCGTCGAGGTGGCGCGCCCCGGAGATCTTCGCCCGGCCGATATCGGCGAACTCGGCGAGCGTCATCTTCGACAGCGGCTTCTCCGGCAGCGCCAGCCCCGCGGCGTGGACCACGGCCGACAGTGGCGCGCCGTCCGGGAGCTCCGCCAGTACGGCGGCGAGCTGCTCCCGGTCGGTCACATCACAGGCCGCGACGGTGACGTCCGCGCCCAGCGCGGTCAGCTCGGCCTCCAGCTCCGCCGCGCCCGGCGCCTGCGCACCCTGACGGCTGAGCAGCACCACATGCCGGGCGCCGTGGCTCGCGGCCCAGCGGGCCACGTACGAACCGAGCCCACCGGTGCCGCCGGTGATCAGCACCGTGTCCCGTGGCTGCCACACCGGTGCCGAGGTCACCGGTTCGCGCCGCATCCGCCGGGCGAACGCCCCCGACGCGCGCACCGCGACCTGGTCCTCCGCGTCCACTCCGGCGAGGACCGAGCACAGCCGCGCGAGGGCGGTACCGTCCGGCGTCGGCGGCAGATCCACGATCCCGCCCCAGGTGGACGGCTGATCCAGCCCCTGCACCACACCCATCCCCCAGACCAGCGGCTGGAACTCGCTGGTCACCTCGGAGGGCTCGCGCACGGCGACCGCGCCACGGGTCAGGCACCACAGGGGAGCGGCGAGCCCGATCTCCTCCAGGGCCTGTATCAGCGCCACCGTGGCCGCCACACCCCGGGAGAGGGTGCCCGGTTCGCAGATCCGCTCGTCCCACGCCAGCAGGGACACCACTCCGGCGTACTCGTCAGCGGAGTCGGACATCCGCTCCCGCAGGCGCGCGGCCAGCTCCGCCCGCTCCACGGTATCCACCTCGACCACCACGGGGTCGGCGCCGTGCTCGGCCAGCGCGGCGACCACGCCCGTCACCGCGGCGTCGCCCGCCTGCGGTGAGGGGACGGCCACCAGCCACGTTCCCGGCAGCACCGGCGACTCCCCGGCCGCCACCGGATCCCACGCGATGCGGTACGACCAGCTGTCCACGGTCGACTGGTCCTGATTGCGCCGCCGCCACGACGTCAGCCCCGGCAGAACGGGCTCCAGCACCTTCTCCTCGACGCCGAGCGAATCGGCGAGGGACGACAGGTCGCCCCTTTCCACGGCGTCCCAGAACACACCGTCGGCCACCGCTTCCGGCACCTCGGACGGCGTGAGCCAGTAGTGCTGGTGTTGGAAGGGGTAGGTGGGGAGGGGTGT
>NZ_JAEEAP010000727.1 GCF_016103465.1 Streptomyces sabulosicollis
TGATTTTTTTTTTTTCAAGCAGAAGACGGCACACGAGTTTAGCGAGTGTCTCGTGGGCTCGGAGATGTGTATAAGAGCCAGGGTCCCCGACACCGCCGCCGCCCGCCTCAACTTCGACGGCATCTCGTACGCCAAGGGCGCCTCCGCGCTGCGCCAGCTCGTCACCTGGCTCGGCGAGAAGACCTTCCTCGACGGCATCAACGACCACTTCACCCGGCACCGCTTCGGCAACGCCACCCTCGACGACTTCATCGACTCCCTCGCCCGCTCCTCCGGGCGCGACGTCCACGCCTGGGCCGACCGCTGGCTGCGCACCACCGGTGTCGACACCCTCGCCCCCGTCGTCACGGCGGGCGGCGGCCGGTGGAACGCCGAGATCCACCACCGGGGCAGCGGTCCGGACGGCGACGCCCCCACCAGGCGCCCGCACCGCATCGCCATCGGCCTGTACGACCACGCGCCCGCCGCCCCGCACCAACTGGTGCTGCGCGAGCGCGTCGAGACCGAGCTCGACGGCGCCGAGCCCGGCCTCAGCCTCTCCTTCACCGGGCCCCGCCCCGATCTGCTGCTGCTCAACGACGGCGACCTCACCTACACCAAGATCCGGCTCGACCCCGGCTCCTGGAAGGCCGTCCACCGCTCCCTGTCCGGCCTCCCCGACGCCGTCAGCCGCGCCGTGGTCTGGAACGCCGCCCGCGACATGGTGCGCGACGGCGACCTCCCGGCCACCGACTACCTCGAGGCCGCCCGCGCCCATCTGCCGCACGAGACCGACATAGCGATCGTCCAGGGCGTCCTCGCCTTCGCCCGCACCCAGATCGCCGACCGCTACCTCCCCGCGGACCGGCGCCCCGCCGCCCTGGCCACCATCAGCGCCACCTGCCGCGACCTGCTGCGCCGCACCGAGGACGGCTCGGGGGACGGGCTGCGGCTCGCCGCCGTCCGCACGTTCATCGGCAGCGCCACCGCCCCCGCCGAGCTCAGCGACTGGCTCGACGGCGACACCGTCCCCGGCGGCCCCGCGCTCGACCCCGAGCTGCGCTGGCAGATCCTCGGCCGCCTCGCCGTCCTCGGCGCCGTCGGCACCGCCGACATCGACGCCGAACTCGCCCGCGACTCCAGCGCCACGGGGCAGGAGGGCGCCGCCCGCTGCCGGGCCGCCCTGCCGGACGCCGCCGCGAAGGAGGCCGCGTGGCAGACCCTCTTCGGGGACGGGGAGAACGGCCAGGACGCTGACGGCCAGGGGAACGAGCTCTCCAACTACCTGGTCACCGCGACCGTCTCGGGCTTCTGGCAGCCCGAGCACCACGACGTCCTCGCCGACTACGTGCCGCGCTACTTCCCGGCCGCCGTCGCGCTCGGCGCCCGCCGCGGCCCCGCCATCGCCGACACCGTCGCCCGCTTCGGCTTCCCGAGCACCGTGGACGCCGAAACCCTGCGCCTGGGCGAGGAGTGCCTCGCGTCCCCCGACGCCGTGCCCGCCCTCCGCCGCCGCCTCGCCGACCAGATCGACGACCTGCGGCGCGCCCTGAGCGTACGGGAGAAGCAGGGCGAGTAACCCCCGCTGACGCGGACGGCGGGGCGCCCGTTCGCCCCGCGCCCCGTCGTCCGCGCCCCGTCGCCCCGCTGCCGTCCGGCGCCGGCGTGGGGCCGGTCAGCCCGGGGTGTCGGCGAGCCGGGCGATGAGGAAGTCGAGGCGCTCCCCCTGACTGTCCGGGGGGATACGGCCGCTGTCCGACAGGACTGCTATGCCGTGCAACGCGCTCCAGATGACTTCGGCGAACAGTTCCCGCCGCGCGTTGTCCGGGCGGAAGCAGCTGACGAATTCGTCGAAGCAGGCGCGCAGCGGGGGCGGCGTCTCGGCGTGCGCGAACTTCACGTCGGTCGGCATGACGAACATGGCCTGGTAGAGGGCGGGCCGCTCGGTGGCGAACTCCAGGTAGGCGCGGCAGACGGCGTGCAGGGCCCGCCGTGGCCCGGGGTCGGCCAGTCGGGCGCGGCGCAGATGGGCGGCGAGTTCGCCGAAGCCGTCGATCGAGACGGCGCGCACGATGGCGTCCTTGCCGCTGAAGTGGCTGTAGAGCACGGGCTGGCTGTACTCGACGCGCTCAGCGAGCCTGCGCGTCGTCACCGCCTCCCAGCCTTCGGCCTCGGCGAGTTCGCGGGCGGCCGTGATGATCAGCTGATGACGTTGGGCACGTTCACGTTCACGGCGCTCTTTGATGGCGGACATGACGACATTCTAGCGACGCTAGACATCCTGCCGAAGGTATCGCTATCGTCGACACCACAGCTAGCGCCGTTAGATGGCGGCGGGCGCCGCTACCGGCCTCCCCTCCCGGCTCAGCGACGGGCTCCGCGGCCTCGCCCCGTCCCGGCGCGGGGCAGACTGAGGGGCATGGACCGAGAAACGCGCCGGTGGACGCTGCGGGTCGACGGAGAGGGGTTCGACGTCGCCGAACGGCCCGGCGAACCCGGGACGTACGACTTCACCTGGCTGACCGGGCCCAACCCCGGATACGGCTTCACCACCCATGTGCACGGAGCCGGCTCCCTGAGCGAGCGGGAACTGGAGGAGTCCGCACGGGACTTCCTCGCCCAGGTGGACCCGCAGACGGGCCACATCGAGTAGCGGCTCAGGTCCGGACGGGGCGGTGACGCCCGACGGCCCGGCCCCGCCGATCAATCCGCGGGGCCGGGCCGTACCACGTACGGGTGCACTTGGCCCCGACCCCGGATCGGACCGGCGGTGCGCGAAGTACTTTAGGCAGCCCTGACCGCCGCTCAGACACCCCCGAGGGGCACACCCATGCCCGTGCCCGCATCCGGAACCGCCCGCCTCCTCGCCGGGGGCCAGGGCGGACCGGGCGTGCTCCGCCCGATGGTGAACACCGTCCTCGACGCCCTCGCCCACGGCGCCGCCGACCGCGGTGGGCCCCTCCCGGCGGGGGGACCGGCCGCGGTGGCCCGGCGGATACGCGGTGCGGCCCGGCCGCTCATCCCCGAGGAGGGGGAGGGGCCCCACCCCGCGCTGCGCAGCCTCGTCCGCGCCCTCGCCCACGGCGCCGCCGAACCCGCGGACCCCCGCTGCACCGCCCATCTGCACTGTCCGCCGC
>NZ_JAEEAP010000728.1 GCF_016103465.1 Streptomyces sabulosicollis
AGCGGGGGCCGGGGCTTCGGGGGCCGAGGGCTCGGGAGCGGCGGTGGCCTCCGGCTCGGCCGCGGCGTCGTCCTCCGAGCCGCCCTCGCCGTCCTCCACCGAGATCCCGTACTGCGTGGCCAGCCCGACCAGCCCCGTCTCATAGCCCTGCCCCAGGGCCCGGAACTTCCAGCCGTCGCCGCGCCGGTAGACCTCGCCGCAGATCAGCGCGGTCTCCTTGCCGGTGTCCGGCAGCACCGCGAAGATCGCGATCGGCTCGGCGTCCGCGTCGTCCGGCGCACCGGGCGAGGCGTCGTACAGCAGCAGGCTCAGATCCCGTACCTGCCCGAAGGCGCCGCCGTCGGCGGACGCGGCGATCACCACCCGGCGCACTTCCGGATCCAGTCCGGTCAGCCCGGCCTCGATGGTGTCCGTCAGCGCGTCCTGGTTCGGCTTCTTGGGCAGATGCCGGACCAGACCCGAGGGGTGCCGCGGCTGGTTGTAGAAGACGAAGTCCTCGTCCGAGCGCACCCGGTCGTCCGGCCCCAGCAGCAGCGCCGAGGCGTCGACGTCGGGTACGTCCGTGCCGGGGGTCCAGCGCAGCACCGCGCGTATGGCCGTGGCCTCCAGCGGGATGTTCGATCCCTTCAGCATCGCCTGCGTCATGGCGGCAATCCTGCCTTCCCGGGGGGTGCGGGGACAACGCAGGGTACGCGGCGGGCGGCGGTACGGAGGTGGTACGGGGCGGCAGGGCGGGCATGCCGGACACCACGCGGACGCACATGGGTTACGTGATTTTCACGCCCTTGGGGAACTTTTGACCCATGGCCGCACGTACGATTATCGGCCAACCGCGGGTCAGCGTGACCGAGGCGGCGTCCTGGCAGTGCGGGGAGTTGTATGCGGCATTTCGAACATCTGCCGGTCGAGGCGCGGGCGAACCTCTTCCACCGGGAGCCCGGTGAATTCAGCGTCGACTCGCCCGCCGGGACGCTGGCCGTCGCCCTCGGCGCCACCCTGTACTGCCCGGCGACCCGGCCCCGGCTCGCCGAGGACATCGTCAAACAGGCAGGTCGCGGCGTGGTCTCCATGGTGCTGTGCCTGGAGGACTCCATCGACGACGCCGAGGTGCCGGGCGCGGAGGAGAACCTCGTACGGCAGCTCGCGGAGCTGTCCGGGCGCGGCTCCGGCCCCTCGCTGCCGCTGATCTTCATCCGGGTCCGCACCCCCGAGCAGATCGTCGATCTCGTCTCCCGGCTCGGAGCGGGCGTGCGGCTGCTGTCCGGATTCGTACTGCCGAAGTTCACCGAGGAGCGTGGCGGGGCCTTTCTCGAGGCGCTGATGTCGGCCGAAACCGCCCAGGTGACCGAGGCGTTGGGCGGACGGCGGCTGTTCGCGATGCCGGTCCTCGAATCGCCCGAGCTGATGCACCGCGAAACGCGCACCGAGTCCCTGAGCGGCATCAGCCGGATCGTCGACAAGTACCGGGAGCGGGTGCTGGCGCTGCGCCTCGGGGTCACCGATCTGTGCTCGGCGTACGGGCTGCGCAGGGCGCCGGACATGACCGCGTACGACGTCCAGATGATCGCGTCCGTGATCGCCGACGTGGTGAACATGCTGGGCCGGGCCGATGGCACGGGCTTCACGATCACCGGGCCGGTGTGGGAGTACTTCAAACCCCATGAGCGGATGTTCAAGCCGCAGCTGCGGATCAGCCCCTTCAGCAGCGGCCGCGCCGAGTCCCTGCGCACCGCGCTGATCGAGCACCACATGGACGGGCTGCTGCGGGAGATCGAACTGGACCGGGCCAACGGTCTCCAGGGCAAGACCTGCATCCACCCCACCCATGTGGCCCCGGTGCACGCGCTCTCCGTCGTCAGCCACGAGGAGTTCAGCGACGCGGTGGACATCCTCGAGCCGCAGCGCTGCGGGGGCGGTGTACTGCGTTCCTCGTACACCAACAAAATGAACGAGGTGAAGCCGCACCGTGCCTGGGCCGAGCGGACCCTGCGGCGCGCGGAGGTCTTCGGGGTGGCCCGGGAGGGTGTGAGCTTCGTGGAGCTGCTGGCGGCGAGCCTGCGGACGTAGGGCGAACCGGGCCCGGGACGGGTCCGTGGACGAGGGACGACGGAAACGAGGCGCAGGGCGGCGTGAGCGTGGGCAACGTGTGGTCGGGACAGTGGGTCGCGGACCGGCTGGGAGTACGGCTGGCCGGGACCGGGGCCGGGGCCGGGGCTGGCGACAGCGATGGCGGCCGGAATGGCGTCAGCGATGGCGACCGGAACGGCGTCAGCGGCGGACATGGCGACGGCGGCGGGCACGGCGTCAGCGGCGGGAACGGCGACGGCGGCTCGGAGCTGCGCGCACTGCTGGGGCTCGCGCTGCGGCGCAACCCCAAGCGGGCGCATCTGCTGGTCTCCAACGTGCTCGGCAAACACGTCCCGCAGCGCCCCGCCACCGTCCACGGCGCGGGCGTGCGGCTCGGCCGCCGGGTGCGCGAGCTGCTGGGCGATGAGGCGGCGGCGCGCGCGGTGGTGCTCGGGTACGCGGAGACCGCCACCGGCCTCGGCCACAGCGTCGCCGACGGGCTCGCCCTCGCCCCGTACCTCCACTCCACCCGCCGCCCGGTCCCGGGCGTCGCCACGGTGGGCGGCTTCGAGGAGGAGCACAGCCACGCCACCTCCCATCTGCTGCTCCCCGAGGACCCCGGGTTCCTGGCCTCGACGGGGCCCCTGGTCCTCGTGGACGACGAGTTCTCCACGGGCCGTACGGTCCTCAACACCATTGCCGCCCTCCACCGCCGCTTCCCCCGCGACCACTATGTGGTGGTCGCCCTGGTGGACATGCGCTCGCCCGAGGACCGCGCCCGCCTCGACGCCTTCGCGGCCGACCTCGGCGCCCGCGTCGACCTGGTCGCCGCCGCGGCCGGAGCGGTCCACCTCCCCGACGACGTCCTGGAGCGCGGCGCGCGGCTGGTGGCCGAGCACGAGGCGGCCGCCGCGAACCGTAAGGCTGTCTCTTATACCCATCT
>NZ_JAEEAP010000729.1 GCF_016103465.1 Streptomyces sabulosicollis
GGCGGCAGCGTCAGATGTGTATAAGGGAGAGCCTCCGGCGCTTGAGCCAGCCCGGCTCGCCGCGGGGCCCGGGGCGGAACCCCAGCGGGACCCGGGGCGGAACCCCAGCGGGACCCGGGGCGGAACCCCGCCGGGCCCGGGACGGAACCCCGGCAACAGAACAGCTACGGGCCCGCGTACTTCGTGTCGGCCGACGGATCAAGCGCCAGCCGATACCCACGCTTGACCACCGTCTGGATGAGCTTCGGCGAGCCAAGAGCCGTCCGCAGCCGAGCCATCGCCGTCTCCACCGCATGCTCGTCCCGCCCCGCCCCCGGCAACGACCGCAGCAGCTCCGACCGGGCCACGACCCATCCGGGACGGCGGGCCAGGGCCCGCAGCAGCGCCATCCCGGCGGGCGGCACGGTGCGCAGCTCCCCGTCGACGACCACCGCATGGCCGCGGATCTCCAGCCGCCGCCCGGCGACCGGCAACGGCCGCACCCGGCCCGGGAGTTCCGCGGTCAGCAGCTGCACGAGCGGCCCGAGCCGGAACCGTTCGGGCTGGGAGGTGGGGATGTCGTGGGCCTCCAGCGGCAGTGCGGTGACCGGCCCCACGCACGCGGGCAGCACATCATGGCGCAGCGCGTCCACCAGCTCCGCGCGCATCCCGCGCCGCTCCGCCCGGTCCAGCAGGCTCGCGGCGGCGGGCGCGCTGGTGAAGGTGACGGCGTCCAGGGCACGGGCGACCGTCGCGTCCAGCAGCCGGTCCACCGGCCCGATGTCCTCCGGCGGCATCCAGCGGTAGACCGGCACCCCCACCACCTCCGCTCCCCCGGCGCGCAGCGACTCGACGAAGCCGGGCAGCGGCTCGCCGTGCAGCTGGACGGCGATGCGGTGCCCCTCGACGCCCTCCTCCAGCAGCCGCTCGAGCACCTCGGCCATCGACTCGGAGGCCGGGTACCACTCCTCGGTGAGCCCGGCGGCCCGGATCGCCCCGCGCACCTTGGGTCCGCGGGCCAGCAGCCGCACCCCGCGCAGCCGGTCGAGCAGGGCGTCGCCCAGGCCCCAGCCGTCGGCGGCCTCGATCCAGCCGCGGAAGCCGATGGCGGTGGTGGCGACCACGACATCCGGCGCGCTGTCGATCAACTGCTTGGTGGCCGCGAGAAGTTCGGAGTCGTCGGCCAGCGGCACGATCCGCAGCGCGGGCGCGTGCATCACCTCCGCCCCGCGGCGCCGCAGCAGGGCGCCGAGCTCATCCGCGCGGCGCGCGGCGGTGACCCCCACGGTGAATCCGGCGAGCGGGCCGACGGGCGGCTCGTCGCCCGCGGCTCCGGTCTGTTCTCGGTGCATGGCTCTCGTCCCGATCTCCCGGTCTCCCGATTCGCTCGCGTATGGGTGCCTTCGGTTCCGCATCCTGTCGCCGTCCCGTGTCCGTGGCGGTTCACGGAGGTTTCCCAGGTGTAACGGGCTGGTCGGCCGGGGGCTTCCCCGGCCGACCGTACGCCCCGAGCCACCGGGGCGCCCGCCCGGCGCCGCCCGGGGGCCCACCCCTCGGCGCCTCGGAGGTCCGTGCCCGGCGGTCCCGTGCCCGGCGCCCGCTCAGACGTCCGCGTACGCGGGTTGCCGCTCCGACCGCGGATCATGCGCACCCGCCTGGGCGGCGGACGCCGGGGCCGGGCGGGCGCCACGGAGGTATACGGCCCAGGTGACCGCGGAGCACACGGCGTAGAAGCCGAGGAAGGAGACGAAGGCGGGGGTGCCGGAGTGGGCGCCCGCGAACGACTCCCGGAAGGCGAGGTTGATCCCGAGCCCGCCGAGCGCGCCGACCGCTCCGATCAGCCCCATCGCCGCGCCCGACAGCCGCCGGCCGTAGGCCGCGGCCTCCTCGCCGGCCAGGCCGCGGGCGACGGCCTTCGCCTGGAAGATGCCGGGGATCATCTTGAAGGTGGAGCCGTTGCCGAGCCCGCTGAGGACGAACAGGGCGATGAAGCCCGCGAGGAAGACGGGCAGGGACTTCTGCGCGGAGGCGTAGACGACCACGACGGTCGCGGCGGCCATGGCGGCGAAGTTCCACAGTGTGATCTTCGCGCCGCCGTGGGCGTCGGCGAGCCGCCCGCCGACGGGGCGGATGAGCGACCCGAGCAGCGGGCCGATGAAGGTGAGCGAGGCGGCCTGCAGCGGGGTGCGGTCGAACTGGTTCTGCAGCACCAGGCCGAAGGCGAAGCTGTAGCCGATGAACGAGCCGAAGGTGCCGATGTAGAGCAGCGACATGATCCAGGTGTGGGCGTCCCGCGCCGCCTCCCTGGCCGCCCCGGCGTCGTTGCGCACCGGCGCCAGGTTGTCCATGAACAGCGCGGAGAGCGCCGCCGCGACGACGATCAGGGGGAGGTAGACGGCGAGCACGAGCCGCGGATGGGCCGCCCCGGCGGTGCCGATCACCAGCAGACCGACCAGCTGGATCACGGGCACGCCGATGTTGCCGCCGCCCGCGTTGAGCCCGAGCGCCCAGCCCTTCCTGCGCAGCGGGTAAAAGGAGTTGATGTTGGTCATGGACGAGGCGAAGTTGCCGCCCCCGACCCCGGTGAGCGCCGCGATCACCATGAAGGTGGTGTACGAGGTCCCCGGCTCCATCACCACGGCGGCGGCGACCGCGGGCACGAGCAGCATCCCCGCGCTGATGATCGTCCAGTTGCGCCCGCCGAACCGGGCGACGGCGAAGGTGTACGGGACCCGAAGGATCCCGCCGACCAGCGTGGGCATGGCCACCAGGAAGAACTTCCCGGCCGCGTCGACGCCGTACTCCGGCCCCATGAACAGCACCATCACCGACCACAGGCTCCAGATCGAGAACCCGATGTGCTCGGAGAGGATGGAGAAGACCAGGTTCCGGGCGGCGATCCGCTCCCCCTTCTCCCTCCAGAACGTCTCGTCCTCCGGGTCCCACTGCTCGATCCAGCGGCCCCCCTTGCGCGCGGCGGTGGTGGTCGGGGCAGTCATCACGCCTCCACAGTTCTCGGTGTCGCTGCCCGACGGTAGGGACGGCGGATTACCGGGCTGTGGCGGCAGGTGACGCGGACGAAACCTTGCACTCACCTGCGGGGGCGGGGGACGGTGAGGGGG
>NZ_JAEEAP010000072.1 GCF_016103465.1 Streptomyces sabulosicollis
ATCGTTGCTATAGAATCAAGCAAGCCTTCATCAAATAATGTGATGTTGTTTTTTTTTTTTTTCAAGCAAAAGACGGCATACGAGATTAGCGAGTGTCTCGTGGGCTCGGAGATGGGTATAAGAGACAGCAGCCGGTCCGCCTCAGCGCGGTGCTGGAAGGACTGGGCCCGGGAGGGGATGACGCCGACCTGGTGCGGCCACACGGCGGGCTCGCGGGGCGCGGCATGCCGGTACTGGTGGATGCCCCCGGTGACGGTGTTGGCGGCGATGCCGCCGCCGGTCGCGGTGATGGCCCTGGCACCGTCTGCGCCGGGGCGGTGCGAAATTCCGGGTGGGCTTGTGCTGGCCGGTCCGCTCAGCCCTGGGGCGAATCCGGCAGAGGAGGGGAGCCGATCTGCGCCCCTCCGTGGATCACACCGCCCGCGATCGAGCCTCGATCGGCGTGGATGCCTACCGTGCTCGCGGCCAGCCCGCCCGGCCCCGCGACCACGCCGGACTGCGGGGCATATTGTGTGAGCAGACTGCGCAACTGCTTGGCCGCCTGCTCCCGCTGGGCAGCGTCCAGGCTCTCCAGCAGGGTCTCGATACGGGTCTGCCAGACGGCCTCCTGTCGGTTACGTGCCCGCTCCGCCTCCGCCGGGTCGGTGACCTGCACACTGGCCGCGGTCTGGTCCAAACGATCCAGCTCGGCCTGCTCACGCTGCGCATCACCCCGGCCGAACCAGCGCGCCACCGCCTGCCGCAGCCCCGTCCACGCGTCCGTCCCCGCCGCTCCCGCCAGCGCCGTGCCTCCCGACGCGGCCAACGCGATTAATGCCTGATCAAGCATTCCGAGACCCTTCTTCACCCCAAGTCGTCACCGCGAGCGTAAGGCCCGGCCAATCCACTGCACAGCCTCTGCAACGACGACACTCCACCGAGAGATGCCCTGGACCAGGTTCGCCGTTTGTGGTTGGTGACAGCGTTCTTACCGGCACCCCGAAGCCCAGGGCAGCAAGGGCGGCCGCCGCCCCGCCGCCCCGGCCGACAAGACCAACGCTGTGCGCACCGCGTATCTGGAGAACCGCTCCATCGCCGCCCTCGCACGCGACCACGGCGTCAGCCGCGGCGCGATCCGCACGGCCGTCGCCGACCTCATGCCCGACCACACCGCCATTGAGCACGCGGACGCCCCGGTCCTGGAGCTGCCGGTCACCCTGGACATGCCGGGCAAGGCCGCCGACTTCCTCCGCGCGGCCGACCTGGACGATGCCGAGCGCGCCGCGCTCGACCAAGGCGTCGCCGTACGGCGGGGCCAGGGCTGCACCCTGCGCGTCACGGCCGTCCCCGCCGTGCACCGGGGGCTCCTCGCTCGCTGCCAGCCGCTCGACGGCGGCCAGGGCGTCCAGGCGGTACCGGCCCAGCGCAAGGCCCGGCGCGAGTACGAGAACCGCGTCAACCCCCTCGTGATCGAGGTCCCCTGACTGCTGGCTCTCTACCGCCAAACCGGTTCCGATACTCCAACCGCCGCCAATTGCATCGGATGCGAACTCGCGACAGTCGGCGAATCTCCCGGAGAAGCAGGGCAATCGTGCTGCGGACCTGCGGGCTTGAGCGTGGCCTCAGGCAGTGACGATACCCGTGTCTCGGACCTCATCGCGGTCTACGTAGGGGGTTGACCTGGGACTCCGTCGGCGACTCGCATAGGATGCGGTTTTCTCGCATCTGATGCGAGTCACGGAGGGTGGTGAATCGGTGGGGTTCAACGGGTCGATACCGGGGGCGGCCGGGCTGCACCTGGTCGACGGGGTCGCCTTGCTGCGGCCCGAGGAACAGGTCTTCACGGCGATGCTGACTGGGTTCGCCAACCAGCAACTCGCCCGGAACCTGGCCCGAACGGCAGTCGAGGGCCGGGAGAACACGGTCAAGGCGTTCGCGGCCTACGTGAACACCTATCCCTGGCTCTGGACGCAGGCGATGGTCGACGAATGGCTCGGGGACCTGCGTTCACTGCGGGACCTGAAGCGCTCCACGATCCGCTCATACTCGGAGGCCGTGCGGGCGTTCTGCCACTTCATCACCGATCCGCTCTATGAGTGGACGGCCACCTGTGAGGAGCGGTTCGGGACCCACCCGGTTCAGGTGGTGCACGAGTGGAACACCGCGGTGCACGTCCAGACAACGAGGCGGACGCCAAGAAGCGCGCGTTGACCAAGGCCGAGCTGCACACCTTCTTCGCGCACTGTGACGACGAGGTCGCCCGCATCCGGGCCTTCAGCCGCAAGGGCTGGCTGCCCGCCTTCCGCGACGCGACGCTGTTCAAGACCGCCTACGCCTTCGGGACGCGGCGCAACGAGACTCGGATGCTCGACGCCGCCGACTTCGGCCGCAACCCGCACGGCGGCGAGTTTGGCGAGTACGGCCGCTGCCAGGTCCGGTTCGGCAAGGCCAAGAAGGGCTCGCCGCCCAAACGCCGCGGGGTTCTGACCGTCTTCGACTGGACCCCGGACGTCCTGGACGAGTGGTTCACCGAGGTCCACCCGCTGTTCGGCACCGACAACAACCCGGCAGCCTGGCCCTCCGAGCGGGGCCTGCGCATCGGCTGCCAGCGCCTCAACTCCCGCTTCATCGCCTACCGCAAAGCCCTCGGCCTGGACGACGGGCTCGACTTTCACTCCTTCCGCAGGTCCTACGTCACTCACCTGATCGAGGACGGCTGGGACCCGCGCTTCGTCCAGGAGCAAGTCGGCCACGAACACGCCAGCACCGCCTCGCTCTACACCTGTGTGTCCTCGGACTTCCGCACCCGCACCCTGCGGCGGCGTCTGGACTCCACCATCACCGCCGCCCTCCAGACCCAGACCGGGAGGCAAGCATGAAACGCAAGGTCGGCTACACCTGGCGACTGCGCGAGGTCATGGCCCAGCACCAGATCTTCACGGCCACCGAACTGGTGCCGCTGTTGCGCGAACGCGGCATCGACCTCTCCGCCTCCCAGGTGCACCGTCTGGTCTCCGGCACCCCTGGACGCCTGTCGTTGCAGGTCATGGCCGCGCTCTGCGACATCCTGTCGTGCACCCCGGCCGACCTGGTGGCCACCACCGCCGAGAACGCCGGCGTCCGCAAGACCGCCACCGGCGACCTTCCCACCCCGCCTTCGAACGTCGCGAAGCTCCGCCCCCGCGCGGCCCGCATCCTGCCCGACGCATGACCCGCCCCTACGCCACCGACGGGACCTGTTCGGACCGAGCTGTCCGGACACGGGGGATCTGCCCGGGATGCGGCGAGGACCGGGCCCTTCCTGGGCTCCGTCCTGGTGACGGGGCCGCGATCTGCACCACCTGCGCCGGCCTCTCCCAGACCTTCGACTGTTCACGCTGCGGCTTCGAGGGCAAGCTCCTGGCGGTCGGCTCTGCGAACGCTGCACGCTCACCGACCGGCTCACCGCACTCCTCGACGACGGCACGGGCCGCGTCCGTCCCCCGCTGGTCCCGCTGTTGGACCTGCTGGTGACGATGGACAAGCCCGGAAGCGGACTGGCCTGGCTGGACATGCGTCGCGGGCAGCTGGGTAACGCCTCGCAGCTGCTTCGTCGACTCGGCCTGGGCGAGATTCCGCTGACCCACGATGCGTTCCACGAACTCCAGCCCTGGCGGGCAGCCTCCCACCTGGAAGAACTCCTCATGGCCTGCGGAGTCCTGCCCGCGGTCGACAAGCAACATCTGTTCTTTCCAGCGCTGGCTCCCCGGCCATCTCGCCGACATCGCCGAACCCGAGCGCACCAAGACAATCAAGCTCTTCGCGACCTGGCACGTCCTCCCGGGACTACGGGCCCGAGCCGAGCGGAGCCACATCACACCCAGCATCCGCCGCTTCGCCGGTGAACAGATCAAGTACGCGACCGCCTTCTTGCAATGGCTCGACCGGCGGAACACCACCCTCGCGTCGTGCGGCCAGGTCGACATTGACGCCAGGTTCGCCGAGAACGCCGAGCACGCCCGCACCCGACTGAGAGGCTTCCTCAACTGGGCCATGCAGGGCCGGCACTGCCGACGTTCCTTGAACATCCCCACGATGAAGATTGCCCGTCGGCCCGCACTGAGCGAAGACGAACGCCTCGCCGCCCTGGGCAGGCTTCTGATCGACAGGGAGATACCGATGCGACTCCGCATCGCCGGAGTCATCGTTCTTCTCTACGCACAACCGCTGAGCCGCGTCGTCCGGCTCACCCTTGACGACGTCATCCGCGACGGCGACGCCGTGCTGCTACGACTCGGTGAGCCACCCTCGCCCGTCCCGGCGCCGGTCGCCGCCCTGCTGCTGGAGCACATCGCGAACCGCGGCAACATGAACACCGCGACCAACCCGGCGTCCCGCTGGCTCTTCCCCGGCCGCCGGACCGGCCAGCCGCTCGGCCCCAACCACCTGTCCTCGCTCCTGAACGAGGTCGGAATCCCGATCGCCGCCGCCCGCGGCGCCGCCATCCGCCAGCAACTCCTCGAACTGCCCGCACCTGTCGTCGCGGACGCTCTCGGCTACCACGACCAGACCACCAGCCGCCTCCGCAACGAGACCGGCGGCACCTGG
The DNA here is from genome assembly GCF_016103465.1 of Streptomyces sabulosicollis. Classification (GTDB taxonomy): domain Bacteria; phylum Actinomycetota; class Actinomycetes; order Streptomycetales; family Streptomycetaceae; genus Streptomyces; species Streptomyces sabulosicollis. The sequence continues at coordinate 4,567 of NZ_JAEEAP010000072.1, forward strand.
AGCCTATACGCCGCCGGAGACCACGGGAGGTCACCGGTCGGCTGGGCACCCAAAACAACCGGCGAGAGTTGATTTCGCGAGCCCATGAGTGCCAGCCCCGGCGCCCCAGCATCTTGTCGCGCATGGTTCCCTCAGTCCTCGACGCTGACGCCGAGGTCTTCCAAGCCGGGGTTGATGACGGCAGCCACGACTCGGGCGTTGAGAAGGTGAAAGTTGTCGATGTCGTCTGCGAGTTCAGCAATCATGCGCCCCCGAGGCACTTCGGCCTCCATTTCGGGTTCCTTGTCGTACCAGAAGCTGTGGGCCAGGTAGTTGCGGCGCTTGACCGCGTTGGTGAGGTCATTGGGCAGCTCGGGATCGCGGCCGCACCAAGGAGTCACCTTGCCAACAAGGTCCTGGAAGCCGCTTTTGGCCGCTTTATTCCATGGGTCGGTGGAAAGTACTCGCCTCTCCTGCTTGGCGAGGCCGATTCGGCGGCACGCAAGCGCGTTGACCAACCCGCGCTCCAACGTGGCGGCGGTGAACATAGCCAGCCCATAGGCCGCATATGCAGCTAAGTCTGAATTAGGGAGATATCGCACAGGACTCTCAGGGTCCACAGCCATGCCCACATAGTGCCCGACTAGCCACTCACCGTCACAATCCATTTTTGCCCTGCTCTGCCGCACCCCAGGGGAACGACTACTGTTCGCCTCACGGTTGCGGACGCTGACCGCTCCGCTCAGCTTCGCTCCAGGGATCACACAAGGTCACCAGACGGACGAACTTCTCGAAGAACTAGCGACAGTCGAATACGCGAGCCCATCAGTATACCGACGCGTCTCCGTGCCTGCGGGGGTCGTCCCTCAAGCCCCGGTCGGCTGCCGTCGCCTGTTTCCCTCCCCGAAGGGGAAACGTTCTCCACCGTTTCGGTGTCTCATGAGACAAGGATCGACGGTCTGGCTGACCATGCTCTCGGGCCCAGGGAGATGAGCCCGAGAGCATGGTCAGCCAGTGTCGAGACATTCGAATTCAGTAGCGTGCTCGGAGCCAGATGACGATCAGGCTGACCACGGTGGTGCCCGTGCCGTAACAGATGCCGCAGAGGAAGTAGCGGACAGCTGTGTATCGGCGTTCGACGGCCCACTCGATGAGACTGTGCATGCGGTGCCTCCCTGACATCGCTTGGGTGTGCTTGTCTCTTCGGGTATGCGTCGTCCCACAAACGGCATAGAGAGGGCCCTGTCCTCGCAGGTCATTCCAGACCGCCGCAGGTCAATCGCAGAGGCAATGCCGTGCCCAGCGGGCCGAGACGGATGCAGAAGCCGATACTTCAGTGGGGGCCGATCGTCTCCGCTCGGGAGGCGCGTCGTTCATCGAGTGCGACGATGGCTCCGCGCCCGGCGAGTTCTTCGCGTAGGCCCGCGTTGTCGTGGTGGAGGGCCGCGATCACGGTGGCTGCTGCGTCGAGGCGGCCCTGGAGCTGGGTCCGCTGACGCTCCAGATCCTTCAACTCCCGGACATCGCGACCATCCGTCAGCATCTCCAGGAGGCCGCCCCGTTGTTGCACGCCAATGCCCTGCTGGAGGTTACCTACGGTCACCATCCAGGCGGGCTCCACGGAGAACTGGCGACAGTTGAATAGGCGAGCTCACCAGTACCGAGGCCGGGCAGGGCCCGGTCGGCGAACAGCCAGGTGGCATCGATCAGCCCAGCGACGCAGTTGCCGCGCGCAGGTCTTCCAGGGCTGCCAGTACATATGGCGCGAGCCCTTCTGCGTCGTCACGATCAGCCTCGGACCACTGGGCGTAACCCTGCTTGAACGCGAGGACTCCCAGCTCGCCCGCGAGATGCGCAGTCGGGTCGGGGACACCGCGGGCGATGAGCGCGGCTGTCATGGCGGCCGCGAGACCGACGCTCTTGAGGGCGTCGCGCTCCTGAAGTTCGGTGCTGGCTGCCACGGCTGCTTTGATGCGGGGGCCGAGTTCGCGGTTCGTCGCCCCCATGGCGCTCGATGCGCGCTCGAGACCGGCTGCCACCGCCTGGAGCGGGCTGGCGCTCGCGGGAGCCTCGGCGATGCCGTCGGCGAGCAGCCTGCTCAGCGTCTCCTGGCCGGCGACCAGCAGCTCGCGCTTGTCGGAGAAGTGCCGGAAGAAGGTGCTCTTGGTGACGCCGGCGCGCTCGGCGATCTGCGTCACCGTGGTGGCGTCGTAGCCCTGCTCGGTGAACAGGTCGACGGCCGCGACGACGAGTCGCTGGGGCGCCCCTGGTTGCCATCTAGCCATGAGGCCAGGATAGGTGATGGGACACCTGTCCCGTCACCATGTAGGGTAAGTGATGGGACAATGGTCCCATCACTTTCAGGGAGAGCTCATGCACGTCTTCATCACTGGCGGTACCGGCACCATCGGCTCCGCCGTCGTGGCCGAACTACTCGCCAACGGCCACACCGTTCTGGCCCTGGCCCGCTCGGACGACTCCGCGCAGCGCCTCGAGAACGCTGGTGCCAAGGTGTTGCGAGGAGAGATCGCGGACCTCGACGTCCTGCGCGCCGGTGCCGCGCAGTCCGACGGCGTGATCAGTCTGGCGTTCAGCCGCGACTACAGCGACCCGGACGGGCTCGCACAGGCCGTCGCCCAGGAGAGCGCCGCCATCGCCGCCCTGGGCGACGAACTCATCGGCAGCGACCGTCCGATCGTCACGGTCTCAGGCACGCCCTGGGTATCAGGCCGCTCCTCCACCGAGACCGATCCGCTGCCGACCGACGGACCGGTAGGCGGTCGAGGCCGTTCCGTCAACGCGCTGCTGGAACTGGCCTCTCGTGGTGTGCGCGCCACGGCTGTCCGCATGCCGCGCACGGTCCACAACGAGGGCCAGGGCGGATTCGCCGGCCTGTTGACCGATGCAGCGCGCCGCACCGGAGTGGCCGGCTACCCGGGCGACGGCACCCAGCGCTGGCCGGCCGTGCATGCCCTCGACGCGGCGGTCCTGTTCCGCCTGGCCCTCGAATCGGCGCCGGCCGGGACGGCCTGGCACGCCGTGGCCGACGAGGGTGACGCGGTGCGTGACATCGCTACGGTCGTCGGCCGACGGCTGGGCCTGCCGGTCGAGGCGGTGCCGGAGGAGACATTCGGCCCGTTCGGCCCGATCTTCGCCATGGACCAGCCTGCATCCAGCACGCACACCCGCAACGCCCTCGGGTGGCAGCCGACGCACCCCAGCCTCCTCGAGGACCTGGAGAACATTCAGCCCTGACGGGTTTCGACAGAGCACAGACTCAGCAACACCGGCCGTCAGCCCTCGTCCCCGTCGTCGGCGTCGGCGTCGGGGTCGGGGTCACGGAAGGGGCGCAGTCCCTGACCGGGTCCGCTGGCCTTGATGTTGAACAGGTAGCGGCCCAGGAAGTTGATGTGCCGGTCCTTGAGCGGGAAGAGGCGGGCGACGTCCTCGTCCTTGATGTCGTAGCCCTCGGCGCGGAGCTGGGCGACGGCGGCGTCCAGGTAGCGGGTGTTCCACAGGACGACGGCGTTGAGGACCAGTCCGAGGGCGGCGAGCTGGTCCTCCTGGCCCTCGCGGTATGCCTGGCGGATCTGGCCCCGGCCGCCGTGGCAGTTGCGCGGGCCAGACGGTGGCGGGACTCCTGCACGGTCAGCTGCCGGTTCATCAGCCGACGGTAGGTGTCGTCGACCGGGTCGACCAGCGCCAGCAGGTGCATGGTCTTGTCGATCCGCCCGTACTCGGCGAACGCGGCGCCGAGCGGGGTCGGGTGGCCCTCGCGGCCGAACATCCGCAGCAGGTCATAGGCACGGACCTGGTTCGTGATGGCGACCCGGCGACCCGGAGCATGTCCGGCCAGTGCGTGGCGATCCGCTTGAGGTTCACCTTATTGCAGGCAATGGCCTCCAGCGGCCCGTACCCGGCGGACGGTGCCTCACCGTCGGGCAGGTCGGCCCGCCAGAACCTCTGGGCCGAGAGGTCGCGGAAGCGCGGGGCGAAGCGGAAGCCGAGCATCTTGTACAGGCCGAAGGCCATGTCGAGTACGAGGCGTTGTCGGTCGCGACCATCTCCGGCTTCACCCCGCCATCCAGGTTCAACAGCGTGTCCAGCGTGTAGAGGCTGTCGCGCGGGGTGCCGCGTACCACCATCGCGCCGATCCCCGCGGCCTGGTCATTGACTGCGTTGAGCCAGGTCACGCCGCGTTTGTAGCCGTAGTACTTGGGTGAGGGGCCGGTGTTGATGCTCTTGACCGGGACGACGAAGCGCAGGCCGTCGACGGAGGCGAGCAGGCCGCCGCCCCACATCTGGGCCAGCTCGATGCGGGACTGGGCGGTGATGAGCGCGGCGTTCGCCGCGGCGCTGGTGTCGGCGCGCAGGTAGTTCTGGTCGACGTGGGACAGGCGCGAGCGGGTCAGCGCCTTGTTCTCCGGGTCGATGACCGGGGTCAGGCCGGTGTTGCAGCTCTGCGCCACCAGCAGCGCCACATCCTGACGACTACCGCGGGGAGACGGTCATCGCCTACGTCTCCCTGAAGGCTGGAACGCGGGGCCACACCGCAGGAGCTGATCGCCTTCTCCCGCGAACGCCTGGCCGCGTACAAGGCCCCGCGCCGTATCCACATCGTCGCCGACCTGCCCAAGACCCAGAGCGGCAAGATCCGGCGCGCCGAACTCCGCAAGGCCGCCCCCGCCGGCTCCTCCGCCGCGACGAAGGACTGAACGTGCGCGCCCCCGGCCCGCCACGCCGGGGGCGGCCCGGAACGCGAGCGCCCCCTCACTCCGACGACCGGGCTGCCATCTGCGCGGCGGTCGGTGAGGCGACGAGCATCGCGTGGACGGCGGCACGGACCTGGTCGGCGACGATCTCCGGGGTGGAGGCGTCGAGCTTGCCGTCGAGGTGCAGGAACGCCAGGCCGTGGACGAGGGCCCACACCGCCGTCGCCAGCGCGTCCGTCGGCTCGCTGTCGGGGAAGGCGCGGCGCACGATGCCGATGACGTATTCCGTGATGACGGTGGTCGCGAGGACGCGTTCCTCGTTGTCCGGGTCGCAGGGCTCGGCGAACATCGCCCGGAACAGGGCCGGGTGTTCGATCGCGAAGCGCACGTAGGCGACGGCAACCGCGGCGAGGTCGTCAGGAGTCGCGGGTGCGGGGTGGGCCGCGGCCAGGAAGCCGGTGAGCTCGCGGTAGCCCTCCGCCGCGACCGCGGAGACGAGTGCCTCCCGGTCCTGGAAGTGGCGGTAGGGCGCCGTCGCCGACACGCCGGCCCGCCGCGCCACCGCACGCAGCGAGAGTCCGGCACCGCCGTCCTCTTCGAGCAGGTCCCGTGCGGCACTCAGGCAGGCCGCGCGCAGATCGCCGTGGTGGTACGAGCCACTGGCCTGCGGCATAGGTCACACTCCCCAATGTTTGCGGTGCTCACATCGCCGATCTAATGTAAACGATGCACACATCATAGGCGACTGGAATGCGAAAGGTGCCCCAGGATGACAAACGAGCTGTTCTCGCCCTTGTCCCTGCGCTCAGGACAGGTGCTGAAAAACCGCATCGCGAAAGCGGCCATGGAGGAGAACATGGCCGGCGACGGCCAGCTTCCCGACGAGCAGCTGCTGTCCCTGTACCGGCGCTGGGCCACCGGCGGAACCGGGCTGCTGATCACCGGCAACGTCATGGTCCACGCCGAGGCCCTGACCGGCCCCGCCGGCGTGGTGCTCGACGAGTCCGCGCCGCTGGAGCCGTTCACCGAGTGGGCCAGGGCGGGCCGGGCCGGCGGCGGGGCGATATGGATGCAGATCAACCACCCCGGCCGCCAGATCCAGGCCGACATGCCCGGCGTCGTATGGGGCCCGTCCGCGGTCGGCGTCGACCTGGGCAGGCACAGCAAGCGTTTCGGCCGCCCCGTCGCGATGACCCCCGAGCAGATCGAGGCCACCGTGAACCGGTACGCGCTCACCGCCCGGCGGGCCGAACAGGCGGGGTTCGACGGCGTGGAGGTCCACGCCGCGCACGGCTATCTGCTGTCGCAGTTCCTCTCCCCCCTGGTCAACAAGCGCACCGACCGGTGGGGAGGTTCCCTGGAGAACCGGGCCCGCATGCTGCTGGACGTCATCCGGGCCATCCGCGCGGTCGTGTCCCCGTCCTTCGCCGTCGCCGTGAAGCTCAACTCCGCCGACTTCCAGCGCCGCGGCTTCGACGCGGACGACGCCCGGCAGGTGATCGCCATGCTCGAACCCCTCGCCGTCGACCTGGTCGAACTCTCCGGCGGCAGTTACGAGAGCCCCGCGATGACCGGGCGCCCCACGGATGCGCGGACCCAGGCCCGCGAGGCGTACTTCCTGGACCTGGCGAGGGACCTGGTCGGCGGCAGCCCGCTCCCGCTGATGCTCACCGGGGGCATCACCCGGCGCGAGACCGCCGAGACGGTCCTGGCCAGCGGGGTGTCGCTGGTCGGGATGGGTACCGCGCTCGCCGTGACCCCGGATCTGCCCGAGCGCTGGCAGGAGGGCCGCGAGGCCGATCGGCAGCTGCGGCCGGTGACCTGGAAGGACAAGGCCCTCGCCTCTGCTGCGAGCATGGCGCTGGTCCGGCACCAGCTGCGCCGTATCGCCAAGGGGCGCGATCCCCGGCCCGGTACGCACCCGGCGTTCGCCGTGATCTCCGAACAGCGCAAGCAGCGCCGGGCACTGCGCCGCTACCGCGCCTGGCTGCCCACGGCACAGGGCACCGCCGCTGCGCGCCGGACCTCGTAACGGCGCAGGGCAGGGTGCGCGAATCGGCGCAGGCCGGGGAGGTCACGGTGCCCGGCAGCGGAGCTGCTGCCCGGCCCGGTCCGTGTTGACGGCGCGGTTCTCTGGAACCGCGCCGTCTGCCTTCGGCGTTTCAGCGAACTCCGGCTGCCTTGAGGACTTTCAGCGCGCCGGTCAGCAGGGTGGCCCAGGTCTCGGGCGCGATACCGGCCGGCGGGGTGAACCCTTGGATGCGCTGGTGGGCGACGGTCTGGGGCTCGATGTACTTGAGGATTCCGTCGGCACCGTGGCGGCGGCCGAGGCCGGAGTCGCCCATGCCGCCCATCGGTGCGTCGATGCTTCCCCAGGCGGCCGCGAACGCCTCGTTGACGTTGACGGTGCCGACGTGCACACGGGCGGCGACGGCCCTGCCCCGGGCACCGTTGCGGCTCCAGACGCTGGCGTTCAGACCGTATGGCGTGGCGTTGGCCAGTTCGATCGCTTCCTCGACGTCCCGGTAGGGGTAGATCGAGACGACGGGGCCGAAGGTCTCGTTGTCGTACAGCGTCATGTCGGGACTGACCTCGGCGAGGATCGTCGGCTCGTGGAACAGCGGACCCAGGTCCGGCCGTGCCTTCCCGCCCGCGAGCACCGTCGCGCCCTTGGCCACCGCGTCGTCCACGTGTGCGGTGACGGTGTCCAGCTGGGCCTGGTTGGTGAGGCTGCCGACGTCACAGCTGTAGTCGTAGGCGCCGCCGAGCTTGAGCCTGTTGGCGCGGGCGACGAACGCGGCGACGAACCGGTCATGGATCTCCTCGGCCACGTACAACCGCTCGATGGAGATGCAGAGTTGGCCGGCCGAGGGGAAGCAGGCGGCGATGGCGCCGTCTGCGGCCTTCTCGATGTCGGCGTCGTCCAGGACGATCATGGCGTTCTTGCCGCCGAGTTCGAGGGATGCGCCGATGAGGCGTTCGCCGGCGTCGCGGGCGATCTTGCGCCCGCTGGCGGTGGAGCCGGTGAACATCATGTAGTCGGCGTTGTCCATCAGCGCGCCGCCGATGGAACTGCCCCGGCCGACCACCATCTGCCACGCTCCGGCCGGCAAGCCTGCCTCGTGCATCAGGCCCATGGCCCACAGTGCGGTGAGTGCGGTCTGGGTGTCGGGCTTCTGGACGACGGCGTTGCCCGCCATGAGCGCCGCGATGGCGTCGCCGGCGGCCATGCTCAACGGGTAGTTCCACGGGGAGATGACCGTGACGACGCCCTTGGGGTGGCGCAGTTCGGTGGTGTGGGTCAGCACCGGGATCGCGCCGCGGCGACGCTTGGGTTCCAGGTACGTGGCGGCGCTGCGTGCGTAGTACCGGGAGGTGATCGCGGTGTCCAGCACTTCGAGGTACGCGTCGCGGCGGGTCTTGCCGTTCTCGGCCTGCATCAAGTCCAGCGCCTCGTCCTGGCGCGCGAGGACGAGGTCGTGGAAGCGCAGCATGATCTTCTTGCGCTCGTTGAGCGAGGTGGCGGCCCAGGTCTTCTGCGCGATGCGGGCACGTGCGAAGGCGCCCTCCACGTCGTCGGGGGTGGAGACCGGCAGGTCGGCCAGCGGAGCCCCGGTGTACGGGGCCTTCGTGGTGACCCGCTCGGCGCCGACTCCGGCCACAACTCGAGTTGCCAGCTGCTCGATCCGGTCCGGAGTCAGCGAGTCGGGCAGGCCGGAGCCACGGGTGGCGGCGGGGCTGGGAAGGGTGGCGCGGTCGGTGGCCATGGCAGAACTCCTTGTCCCTGTTACCGGCTCTGGACCGAGGTCGGGACCGGCATGTGCAGCGCGAGCTGGCCTTCGGTCATGACGTCGAGCTGGACGGTCCTGATCGGGTTGAGCGAGCGCAGGTCGTCGGCCATGCGGCCCTCGCCGAGCTGGAGACCGACGTCACGCGGGAGGCGCGCGGTCCCCGCCGACAAGACGTTGGTCTGGCTCAGCGTCGAGTGCCAGGCACCGTTGATCGACGTGTACGAGGTGAGCGAGGAAACGCTCTCGCCACCGCGGTGGATGTCCTGCGCCGGCGTCGGCACCGAGAGGGACAGGTCGGTGCCGCCGGAGTCGTTGGCCACGCGTGCGGTGGTGCGGTGGGCGTCGATGTCGACGTCGAGTGCGGTGACCCACTTGGGGAATCCGTAGCCGTCGTGCCCGCGCACCTGGGCGATCTCCGTGCTCACCGGCAGGGACAGCACGTAGGAGTCGAGGTGTTCGTTCTTGAGGGCGGCCACGAGGTCGAAGAAGCCGAGCTTGCCGTGCCGGGCCGGCTTCACGGCGATCCCTACGGCGGCTTCGGCGTAGAAGTCGATGTCGCACACGTCGTAGCGGAAGAACATCACCGAGACCAGGCCGATTCCGGGCGCGACCTCCAGCGGCGCCAGCTCCTCGGGCAGACGGGCACGGATCGCCCGGGACCGGGCGAGCATCGTCAGCCGTGCGGTCGAGATGCGGTAGTAGAAGTTCGGGGTCAGCGTGGCACCGATCGGTGAGTCGACCCTGGTCTTCGGCAGGCGCCGGAAGAAGTCCACACCACTGACGCGGGGATCGCGGGCGACCTCATCGAGATCGGTCTCCATCCGGAAACGGTTGTACAGGCCGCCCTTCGGGACGGTGACAGTACAGCCGCCCAAGTCGACCTTGGTCGTTTCCTGCCGGGGCGTAGACATCTCCTGCCGGGACGAAGACATCGGCACGGCTCCCTTGCTTTGAATGTTAACGGTACAAACATCAGGCTAATCCTGAATGTGAGCACCGTCAACACTTCAGTGGGCGGCCTTTCCGCGCCAGCTCCGGCAGGACTTTCCGGAATCGCCTGTCGGCATCCCGGCTCGGCGGAAACGGTGGAGCCGGGCACTCACGCGACGTGGGCGCCCGGCTCCGAGCCCCGCCCTGCGCCATGGCGGCACGGACCCGCGGTGCTCCGGCCGTACTCAGCACGAAAGAGGCGATCGTGGGTCTTGTCGTCGCCGAAGACCCAGCCGGCTCCGTGGATGTAGAACACCACCGGCAACGGCCCGGTCGCCCCCTTGGGCCGGATGATGCGGGTACGCACGGTTCCCCACTCCCCGGCGTCCACGTCGACCCACTCCTCGTCGACGTCCGGGCGGGGAGCACCGGTGTCGCTCTGCAGACCGAGTAGGATGCCACGGCCCTTCTCGGGCGGGACCTCGTAGATGCGGGGGTGCGGGTCGGTCGCCTCGGCCAGCTCCTTCGCGGCCTTTTCGAGGTAGGGGGTGATCGGGGGCGGAAGGTCGGACATGGTCACTCCATCCCGCGGGCGCGTGCGCGCCTGGTCGTACGTTCCTCGGCCGGGTAGCACTCGACCCGGCCTGGGGCTCGGGTTGGCGCTGGCTGTCGTATGGGACCTGCGCGATGTCCGGCCGCCGGTTACAGCGGAAGAGCTGGAGCGGTTCGCGACCGACGTGCTGGCGGGGTTCGTGCTGGCGCGGGCTTCGGCCGGGCTGGCGGACGGCACGATCCGCGGGGACGTCGGGCACCTGGAGCAGATGCGGTCATGGTTCGGCCGGCCGCTGTGGGAGAGGGAGCCGCCCGACGCCGACTCCAAGAGGTCAGTGATCGTAGGCGATCAGTGAGCGGTGGATCGGTTGTCCGGTCTGACCCGGGCCCAGCCAGGTCACCCGCCCTGCGCGCAGGAGCAGTTGATCCGCCAGCCGGGCGCTGGCCCGTCCGGCGAGTGCGAGCCCCACGCGCTCCAGCACGTGGTCGAGCCATGTGGTGCCACCCGCGTACGGGGCGGCCAGCCGAGTGAACGGCTCGGCGAACGGACGACGCGGGCAGTCCGCCCCGCAGCAGATGAAACGCATGCGCCAGCGCCGGTTCGGGCAGCTGGTGGCCGCGGCCACGATCGTGGGCGGAGTGCGGCTGCTCCCGCGCCAGTTGCTCACTGCGCCAGACCGAGCAGCCGGGGCAGGTGCGCGAACGAGTCGATCACGTGGTCCGGTTCGCCGCTGGCGTCCCGGTGCGTCTCCGGCAGGTACTTCCCGGTCCTGACGAGCACCCCGGTGAGGCCGGCGGACTGCGCCGCCAGCACGTCCGACTCGATGTCGTCCCCGATCATCAGCGCCTCCGGCGCGCCCGACCCGACCCGGGACAGCGCCGCCTCGAAGAAGGCCCGCGATGGCTTCCCGGTGACCTCCGCCTCGGTCCGGGCGGCCGCCTCCAGGCCCGCCAGGAACGCCCCCGAGTCCAGCTGGAGGCCCTCGTCGGTCCGCCAGTACAGGTTGCGGTGCATGGCGACGAGCCGGGCGCCTCGCTGCAGATGCCCGAAGAACCGGTTCAGCGCGGCGTAGTCGAACTCCGGCCCGGCGCCGCCGACGATGACGGCGTCGGGGGCGGTCTCGGTGTCGACGTCGAGGAGCGTGACGTCGCCGAGGTCCTCCCGGATGTCGCCGCTGTTCAGCAGGACGCAACGGGACCCGGCCAAATGGGCCGCGGTGGCCGCGGGCGCGGTGAGGATGTCCTCGGCGGCCACCGGAAAGCCCGATTCCGCCAGCGTTCCGGCAATCGACGCCCTCGTCCGGGACGTGGTGTTGGTCACCAGGGCGACGGGGAGCCCCGCGTCACGGATCCGGCACAGGGCGTCGACCGCGCCCGGCAGCGGCCGCCACGACACGGTGAGGACCCCGTCGATGTCGATCAGTACGGCGCGCACGGATTCCATACCGGAATGATATCGACCGGCCCGCGCGCCTCCGGGCCCTGACACTGACGACGGTCAAGGCGCCGGTCAAGACGAGCCCTCCATCGGCGGTACGACGGCCACCCCCGAGCCCGCCACCGCGCCGTCCGCGTCCTCGGGGACCACCACCTCCCGCACGGTCGTCAAGGGCACGACCATCAACACCAAGAAGGGCCCCATCCAGGTACAGGTGACCTTCCCGCCACCTCGATACCGGGCACGAAGGGAAGCGGCACGTCGACCACGCCGCGCCGGTAGAGGACCTCGGCGAAGTTGGCACCGGCGTACGCCACGTCGATGGCGACCTGGCCGGGACCGGGATCGGGGACGGGAAGGGTGGCGACGCGGAGCACCTCGGCGTCGCCGAACTCGGGGATGGTCACTGCCCTCATCATCCGCCTGCCGCTGTTGCTCATGTCCTCGAGCCCGCGTGACCGAGGACGCCGGGCAACGGTGGCGCTGGGCATACGAGCCCGACGACGAGCAGGTCGCGAAGGGGTTGCCCGAGCGGGTGGTTGCGGAAGTGGAGCGGCTCGCCGGGCAGCTCGTGGACCTGGCCGAGCTGGGCATCGATGTCACGGCCATCGGAGGCGGCCCGAGACCAGGAGTCACCGGCGGCGTGCGGCGCCTCCCGGTCCTGGAAGACGGGTTCATGCTGATCCTGCCACTCCCCCGCCTGCAACTCGTCGCCGTTACCTACATCTGCCCCCGTTCGCCGACCTGTGACCCCGTGCACCGCAACCTCGTTCCCGCTCCGGGAGCGGGGCTCCGCTATGACCTTGCGGGTGGCAGTCCGCCCGGTCACCGAGGAGCAACCGCAAGCACCCAGGACGTTGACGCGCCGGGTGGCGATCTCCCCCGCCCGCACACGTATTCCTCGGCCCACGTATTGGGTGCCGATCACACTGGGCATCGTCATCGACGCGGCCACGAGCCCCCCGTCGGGCTTCGTCACCGGTGTGCCCCCTCGTCCGGCACGGGCACCTCGCCTCGCTGAACGGTGCTGGGCCGCCTGAACACCGTGCGGGGACCGGTGCCGGTCCCCGCGCACCCTCACCCCTCGCGGCCGTGCCTGGGCTGTCGGGCGGCAGGAAGTGGCCGCGCAGGCGGGTCAGCAGCTCGGAGGTCTCCAGGGCGCGCTCGCCCAGCTGGGAGGCCACGGCCAGGGCCAGGGCGTCGACCACGGCCAGTGAGCCGAGTGTTTCGCGGGTGGCGCCGGAGGCGGAGAGGGTGGCGAGGAGGGTGACGGCCACCCGGTCGCAGGACGTCGGCCCCGCCACTTCGTTCTCCACCACGGATAGATGGGCGGCTCTCCTTCGATGCCCGCGTGCTCCGCCGTGCCCTTGGAACTGACCGCTGCCGAGCGCTACCGGCTCAAGAAGATGGCCTACGGCCACAAGACCCCGCACCAGGCACGCCAGCGGGCGACGATCGTGCTCCTGGCAGCACGAGGCCGCAGCAACGCCCAGATCGCCGCCGAAATCCACCTGCACGTGGAGCACTGGCCTGCCAGTTGCCCACCGAGTGCGGAGACTACCGGCAGGGACTTCGCAACTTCCCACTTCGGACAGTCGCTTCGTTCTACAACAAACAATTCGCGGCTTGATCGGGCGCCAGATCCACCCCGGCGGTGGGTCAGAGAGGTCTCACACAACGCTCCGGTTCTGAGAGGACTTCCGCACATCGCGGCCTGCGGAAACGTGGTGGACTCGGGGCCTCTCACAGAATTCCCGCAACTGGTCATTTCTGCGAATGACATGGCGTCACGGCGGCGGCGCTGAGCTACTCGTCACCTCCCGGAGCTTCCGGAGCGTGTCCGGCGACTGCTCCGGGTTGGAAGTGGAATCGCGCTGGCAGCGAGCCATCGCCGTTATCAAGGAAGCGGGCCAGGGGGCGGCACTCGGCGACTGCGCGCTGCGACGACGACCGTCGGCACGATGGCCAGTGCCAGGATGCCGCCGCCGACGGCCAGGACAGAATAGTCGGCGGCTGTGACGACAATGCCTGAAGCCGTGCCGCCCATGGCGCCGGCGATGGAGACGGAGACATCGACCAAGCCCTGGGTCCTGGCACGGGTGGCCAACGGGACGGCGTCGGTGACGATCGCGGTGCCGCTGACGAGACCGAGGCTCCAGCCCACACCCAGCAACGCGAGAGCCACCGCGAACACCGCGGCGGAACCATCAGGGGCGTTGGCACCAACGATCCCGGCAGCCAGCAGGACCAGCGCGGAGGCGGCGGCGATCATCAGCTGGTCGTACCGGTCGACGAGCCAGCCGGACAGGGGCGCGGGCAGATACATCGCCCCGATGTGGATCGCGATGACGAGGCCGGAGGCGGCGGCACTGTGGCCGTGGCCGTGCATGTGGACCGGCGTCATCGTCATGATCGCGACCATGACCAGCTGAGTGAGGGCCATGACCAGCGCACCCACCAGTACCCCGACGCGGCGCCATCCGGCTGCCGGCCGCGCCCGACTGCCGGGATCGCCTGGACGCGCGAACGCCCCAGCGGCACGCTCCGCCTCCAGCGTGCGGGCCAGCAGCAGCGGGTCAGGGCGCAACCCGATGGCCAGAACCAGCGCGGCTATCGCGTAGGCGGCAGTGGAGAGAAGGAACAGCCCGGCCAGGCGGGGGTGCCGAGGGCGTGAGCGAGGTGTCCGGCGGGTGCGGCGAGACCGGGGCCGGCCACGCCGCCCAGGGCGGTAGCGACCAGTACGGTGGACAAGGCGCGGGCGCGATACTCGGGAGCCGCCAAGTCGGCACCGGCGTAGCGGGCCAGGAGGTTCGTGGCCGTACCGGCGCCATGGACGAACACCGCGACGAACAGCAGCACGGAGCTGCTGGCGACGGCGGCGGTAATGACGCCCGCGCTGCCGATGGCGCCGACCAGGTACCCGGCGACAAGACCGGAGCGACGGCCACGTACCTGCTGCGCCACGCGCGGCACCACTGGTGCTCCACCCGCTGCGGCGACCGCGCCCGCGCCGCCCGCGCCCACGCCCGACGCACCCAGCCGAAAGCAGACTGATGAACCCCGTGCCGCCCGGGAGAGCGGCGCCGACACCAGAGGACGGGGCAACGGACATGACGACGCCCATGTGCTCGCCCCCGCCGGGGCCCTGAACGGCTTCTTCGCCCGCCTCGCGCCTCCGACCCCCGACGAGGGCACGATCCTCTCCACCGGTGACGTGGTCCATCGGTGACGTGGACGCTGTGCGGTAGCGCCCACTCACTTCCGCTGTCCGTCGTCGTCATGGTCAAGGTCGACGGCATCCGGATCACGCAGCGGCGGCAACCCGTTGCGCTGGTTGACGGGGCTCAAAGGCACCAAGGGCGCCGGGCCCGGGCGCGGACGGCGGGTCGACACGGACCTGGCATTCGCGCCGGGTGGGGTCACCCGCCGAGCGCGAGGCGGGCCAGGCCCCCGTAAAGGTTGCCTCCAACCGCCGTCCTGTGCTCGCCTACCGCGGATCAGTGTCGGAAGGCGTCCTTGATCTTCGAACCGGACTGCTTGGCGTTGCCCTTCGCCTTGCCGCCTCGCCCTTCCGCCTGCGTGCGGCGGTTACCGGTGACCCGGCCGAGCGCCTTTTTGGCGCTGCCTCGGACCGCTTCGGCCGTGTGGGCCATCTTCTTCCCGACATCCATGAGTCACTGCCTTCCTATCGATGGGCGGTGCGGTGCCCGAAGAGATGCGGTCGGCCATGGCGCCGGGTGCCGCGGGCGGACTCGTCGTCCGCGGGCTCGTGTCTGCCAGCCACCTCACCGCGGTCCCGGTCGACCGGTGCGGCCTCCCGGCGGTGCCGGGTGAGCCCTTGGCGCGCGGCGTGCCTGCGGCGCACGGCGGCCATCATCAGGCTCAGCCCGAGCAGGGCGGCGGCCCCGATCACGATCCCGGAGAGAAACACCGTTCCGGTGTAGCCGCCGCCGTCGAAACCGAATACAGAGAAGCCATCGGTGAGCGCTTGCCCACCGCCGAGGTTGCTCAGCACGCCTACCACGCCGATGACAGCCGCCGCGGCCAGGATGATGAGCCCTATGAGCATGAGCAACATGTCGCTCTCCTTGCCTTGAGATCCTTTATGTCAGATGAAACGGTGCGGTCCACGCCCGTCTCGCCGTCGTCCGCGGTTCGACCTCGTGCGTTCCGCCTGACCCCCGTCGCCGACGCCGCCTTTGAAGGCCCGCCGTCACCGAGGCCGCCTCCGCGGTCGCCCCCGTCGCCGTAGCCATCTCCGCAGAGAACGGCGTCGTAGTGGCCGGGGTCATGGACTCGCCCAGGAACGTTCCGAGCAGCGGCCCGGGCAGCAACGTCGCCCCGTACCCGCCGAAGTACCCGCCCGCCCGAAGGCCGTAGGCCGGACCGGCGTCCCAATAGAGGCGCCGGTCGCCGCCGACGGAGCCGGTAGGGGTACCCGGTTCGCGGCCGGTCGACGTCTGCACACAGCCGGTCGAAGGTGCGCTGTCCTGCCGGACGCGGGGTCGTCCGGCAGGACAGCGGCATAGGACGCCGCGCCCGTGTCGCGGATGCTGCCCACCAGCTCGCGCCCCTGCCTGGCGCTCGGTGCGCCGGAGCGCGATCCACGGAGACGAGGTTGCTCAGCAGCGTGTGGGCGATCTTGTGCACGCTGGTTTCGGCGCGAGCGGTACCCCTGACCGTGAGGGCGGTACCCCTGGCCGTGAGGAGTGCCGCCGCCAGAGGGACGAGTACGGCCGACGCGAGTGTGACCGGGCGCCACGATTTGGTGGCCACGAGGCTCTTTTACCCGTGATCGGGGTGTATCTCACATAAGTGTCGATTATGGTGCGTACCCGTGTCACCGCTGGCAGACTTCCTGCGGTGACACGGGCGACGGCGATGGGCGCACCGGCGCCGGAGACCGTGTGGGGCCACCACCACGGCTCCTCGGGTGGGGCGGGCCCGGGCCTCCCGTCCCTAGCCCGCGGCGGCGAGGTGGGCGTCCACGGCGATGACACCGTCGACGCCCTGGCAGAGGCCCACGACCACTGGGATGAGACGCGGTTCCGGGACGTGGCCCCGAAGGGTGACCTCCCCGTCACGGACCTCGACCGCGACGGTGCCCTTGTCCAGACCGAGGATGCGTCCCATGACGTCCTGCTCGATCTCGTCGCGGATCTCGACGTCGGAGCGGATGAAGGCGTCGAGCAGGTCACTGCGGCTGACGATGCCGGTGACGAGCCCGTCGTCGTCGACCACCGGCAGCTGCTTGACGTGCCGCCTGCGCAGTTCCCTCGCGGCCCGGGGAATCGTCCAGTCGGCGCGAGCGGTGAAGACGGGGCTGCTCATGAGCACGCCCGCGGTCCGGGCCCGGGCTTTGCCCCAGGCGCGCTCGTCGTTCCCGTCCAAGCCCTGTGGGTCGGGCATCCCTGTCTCGTGCCGCAGCACGTCGGACGCGGACACCACACCGACGGGGGCGCCGTCATCGTCGACGACCGGGGCCGCGGCGATGTCGTTCGCGTCCAGCAGGGCGGCGACTTCCTGGAACGGTGTGTCGGGGCCGAGGGTGACGACCTCCTCGGTCATCACGTCACCGACCGTGCGGCGGTGCAGCATGGCATCGGCCTCCTCCGCTCTGCGACGGAGCGGCCGCGGTCGGTCCGCCCGGGCGAACCACGCGCGGTGCACCGACCTCCGCAGCCCCGCCGGCTCGTCCACGCCGTCTTCCCCTATCCATGACAGCACCGCGCCGCTCCGGCGACCAGTGACGTTCGGCCTGGCGGGGAAGGCTGGCGATCCTACGGTCACGGGTGCGGCCGTGTGCGAGGGGGATGTCGGCACGCTGGGCGCCTGGCCCTTGCGCTCGTTGATGGGGGCGATCAGGTCGCCCCACGATGCGCACGCTGATGGCCCGGGCTCAGATCGACCCGGAATTCGGCGCGTGCTTCCGCGAACAGTTCCTCGCCCGCCGCCGCGGATGCCTTGGCGTTCGCAGCCCCGCCTTGTCGGGGGCGTCCTTCGAGCCAGTACCGGGCTGGGATTCGGCGCAGGCGAGCCGCTAGGCCGTAGCGCTCCGCCCACGGGCGGGGTGGCGGGAACAAGGTGCTGCCGCCAACCCCGCCACCTGGTCAATACGGGACGTAGGCAAGCAGTCGGGCCCCCTGGACAAGGCGGTCCGGTGAACCAGGGCGCCCGGTATGCCCACCGTACGAGGGGCGCGGTCAGACCTGCGCCTGGCCGCCGTCGACGAACCATTCGACGCCGTTGACGAAGCTGGAAGCGTCCGAGGCCAGGAACGTCGCCACGGCGGCGATCTCATCCGGGCGGCCGATTCTGCCCAGCGGCACCTCCGAGGCGAACTGGTGGAGGTCCGGGCCCACGGCGCCGACCAGGCCCGGGGTCTCGGTCGGGCCGGGGCTCAGCACGTTCACCCGGAACTTCCGTTCCTGCGCGCTGAGCGCCCAGCTGCGCACCAGGTTGCGCACCGCTGCCTTCGACGCGCCGTAGATTTCCAGGCTCGGTCCGGGGCGGAGGTTGGTGGTCGACCCTGTCACTACGATCGAGGCGCCGTCCGACAGCAGGGGCAGCGCCTTCTGTACGGTGAAGATCGTGCCCTTCACGTTCGTACCGAAGGTGGCGTCGATGGCTTCCTCTGTGATCTCACCGAGACGCTGAGGGACAGCGCTGCCGGCGTTGGCGACCAGCACGTCGATGCGGCCCGCCTCCTCGCGCACGACCGAGTAAAGGTCATCGAGGTCCGTCTGTACCGAAACGTCGGTCCTCACACCGGTGGCCGCCGGCCCGATCTCAGCGACGGCCGCGTCGAGCGGCTCCTGACGGCGACCGGCCAGGAACACCCGTGCCCCCTCCGCGGCGAACCGCCTGGCGATGGCAAGCCCAATGCCGCTGTTGGCTCCGGTGACCACCGCCACCTTGCCTGCGAGTACGTCCGTCATAGCGCGTCCACTCCTCAATTCTTGACTCGTTCGTCCATAACACTAAACCGTTATGGACGAACGAGTCAAGAATGGGTAGGCTGCCCCCATGGCACGACCCAGGAAGTTCGACGAGCAGCAGGTACTGGACACTGCCCGGGAGCGGTTCTGGTCGGGTGGGTACGCCGCCACGCGCATGGAAGACATCGCCGAGGCAACGGGACTCGGCAAAGGCAGCCTGTACGGCGCGTTCGGCGGGAAGCAGGAACTGTTCCACCGCGTGTTCGACGATTACTGCGGCTCCGTCGTCGATGCGGTGAGCCGACAGCTGCGCGGCAACGACGAGGACGCCTACGCGCGGCTGTCCGCCCACGTGTACGCGGTGGCGGCGGCGACTGCCGCAGACACCGCCCACCGCGGATGTCTGTTGGCCAAGGGCGCCGCCGAGCTGGCAGAACACGACGAGACGGTGGCCAAGCGGGCGCGCGCGGCCATCGAGGCGCTGCAGGCGCTACTGGAGGGCGACATCGCAGCCTGTCAGCGCAATGGCGATATCGCCGCGGACGCGGATCCGGGAAAGCTGGCTGCGCTGGTGCTCGCCGTACTGCGCGGGATTGAAGCGTTGGGCAAGGCCGGAGCGAGCGAGGAGACGCTGACCGATATCGCCGGGACAGCCCTTGCTGTACTGCCCCGCCCCGCTCGCTGAGCTTCTTCAGTCCGGCCACCACTCGGGGATGGCCGAGGGTGCGCGACAGAGGAGGCCCCGTGGGGTTGGCGGAGATGTCTGACATCTCCATCATGCGCCCAGGGGCCTCGGTGATCATTTACCCTGCCGCACTCGACGTACCGCATGCGCTCGTGGAGTGGTCACCATGCTCATCGTCACCCCTGAGGGGAACGGCGCTGCACGCTGCGCCCGTCTCGACGCGCGATGGCGGCGCTCGTGTACGTGCGTGAGTACGTGAGGTTGGCGCAGACCGGCGCGGGAATCGGCATCAGCGAGTCCACTGCCCACGCCTACACCACAGCGATCACCGACCTGCTCGCCGAGCGCGCGCCGGGCCTGCTCAAGGCCCTGCGCGAAGCCGACCCGGACCGCATCCTGCTGGACGGCACCCTCGCCGAGTGCGACCGCGTCGGGGACGGGCGGGCGAATCCGCGGAACGGCTGGTCGGTCGTCGGCGGTCCGCATGCGGAAGTCCGGCCGGATCGTCGGCACCCCCTTGGATTCCCGGCCCGGGTGACGATGAGCATCGTGACCCACTCGACCAGGTGTGCGGGAGGTCGAGTGCGGCAGAGCAGGGGACCAACAGGGCGCCCGTGCTGCTGAGTTGAGATCTCAAACACCTCCCTCAACGGCACGGGAGCCCTGTGCGTTGCGCACCCCGCCCTCGCGCCGGCTCCGTCCCCCGATGGCCAGGCGCTCCGGACAGGCTCCGTCAATCGTTTGCTCAGACGGGCAGTTCGGTGATGCTGAGGGCGAAGTCCAAGTTCCCCACCCCGTGGTTGGCGAGGCCCACCGTGACCACGCCCGCTCCTTCCAGCCAGTGCGCCATCTTCAGGCCGCCGACGTCCAGCGGGCGCATCCCGAGGCTCTCGATGAACGCCTCCACACTTGCCTTGGCCTGCGCACTGTCGCCGGCGATGAAGACGTCGGGCCGCCCCTTCTCCAGGACATGACGGAAGATGGTGTTGAACGCCTTCACCACGCTGGCACCGGCCGGGGCCACCTTGGCGACTTCCTGCGCGATCGAGGTCTCCTCGCGGTGGGCCAGCCCGTCGAACGTGGAATTGAAGGGGTTGCTGATGTCGACGATGACCTTGCCCGCGAGAGCGTCTCCGTACTGGGCGACGGCCGGCACGACACCGTCGTACAACAGGGCCACGATGACGATGTCCCCGGCCGGGGCGGTGCACCATTCTCCCGTCGTGGTGCCGCCGCCGAGAGCCTTGGCCAGGTCGGCGGCCTTGGACTGATCGCGGCCCATGATCTCGACGGTGTTGCCGCCCGCTATCGCCCGCGCGCCGATGGTGCGGGCCATGTTCCCGGTGCCGATGATGCTGATGCTGCTCATGAGATGTCCTGACCTGGTCGTGGGTTGTTCGGTTCAGATGGCGGTGGTGCCGCCGTCGGCGACGAGTTCCATGCCGTTGACGTAGCTGGAGTCGTCGGAGGCGAGGAAGAGGGCGGCGGTGGCGATTTCGTCGGGGCGGCCCATCTGGCCGCGGGGGATGAGGGACTCGAACTGGCGCTTGGTGGCCTCGTCGAAGAGTTCTTCCTGCTTGGCGGTGGCGACCTGGCCGGGAGTCAGGACGTTGACGCGGATACGGCGGTCCTTGAGCTCGTTGAGCCAGATGCGGGCCCATGCCTGCTGGACGGCCTTGCTGCCGGCGTAGACGCTCCAGCCGGGGAAGGCGCCGAGGGAGGCGTTGGAGCCGGTCATGAGGATGGAGCCGCCGTCGTTGAAGAGCGGGAGTGCCTTCTGGACGGTGAACAGGGTGCCGCGGGCGTTGAGCCCGAACCAGGTGTCGAACTGGGCCTCGGTGATCTCGCCGAGCGGGGCGGGCTCGCCCCCGCCGGCGCTGGCCCACAGCACGTCGAGGCTTCCCTTCTCCCGCTTGACGGTGTCGTACAGGCGGTCCAGGTCGTCCAGGTCGGCGGCGTCGCCCTGGACGCCGGTGACGTTGCGGCCGATCTGCTGCACGGCCTCGTCCAGGGCCTCCTGGCGGCGGCCGGTGATGAAGACGTGCGCTCCCTCGTCGACGAACAGCTTCGCGCCGGCCAGCGCCATGCCGGTGGTGCCGCCAGTGATGACCGCTACCTTGCCGTCGAGCTTTCCCATAGCCGCTCCCTTGGGTCGGTGGTGCCGTGCGCACCTGGAACGACGGTGTTATGTACACCGCCCTGTGTACGTACCGTACGGGGCGGGCGGCCGGGGCGCAAACTATGTACACCGGTCGTTACCCGGCCGGGGTACAGTGGACCCATGACGGAGTTGGAGAAGGGCCCCACGGGCCGCCGCCGCGGCCGGGGCGCCCGCGAGCGCATCCTCAGCGCGTCCCAGCAGCTGTTCCGCGAGCAGGGCATCAACCGCACCGGCATGGACCAGCTCTGCGCGGCGGCCGAGGTGTCCAAGCGCACGGCCTACCAGCACTTCACCGGCAAGGACGAACTCGTCGCCGAGTACCTGCGCCGGTTCGACCCCTCCGTTCTGTCCGGCGTGTTCGACCGCACCGACCTCACGCCCCGCGAACGGCTCCTCGCCGCCTTCGACATCCCTGTCTCTGATACACATCTCCGAGCCCACGAGACACTCGCTAATGTCGTATGCCGTCTTCTTCTTGAAAAAAAAAATAACAACACCACTACCACGCGAATCCCCGACGCTCATCACACTAAATGGCTGGCCTAAGGAGATCTTTGGAGCGCCGGGTTCGC
>NZ_JAEEAP010000730.1 GCF_016103465.1 Streptomyces sabulosicollis
GGGCGCCGGGGGACGTGGTCACGGCGGAGCTGGTGGAGCGGGTCTTCGGACTGCGCTGCCAGGTGATCGACGACCCGGAGACGGGGACGCCGCTGGTCATCCCGGCCGCCCGCCGGTCCCGTACGGCACGGGTGGAGGCGCCTCTGGCGAGTGCCGCGGTGAGCGAGTCCTGAGACGGCCGCGGGGCGGCGGGGGCGGCAGGAGCAGCGGGAGCGACAGGGGCAGCAGAAGCGGTACGGGCAGCAGGGTCGGCAGGGTCGGCGGCGCTCGGGGTGGGGCGTTGCGCTAGAGCAGCTTCCGCAGCCGCAGCAGGTCGCGCAGCCCGGCCTCGAGCTTGATCCGTCCGCTGCCCCACGCCCGTGCGAAGTGCAGCTCACCGTCGACCAGGGCCACCAGGTCGTCGCCGGTCATCGTCAGCCGGATCTGCGCACGCTCGGCGGGCGGGCCCGGCTCGGTCGTCACATCCTCGATCCGGCTGTCCACGAGACGGCCGACGAAGGTGGTGTCCAGGTCGGTGATCCAGCAGCTGACGGAGCGATCGAGCGCGGCAGCGCTGCGAAGGTCCCCGTTCGCGGTCGCGAGGTTCTCCGCCAGTTTGTCGAGTGCGCTGCGGCACTGTTCCAAGGTCGCCATCGCGGATGACGTTACCCCAGGTCTCGTACGTCGGAGAACGAGGGATTCGCGGTAGCGTCGGGGCCATGAGTGAGCCGATGTCGGCCGGGTGGCCCGGCCCACAGCCCGGTCCGGCGGCCGGGGAGGCCCGGGAGGCCGTGCCGGAGCCGGTGCCGGACGGGGCCGAGTGGGCCGAGGGGACCGAGGCGGAGCCGGTGCCCGACAGGGCCCAGGACGCCGAGCCGGAGCCGGTGCCCGGGCCCGTGCAGGAGCCGGTGCCCGGGCCCGCCGATCCGGCCCCGCTCGGCGTGGACCGCACGCCCACCGGCGTCGCGGAGGTGGACGCCCGGCTGGCCCGGCTGGCCGACGCCGACCACCTCGGGACGAGCGGACATCTGGAGGTGTACGAGGATGTCCACCAGGGCCTGCGCGACACGCTGACCGCACTCGACCGGCGGCCCGGCCCTCCGCCGCCCGGCCCGCGCCCCCCGTCCGCTACGTAAACGACCTCAGGAGCTGAACCACCCGTGGCAGTGACCCGTCCACGACGCGCACGACTCGACGCGGAGCTGGTGCGCCGCAAGCTGGCGCGTTCGCGTGAGCATGCCAGCCAGCTGATCGCCGCGGGCCGGGTCACCGTCGGCGGGGCGGTGGCGACCAAACCGGCCACCCAGGTGGAGACCAGCGCGGCCGTCGTCGTGATCGAGGATGACAGCGATCCGGACTACGTCTCGCGCGGCGGCCACAAGCTGGCGGGCGCGCTGTACGCCTTCAGCGAGGAGTACCGGAAGGGCGCGGGCGCGGGGCAGGACCCCGGGGTCCGCCCGGCCACGGGAGCCGGGGCGGGGCTGAAGGTCGCCGGGCGGCGGGCGCTGGACGCGGGCGCGTCGACCGGGGGCTTCACGGACGTTCTGCTGCGCGCGGGCGCCGCGCGGGTGCTCGCCGTGGACGTCGGCTACGGGCAGCTCGCCTGGTCGCTGCAGAGCGATGAACGCGTCAGTGTTTACGACCGTACAAATGTGCGCGAGCTGACACTTGAGCGGATTGGTGGGAAACCGGTGGACCTGGTGGTCGGTGATCTCTCCTTCATTCCGCTCGGGCTCGTCCTGCCCGCCCTCGTGCGGTGCGCGGCGCCCGACGCCGATCTGGTGCTGATGGTCAAACCACAGTTCGAGGTCGGCAAGGAGCGGCTGGGCAGCGGGGGAGTGGTCCGCAGCGCCGAACTGCGCGCCGAGGCGGTGCGCACGGTGGCCGGGCGGGCGGCGGACCTGGGACTGGGCGTGCTGGGCGTAACGGCCAGCCCGCTCCCGGGGCCGTCGGGTAACGTCGAGTACTTTTTGTGGATGCGCGCCGGGGCGCCGGCACTGGACCCGGCGGATGTTGACCGTGCAGTGGCGGAGGGGCCCAGTTGACCACTTCAGAAGCAGCGCAGCAGAAGGAAGCAGTGCCCATGCCCGGAGCGGGGGACGCGGCACCGGCGGTCGAGCCGATGACACCGGCGGCCGAGGCGACGGCGGACCGCACTGTCTTCCTCCTCGCGCACACCGGCCGCCCCGCGGCCATCCGCAGCGCCGAACTGGTCGTCCAGGGGCTGCTGCGCAGCGGGATCGGGGTGCGGGTGCTCGCCGCCGAGGCGGCGGACCTGCCGCTGCCGCCCGCTGTCGAGCGCGTCGACGCGGACCGTGACGTGCTGAACGGCTGTGAGCTGCTGGTCGTCCTCGGCGGGGACGGGACACTGCTGCGCGGAGCGGAGTTCGCCCGGGTCTCGGGCGTGCCGATGCTCGGCGTGAACCTCGGCCGGGTCGGCTTCCTCGCCGAGGCCGAGCGGGACGACCTCGACAAGGTCGTGGACCGGGTGGTGACCCGGCAGTACGAGGTCGAGGAGCGGATGACGATCGATGTGCTGGTCCGCAACGACGGGCACATCGTGCACACGGACTGGGCGCTGAACGAGGCGTCGGTGGAGAAGGCGGCGCGCGAGCGGCTGCTCGAGGTGGTCACGGAGGTCGACAACCGGCCGGTCTCGCGATTCGGCGGCGACGGCGTGGTCTGCGCGACCCCGACCGGCTCGACGGCCTACGCCTTCTCGGCGGGCGGGCCGGTGGTGTGGCCCGAGGTGGAGGCGCTGCTGATGGTGCCCATCAGCGCCCATGCGCTGTTCGCCAAGCCGCTGGTGACCTCGCCGAAGTCGGTGCTCGCGGTCGAGGTGCAGCCGCAGACGCCGCACGGGGTGCTGTGGTGCGACGGCCGCCGCACGGTGGAGCTTCCGGCGGGGGCCCGGGTGGAGGTGCGCCGGGGCGCGGTCCCGGTCCGGCTGGCCCGGCTCCACCACGCGTCGTTCACGGACCGCCTGGTCGCCAAGTTCGCCCTGCCGGTCGCGGGGTGGCGGGGAGCGCCGCACTAGGGGACGTCCGGTGGGTCTTGGCCTGTCTCTTATACCCATCTGACGCTGCCGAC
>NZ_JAEEAP010000731.1 GCF_016103465.1 Streptomyces sabulosicollis
GGGTGCCGTCGGCGGCGAGCAGGCCGTAGTCCACGGCCCAGGTGTCGATGCCGATGCTGGTGCTGGATGCCGGTGGCGGCGTAGAGGGCTCGGGGCGGGAGCGCGGCCGCGACCTTCTCGGCGGCGCCGGTGGTGCGGGTGTCGCGGTAGTGGACGGGGTTGGCGAGCAGGGTGCCGTCGGCGGCGAGCAGGCCGTAGTCCACGGCCCAGGTGTCGATGCCGATGCTGGTCAGGCCGCTGTCACCGGTGGTGTGCGCGGCTGCCGCCGTCAGCCCTTCGAGTACGCCCCGGTAGAGCGACAGGATGTCCCAGTGCAGGGTGCCGAGGAGGCGTACCGGGTCATTGGGGAAGCGGTGTGCCTCGTGGAGGGTCAGCCGCTCGGGGCCGACCTCCCCGACGATGACGCGGCCGCTGGACGCACCGAGGTCTACGGCGGCGAAGCGGTGTTCTCTGGTGGGCACGTGGACCTCGTGGTGGGTGCGTGGGTGCGTGGGTGCGTGGGTGGTGGGGTGTGTGGGTGGTGGGGCGTGTGGGCGCTTGCCGTGGTGCTTACGGGCGGAGCCTGGGCCTGCGGGGGCGGGGGCCCGGGCCCCGCCCCTCCGGCCCGGTCCCCCTCATGTGCGGGTCAGCGCAGGAACGCCGCCGCGACACCGGCGTCGACCGGGACGTGCAGACCCGTGGTGTGGGTCAGGTCGCCGCCGACCAGGGCGAAGACCGCGTTGGCGACGTGGGAGGGGAGCACTTCGCGCTTGAGCAGGGTGCGTTGGGCGTAGAACTCGCCCAGTTTCTCCTCGGGGACGCCGTAGACCGCCGCGCGCTGTGCGCCCCAGCCGCCCGCGAAGATGCCGGAGCCCTGGACGACGCCGTCGGGGTTCACGCCGTTGACGCGGATGCCGTACTCGCCCAGTTCTGCCGCCAGGAGGCGGACCTGGTGGGCCTGGTCGGCCTTGGTCGCGGAGTACGCGATGTTGTTCGGGCCCGCGAACACCGCGTTCTTGGACGTGATGTAGACGATGTCGCCGCCCATGTTCTGGGCCGTGAACACACGGGCCGCCTCGCGGGAGGCGAGGAAGCTGCCGCGCGCCATGATGGTGTGCTGGAGGTCCCAGTCGGCGGCGGTGGTGTCGAGCAGCGGCTTGGAGATGCTGATCCCGGCGTTGTTGACGAGAATGTCCACGCCGCCGAAGTCCAGCGCCGCCTGCTCGAACGCCGCCTTGATCTGCTCCTCCGAGGTGACGTCGGCGACCACGGCGGTGGCCTTGTCCGGGCCGCCCAGCTCGTGGGCCACGGCCCGCGCCGATTCCGCGTTGATGTCCGCCACCACGACGCATGCGCCCTCGGCCACGAGGCGGTGGGCGATCGCCTTGCCGATACCCGAACCCGCGCCGGTCACCAGGGCGATGCGGGTGGCGAGGGGCTTGGGCTCGGGCATGCGCCGGAGCTTGGCCTCTTCGAGCGCCCAGTACTCGATGCGGAACTTCTCCGACTCCTCGATGGGGGAGTAGGTGGAGACCGCTTCGGCGCCGCGCATGACGTTGATCGCGTTGATGTAGAACTCGCCCGCCACGCGGGCCGTTTGCTTGTCCTTGCCGTAGCTGAACATCCCCACGCCGGGGATCAGCACGATCGCCGGATCCGCGCCGCGCATGGGCGGGGAGTCGGGCGTGGCGTGGCGTTCGTAGTAGGCCGCGTAGTCGGTGCGGTACGCGGCGTGGAGTTCCTTGAGGCGGGTGATCGTCTCGTCGAGCGACGCGTCCGGGGGGAGGTCCAGGACCAGCGGGCGGACCTTGGTGCGCAGGAAGTGGTCCGGGCAGGAGGTGCCGAGGGCCGCCAGGCGGGGATGTTCGGCGCGGGAGAGGAAGTCCAGGACCGTGTCGTCGTCGGTGAAGTGGCCCACCTGGGGGCGGTCCGTGGAGGCCAGACCCCGGATCACGGGGGCCAGGGCCGCCGCACGGGCGCGGCGCTCGGGCCCGGGGAGGGCGGAGTGGATGACGGGGCCGAACGGGTCCGGCTTGCCGCGTGCGGTGAGGAACTCCTCGGCGGTGCGGATGACGCGGAGCGAGTTCGCCTCGCACTCGGCGGAGGTGTCGCCCCAGGCGGTGATGCCGTGGCCGCCGAGGATGCAGCCGATGGCCTGCGGATTGGCCTTCTTGATGGCGGCGATGTCCAGGCCCAGCTGGAAGCCGGGGCGGCGCCAGGGCACCCAGACGACCTGGTTGCCGAAACACTCCTCGGTGAGCGCCGCGCCGTCCGCCGCGCAGGCGAGCGCGATACCGGAGTCCGGGTGGAGGTGGTCGACGTGGGCGGCGTCGACCAGGCCGTGCATGGCGGTGTCGATGGACGGCGCGGCCCCGCCCTTGCCGTGCAGGCAGTAGTCGAACGCCGCGACCATCTCGTCCTCACGGTCCACCCCGGGGTAGACGCCGGTGAGCGCCCGAAGGCGGTCCAGGCGCAGCGCGGCGAGCCCGGAGTGGGTGAGGGTGCCCAGATCGCCACCGGAGCCCTTGACCCACATCAGCTCGACGTCCTGGCCCGTGACGGGATCGGTCGCGGTCCCCTTGGCGGAGGTGTTTCCCCCCGCGTAGTTGGTATTGCGCGGATCGGCGCCCAGACGATGCGAGCGCTCCAACAACGCGCGTGCCTCGGGATGCGGTTCTGCGGTCATGTCGTCCTCTGCGTGTGGACCGGTCTCAGCGGTTTGCGGTGTCGCACGGCGCGCCCCACATGGGCGCACCCGAGTGGCCCCGGGGCGAAGCCCCGGACTCCCAGGGCGTCCGAGCCCGGCCCTCGGGGTCTGGGGCGGAGCCCCTGGGGGCGAACCAGGACTCCAGGCCCGGAGCAGGGCCCCACGGGCCAGGCCCCACGGGCCAGGCCCCACGGGCCACAGCGCCCCGGGCCAGGACCCCCGGGCCACAGCGCCCCGGGCCAGGGCGCCCTGGGCCAGGGCCCCCCGGGCCAGGGCCCCCTGGGCCAGAGCCCCACGAAGTGTGGGCCAGAGCCCTACGGGGCCTGGGCAGGGCCCCACGGGGGTCCGGGGCGGAGCCCCCCACCGGGT
>NZ_JAEEAP010000732.1 GCF_016103465.1 Streptomyces sabulosicollis
GGCTCGGTGGCGCTGGTCTCGTCGCCCGTCCGGTACGGGGCCGGTTTGGTGGGGACACCCTGGGGCGCGGGGACGCCCCGGGACGTGGGGGCGCCCGGTGGCGCGGACGCCCCCTGCGCGGGGACGCTCCGGGCCCCTGGCGCGGGGATGCGCTGGGTTCCCCGCACGGGCATGCGCTGGGTTCCCCGCACGGGGATGCTCTGCGTGTCCGCCGTGGAGATCTCCCAGGCCCGCGCCGACGGCAGGTCCCCGGCGGCCCATCCCTCCAACCGATCGCTCATGGGCGGCAGTCTGCCGAGCGGCCTGAGGTGTCCGCCGTCCGTTCATAGAGGTATGACAAGTTCGGCGCCGCGTTGAACGCGGACCCGGTCGCCGTACGTCACCGCGCCGTACCCCACCCCGCCGTACGTCACTCGGACGTACGTCACCTCGAGGTCAGGCTCCGGTGCGCGGGTGCCTCGCCGAGCGCCTGGGCGGCCGTCCCGGAGCGCTGGACGCGGTGCCACCGCAGCCGCGTCCCGAGCAGCAGGGCGACCACGGACTGGATGACCACCAGATACATCAGCTGCCGGTAGACGAAGAGCTGGAAGGGCAGGGACCACAGCGCCCGCATCCGCTCCCCGTCCAGCCGCAGCGCGTACCCGGCGCACACCATCTGGATGGCGAGATAGCCGAACCACACCCCGGCCGCCTGCGCCGGGTCCAGGAAGAGCGCCCCGTACAGCGCGAAGAGGTCGATCACGGGTGCCAGCAGCGGCAGCAGCACCTGGAAGAGCGTGAGATAGCTGAGCCCCCGGCGGCCGAACCGCCCCACCGAGCCCAGCGACACCACCGCGCGGCGGTGCTTCCACATGGCCTGGAGGGTGCCGTACCCCCAGCGGTACCGCTGCCGCCACAGTTGCCGCAGCGAGGTGGGCACCTCGGTCCAGGCCACGGCGGTCTCCTCGTAGACCACCCGCCAACCCGCCCGCCACAGGGCCATCGTGAGGTCGGTGTCCTCGGCGAGGGTGTCCTCGCTGACCCCGCCGACGCCCATCACCGCGTCCCGCCGGAAGGCCCCAATGGCGCCGGGCACGGTCGGCATGCACTCCAGCACCTCGAACATCCGGCGGTCGAGGTTGAACCCGAAGACGTACTCCAGGTGCTGCCACCGGCCCAGCAGGCTGCGCCGGTTGCCCACCTTGGTGTTGCCGCTCACCGCGCCGATGGCCGGGTGGGCGAGCGGCTGGATGAGCTGGTGGATGGCGTCCGGTTCGAAGACCGTGTCGGCGTCGACCATCACCACGATGTCGTGCTTGGTGTGCGCCAGCCCGGTGTTGAGGGCGGCCGCCTTGCCCGCGTTGGGCTGGCGGACCACCAGCACCCGGCGGTCGTTGACGCTCGCGGCGATGTCGGCCGTACGGTCCGTCGAGCCGTCGTCGATCACCACGATCTGCAGCCGCTGGTGGGTGGAGGCGAGCAGCGAGCGGACGGTGGCCTCGATGCCCGCCTCCTCGTTGTACGCGGGGATGAGCACCGTCACCGGCTCGTTCACCTCCCGCAGCCAGGGCGCGCCGGGCCGGAAGCGGGTGAGCCGCCGGACGTGGGTGCGGGCGAACAGCACGAGCATCAGCAGCCGCAGCACCCCCAGCGCCCCCGCGATCCCCAGGACCCACGTCATGGTGGACACGAAGCCCCGGCCAATGGCCGCGACCCAGATCAGCGCCTTGCCCTCCCAGCGCTCCAGGCCGGAGACCGGGACGTCGACCGGGGGCACGCCGAGCCCACCGGTCACGGTGGTGAACTTCTCGGCCCGCGGGTCCTTGAGCAGCTTCTCCGTCTCCTGGTACGCGGTGTCCGTCTGGCTGAACTGCCGGACCACCCCCTGCGAGGGCTTCCTGCCCGACCGGTCGGCGGCCACCAGCGCATAGCCCTCCGCGGCCACGCGCCGCGCGGCCTGCCACTCGTCGCCGCACAGCGTGTCCACATCGGTGGTCAGCGGCAGCCGCATCAGCCTCGGCTGCACCCCCACCGAGCCCGCCAGCGCCGACTCGGTCAGGGACAGCTCCATCCGGGAGCGGCCGGCGGACGCCGTGCCCATGTCGGCGCCGGTGTAGGTGTTCGACCCGATCTCATGCCCCTCGGCGCGGATCCGGCGTACGAGGTCGGGGTACCGGGCCGCCTTGGCGCCGGAGAGGAAGAACGTGGCCCGCGCGTCGTACCGGCGCAAGAGGTCCAGCAGGCGCGGGGTCTGGACGGGGTCGGGCCCGCCGTCGTAGGTGAGCGCCACCGTCCCGGCGGGCATGCCCACGGTCCGCACCCGGCCCCCGTTGATCTGCACCACCGGCCCGCCGTCGGCCAGTGCCCGGGGCACCGGACTGGTGCACGGCCGCCGTGTCTTCGCCGCGTCGACCTCGTGGTTGGTCCAGCCCTGGAACATCAGCAGGCCGAACATGACGGGCAGGACGAGGAGCAGGAGCAGCCAGTGCGCGCGCGGGTCACGGGACCGCTTGTGCCGGCCTCCCCGGGACAAGTGGCTGGGTTCCTGGTGTTTTTTCGACCGGTTGCCCTCAAACATGGTTGGTCGCACCGTAGTTGGCGGATGCGGAACGGGTCCGGTGAAGCAGCGGGAATGGATAAGAATTCCCGGGACGCTCCCCGCCGCGTGGCCGGATCGCGTAGAGGGCCCGCGCAAGGCCCGCCGCCGCGGTGGACCGCGCCCGCACCGACCGGGTGCCGCAGTGGGTGGCCGGCCCGGCCCGCGCCTCGCCGAGTTCCACCGGGTCCTGCGGCCGGGCGGCCGACTGGCTCCGCCACCTCGCCCACGGCCCGTTCCTCGCCTCGGCGACGCTGTACATGGTGGTGGCGGAGGCGTGGCCGGGCGCCTCAGGCGGGCCGGAACCAGGTGGCCAGGGCCTCGTGCAGACCGTCGCCCGTGGTGCCCTGCCAGGCGATGTAGCAGTCGGGCCGGAGCAGCAGGGCGGTGTCGAGACCGGGGACGGTCGCGGTGTCGACGTGGGCTGACCAGGGGCTGTCTCTTATACAAATCTGACGCTGCAGACGACCAGAAG
>NZ_JAEEAP010000733.1 GCF_016103465.1 Streptomyces sabulosicollis
AGATGTCTATAAGAGACAGCCCAGGCCCCGACCCCGACGATTCCCAGGGTCGGCATCGCACCGTGGAGCGACGTCTCCTCCGGCTCCCGGACATAGCGTTGAGGACATCGGGAACCAGCTCTTCCCGAGTCCACCCGACAGGAGGAGTGCCCATCATGTCCGCACCGCTGGTCCGCCCCCGCCACGACAAGAAGATCGCCGGAGTCTGCGCCGGTCTCGCCCGGCGCTTCGGGACCACCCCGACGACGATGCGGGTGCTCTTCGTGGTCTCGTGTCTGCTGCCGGGGCCGCAGTTCCTGCTCTATCTCGCGCTGTGGGTCCTGCTTCCGGCGGAGGACGCCTACCGCGAGGCGTGGTGACCCGGCGCGCCGTCGCCGCGCCGCATCCCATGGCGCCGCAACCCATGGCGGCGCGCTCCATGGCGGCGTGACCCCGGCGTGACCCCGGCGTGACCCCCGTACGGAAGCGGCCGGGCCGCACACCCCCTTCGGGATGTGCGGCCCGGCCGTGTGCCCTCGCGGGGATCAGCCGCCCAGCTTGACGAAGTTGCCAGTCGGCAGACTTCCCAGCCCGAGCCCGCCCAGCACGTTCTGGGCGGGCTTGGCCTGCGGGGCGGCGGGCTTGGCGGGCGCGGCGTGCCCCGGGGCGACACGGCCCGCGGAGCCACCGGGGACCGGTGCCGCGGACGCGGCGCTGCCTCCGGCGACGACGGCGGCGG
Organism: Streptomyces sabulosicollis; assembly: GCF_016103465.1. GTDB lineage: Bacteria > Actinomycetota > Actinomycetes > Streptomycetales > Streptomycetaceae > Streptomyces > Streptomyces sabulosicollis. The sequence goes on from NZ_JAEEAP010000733.1 coordinate 719, forward strand.
CACCGAGGGCAATGACACCGAGAGTCTTGAGGGTTCCCTGCTTCATCAGAAATCTGTCCTTGAGACGGGGGCTTGACCGATACGGAAACGTAGCCATGAATTTCGGCTGCCCGCAAACACCGAAAACGGCCCCCCGGCGCCCCGCCCGGGTCGTGTGCCGGATGCGCCCGCTCAGCCGCTCTCGGGTGTGGAACCCCTGGTCACAGCCGACGCGGAGGCCACGCTGCGGAACAGCCATTCGGACTTCAGCTCGGCGTATCCGGGCTTGATCACGTCATTGATCATCGCCAGACGTTCGTCAAAAGGAATGAAGGCCGATTTCATGGCATTGACCGTGAACCATTGCATGTCGTCGAGCGTGTAATGGAACGTTGATACAAGATGCTGGAATTCCCCGCTCATGCTCGTCCCGCTCATCAGACGATTATCCGTATTCACGGTGGCGCGGAAATGCAGCCGCCGCAGCAGTCCGATGGGGTGCTCGGCGTAGGAACTGGCCGCGCCGGTCTGGAGGTTGGAGGTCGGGCACAGCTCCAGCGGGATGCGCTTGTCGCGGACGTACGAGGCTAGGCGGCCGAGGGTGAGCGAGCCGTCGTCCCCGACCTCGATGTCGTCGATGATGCGGACGCCGTGGCCCAGCCGGTCGGCGCCGCACCACTGGAGCGCCTGCCAGATGGACGGCAGTCCGAACGCCTCACCCGCGTGGATCGTGAAGTGGTTGTTCTCCCGCTTCAGGTACTCGAAGGCGTCCAGGTGCCGGGTGGGCGGGAAACCTGCCTCGGCGCCCGCGATGTCGAAGCCGACCACGCCCAGGTCGCGGTAGCGGTTGGCGAGTTCGGCGATCTCCAGGGCGCGGGCCGCGTGGCGCATCGCGGTCAGCAGCGCGCCGACGCGGATGCGGCGGCCGTTCTCCCAGGCCCGCCGCTCACCCTCGCGGAAGCCCTCGTTGACCGCCTCGACGACCTCCTCCAGGGTCAGCCCGCCCTCCAGGTGCTGCTCGGGGGCGTAGCGGATCTCGGCGTAGACGACGCCGTCCTCGGCGAGGTCCTCGGCGCATTCGGCGGCGACCCTGACGAGCGCGTCGCGGGTCTGCATCACGCCGACGGTGTGGGAGAACGTCTCCAGGTAGCGCTCCAGCGAACCGGAGTCCGCCGCCTCCCGGAACCAGACGCCCAGCTTGTCCGGCTCGGTCTCCGGCAGCGCGTCGTACCCCGTCTCCCTCGCGAGGTCGACGATGGTGCCGGGGCGCAGCCCGCCGTCGAGGTGGTCGTGCAGCAGCACCTTGGGGGCGCGACGGATCTGTTCGGGGGTGGGCTCGTGGCTGTGCTCGCTCGTCATCTGGGCAGCGTAGCCCCTACGCGCGTAGAACGTGAGGGATAGATACGGAACAGTGACCCGCACGGGTAGTGGAGTACACCAGTCCTTCTGCGATCGTGTCGCCATGGCTCAGCAAGCGTTGCCCGAGCGGGGCGCACGGCTGGGGCGGCCGATGGGCGCGGCCGCCGCGCGAAGGACCGTACACGGTGTGGTGCTGCTGCTCCCCGAGGGGGAGCCCAGCGGGACCAGACGGCCGTCCAGACTCTCGGTGGCCGCCACGCTGCCGCTGGCCCGGCGGCTGGTCCGGGCCGGCCGGGAGGAGGGGCTGGCCGCCCATGTCGTCCACTACCGGTGCCGGGGCTGGAACGGGGCCGCCGCCGATGCCGCGTCCGATGCCACCTGGGCCGTGGAGGAGGTGGTGCGGCGCTACGGCGACGTGCCGGTCTGCCTCGTGGGCCACGGCATGGGCGGGCGCGCCGCCCTCCGCGCCGCCGGGCACCCGGCCGTCGCCTCGGTGGTGGCGCTTGCGCCCTGGCTCCCGGCGCCGGACGAGGTGCTCGAACCCGAGCCGGTCAAGCAGCTGGTCGGACGGCAGGTACTGATCGCCCACGGCACGAACGACGAGCGCACCGACCCCGAGCTGTCCTACCGGCTGGCGGAGCGGGCGAAGAAGGCCAACCGCGATGTGTGCCGCTTCGAGGTGCACACCGACGGGCACGCGCTGCACCAGCACCGCTCCGAGGTGCAGGCGCTGGCGGCGGACTTCCTCCTGGGCTCCCTCTTCCACTCCGGCTTCTCCCGCCCGGTCGCCGACGCGCTGGCGGCTCCGCCGCCGCTGGGCCTGCGGATGCCGTTGGCGGCGGGCTTCGGGGCGAATCTGGGGCGCTGAGCCGGGGGGTGTGCGGGGGCTG
>NZ_JAEEAP010000734.1 GCF_016103465.1 Streptomyces sabulosicollis
CCCAAAGCAACCGCCGCAGCCCGTACGCCTCCTCGGGGCGGGCGGCCCGCTCCTCGTCGATGTCGGGGGTGTCGGTGGCGGGCGGCAGGGCCGCGACCTTGGCGAGCAGCTCGGGGGTGGCGGGCATCCCGGACAGCGCCCCCGCGATCCCGGGCCCGGCCACGGCCGCCGCGCCCGCGCCCGCCGCCGTGCCGCCCTTACGGCGGTCACCATCGGGCCGCATCCACAGCTCAGGGGTCACCCCGCTGCGGCTCGGGCCCGGTGGGCGGCCCGCCCCGGCCGCGTCCGGCGCGGAGGCGGCGCCGTCCCCGTCCGTGGCGCGTACGGCGCCGTCCCCATCCGGCGCCCCTACGGTGCCGCCCGCCTCGCGCACCGCGTGCGCGGGGTCGTCCGCGCCGTGCCAACGACCCCGCCCCTCCCCGCCGGACGGCGCCCACGGCTCGGGTGCCATCCCGTCGCGGGGCGCCTCACCGGCGGCGTGCTCGGGGTCGTCCCCACCGCGCGCCCGCCAACCCGACGCGGGGCGCGGGCACCCCTCGGGGCCGTGCGCCGTGTGGTCGCCGTCGGCGGGCCGCCCGCCGTCGAGAGACGGCTCGGCCAACCCGGTCGCAGCGGCTTCCCCGCCGAACGCACTGGCGAACCCCGCCGCGTGCGCGGCGGCGCCGCGTGGCGCGCCCGGGGCCGGGGCCGGGGCCGGGCCGTCGCCGCCCGGGGCGGCGACGGTCTCGGCGCCGTCCGTCAGCAGGCGCCGGTACAGCTCGCTCCGCGCCCTCAGCTCCTCGTCCGTGCCCACGTCCACGACCCGCCCGCGGTCCAGCACCGCGATGCGGTCGGCGAGGGCGAGGGTGGAGGGGCGGTGGGCGATCAGCAGGGTCGTACGGCCCTTCATGACGCCCCGGAGCGCCTCGTGGATCTCGTGCTCGACGCGCGCGTCCACCGCCGAGGTGGCGTCGTCCAGGACGAGCAGCCGGGGGTCGGTGAGGATCGCGCGGGCCAGGGCCAGCCGCTGGCGCTGGCCGCCGGAGAGGGTCAGCCCCTGCTCGCCGACCTCGGTGTCGTAGCCGTCCGGCAGCGCGGAGATGAAACCGTCGGCCTGCGCGGCGCGGGCGGCGGCCCGGATCCGCTCCTCGCTCGCGTCCGGCAGCCCGTAGGCGAGGTTGGCGCGCACGGTGTCGGAGAAGAGGAAGCTGTCCTCCGGCACCAGCCCGACCGCCCCGCGCAGCGAGTCGTACGTCAGCTCCCGCACGTCGTGGCCGCCGATCCGCACCGCCCCGGACGACACGTCGTAGAAGCGCGGCAGCAGCATGGACAGCGTGGACTTGCCGCTCCCGGAGGCGCCCACGACGGCCAGGGTCTCGCCCGGCTCGATGCGCAGGGACACCTCGGAGAGCACCGGCCGCTCGGGGTCGTAGCCGAAGCTCACCCGGTCGAACTCGACCGTCGCCGGGGCGTCCTCGGGCAGCTCCTGGGCGTCGGGGCGCTCGTCGATGACCGGTTCGGTGTCGATGAGCTCGAAGACGCGCTCGACCCCGGCCCGCGCCTGCTGCCCGATGGTCAGCAGCATCGTGAGCATCCGCACCGGGCCCACGAGCTGGGCTAGATACGTCGAGAAGGCCACGAAGGTGCCGAGGGTGATCTGGCCCCGCGTGGCCATCCAGCCGCCGAGCGCCAGCATGGCGACCTGGCCGAGGGCGGGGACGGCCTGCAGGGCCGGGGTGTAGCGGGAGTTCAGCCGTACGGTCCGCAGCCGGGCGGCGAACAGCCTCCGGCCGACCTCGCGCAGCTTGTCGGTCTCCTGCGCCTCCTGCCCGAACCCCTTGACCACCCGGACGCCGGTCACGGCCCCGTCGACCACACCCGCGACGGCGGCCGCCTGCCCCTGGGCGTACCAGGTGGCGGGGAAGAGCCGGACGCGGCTGCGCGAGGCGAGGATCCACAGGGCGGGGGCGACGGCGAGGGCGACGACGGTGAGCAGCGGTGAGAGCACCGCCATCACGACGAGCGAGACCAGGAAGAGCAGCAGGTTGCCGATCATCATCGGCACCATGAAGAGCAGGCCCTGGATCAGCTGGAGGTCACTGGTGGCCCGGCCGATGATCTGGCCGGTGGAGAGCTTGTCCTGCCGTCTGCCGTCGAAGCGGGCGATGGACGCGAACATCTCGGTGCGCAGGGCGTGCTGGACGTCGAGGGCGAGCCGTCCGCCGTAGAAGCGGCGGACGTAGGTGAGGACGTACACCACGAGGGCGGCGACGATCAGCAGGGTGGCCCAGGGGGCGAGGGACCGTTCGTGCGAGACGATCACATCGTCGATGATCAGCTTCGGCACCAGCGGGACGAGCCCCATGACCGCCATTCCGGCGAGCGAGGCACCGAGGGCGAGCAGCACATCGCCGCGGTACTGCCAGCAGTAGCCGAAGAGCCGCCTTACCCAGCCCCGTCCGGTGTCCGGGCCGTTGGAACCCGGTCCGCTCGCACCCTTTTGGCCTGTTTCGCCTGTTTCGCCGGTCGCTACGTCCGCCACCCGTGAACCTCCCGATCCGCACGCACTTCCGGAAGGCACCAACACACTGATGTGCGGATTTCATCCTGCCGCAACAAACGGAGCCGCACCGAACGGATCGGGGCGCGCCCGGCTAGGCCGCCTCGTCGGCCCGCCCCTCCTCCACCTCGGGGACGGTGACGGCGGCACAGCGCTCCGCGATCTCGTCCAGGGACAGCCCGAGGGTGGCGGCGAGGGCCGCGACGGTGGAGAAGGCGGGGGTGGGGGCCCGGCCGGTCTCGATCTTGCGGAGGGTCTCTGCGGAGATCCCGGCCCCGGCGGCCACCTCGGCCATGCTCCGTTCGCCACGGGCCTGGCGCAGCAGGGCGCCGAGGAAGCGGCCGCGTTCACGTTCCAGCGGGGTGAGAGGGGTGCGCACCATGACCGTGATACTAATGCCGGTATAGTAATTGATCCGCGCCGAACCGGTGGTTTCGGTCACGCGGAGGGACCCACCATGGCGGCGCCCCGCCCGCC
>NZ_JAEEAP010000735.1 GCF_016103465.1 Streptomyces sabulosicollis
GTCCGGCGATGTGGGCGGCGGCGATTTCGCCTTGGGAGTGGCCGATGACGGCGTCGGGGTGGATGCCGATGGATTGCCAGAGGGCGGCGAGGGAGACGACGACGGCGAAGGTGGCGGGCTGGACGACGTCGACGCGGTCGAGTGTGGGCGCGTGGGGTGCGCCGGTGATGACGTCGATGAGCGACCAGTCGACATACGGGGCCAGTGCCGCGGCGCATGCGTGGAGGTGTTCGGCGAAGACGGGTGAGGTGTCCAGGAGCTGGGCTCCCATGCCTGCCCATTGGGCGCCTTGGCCGGGGAAGACGAACACGGTTTTGCCGTGGGCGGTGGCGTGGCCGGTGATCAGGTGGGGGTCGGGTTGGCCTTGGGTGAGGGCGCGGGCGGTGGCTATGCCGCTTTCGGTGTCGGTGGTGAGGATGACCGCGCGGTGTTCCAGGGCGGTGCGGGTGGTGGCCAGTGACCAGCCGACGTCCACTGCGTTCGGGGCGTCTTCCGTTTGAAGGTGGCTGACGAGCCGTTCGGCCTGGGCTCGCAGTGCGGCCGGGGTCTTGCCGGAGAGTATCCATGGCACCACCCCACCGGTGGCCACCAGCCCGGGTGTACCCGTTTTGTCGGTCTGCGCTTCGGGGGTGTCCGGTTCGGGTGCTTGTTCCAGGATCACATGCGCGTTGGTGCCGCTGACGCCGAAGGAGGAGATTCCGGCGCGGCGTGGGCGTCCCGTCTCCGGCCATGCCCGCGCCTCGGTCAGCAGCGACACCGCACCCGAAGCCCAGTCCACCTTGGTCGTGGGCCGCTCCACGTGCAGCGTCTTCGGCAGCGTGTTCTGCCGCATGGCCAGCACCATCTTGATCACACCGGCGACGCCCGCCGCCGCCTGCGCATGCCCGATGTTGGACTTCAACGACCCCAGCCACAGCGGCCTTTCGGCCGGGCGGTTCTGTCCGTAGGTGGCCAGGAGCGCCTGGGCCTCGATGGGGTCGCCGAGGGCGGTGCCGGTGCCGTGGGCCTCGACCGCGTCCACGTCGGCCACCGACAGTCCGGCGTTCGCCAGCGCCTGGCGGATCACCCGCTCCTGGGAGGGGCCGTTGGGGGCGGTGAGGCCGTTGCTGGCGCCGTCCTGGTTGACGGCGGTGCCACGGATGACGGCGAGCACCGGGTGTCCGTTCCGACGGGCGTCCGACAGCCGCTCCAGCAGCACGAGGCCCACACCCTCGGACCAGTTGGTGCCGTCCGCGCCCTCCGCGAAGGACTTGCAGCGGCCGTCGGCAGCGAGGCCGCGCTGGCGGGAGAACTCGATGAACGAGGTCGGCCTGCTCATCACCGCGACACCCCCGGCGAGCGCCAACGAGCACTCGCCCGTACGCACCGCCTGGACCGCCAGGTGCAGCGCCACCAGTGAGGACGAGCAGGCCGTGTCCACGGTCACCGCGGGCCCGGTCAGGCCCAGCGCGTAGGCCACGCGTCCGGAGACGACGCTCCCGGCGCTGCCCACGCCGAGGTGGCCCTCCAGGCCCTCAGCCGCGGTCCCGGCGTCGGCCCCGTAGTCGTGGTACATCACTCCGCTGAACACGCCGACGTCGGTGCCGTGCAGCGAACTCGGGTCGATTCCGGCGTTCTCGAAGGTCTCCCACGCGGTCTCCAGCAGCAGCCGCTGCTGCGGGTCCATGGCCAGCGCCTCACGGGGCGAGATGCCGAAGAAGGCCGCGTCGAACCCGCCCGCGTCGCTGAGGAAACCGCCCTCGCGCACATAGGACGTGCCCACCGCGTCCGGATCGGAGTTGAACAGCCCGGCCAGGTCCCAGCCCCGGTCCTCCGGGAACCCGCCGATCGCGTCCCGGCCGTCGGCCACCAGCCGCCACAGGTCCTCGGGCGTCCTGACCTCGCCCGGGAGGTGGCAGCCCATCGCGACGATCGCCACCGGCTCGTCGGACATCCCGCGCGCCCGCACCGGCGTCTGCTCGCTCCGCCTCCCGGTGATCTCCCGCACCAGATGCCGCGCCAGCGCGGCGGGGGTCGGGTGGTCGAAGACCACCGTGGCGGCGAGCCGTGCCCCGGTGGCCGCGTTCAGTCGGTTCCGCAACGCGACCGCGGTCAGCGAGGTGAAGCCGAACGCGCTGAACGCCTGGTTGGCCTCGACCGCGTCGGCCGAGGCCAACCCCAGTGCCGCCGCCGCGTGTTCACGCACCAGCGCCAGCGCCGTGCGCTGCCGGCCGGACTCGCCCTCGGCTTCCAGCCGCCGCCGGAACTCCGCGACGGCGGGCTCGTCCGACGTCGGGATGCCGGACGGCGCGTCCACCAGGTGCCGCAGCACCGCGGGCACCGGCTCGCCGCCCGCCAGCCCCGTGGTGCTCGGCCTGAGCAGCACCAGCGGCCCCTGGTCGGCGGTCAGCGCCGCGTCGAAGAGGGCCAGCGCCTCGGGCAGGGGAACGGCACCGGCCACCGGCGCCGCGCCGTGTTCGCCCGGCAGCGGGCCCCAGGCCAGGGCCAGCCCGCCCAGGCTCAGCGCCCGGCGCCGCCGCACCAGGGCCTCGCCGAACTGATCGGAGGCCGCGCGCTCCGGGTGGCCCGGCGAGCCCAGCACCCCCGCGACGGAGGTGACGACGACGAACAGCGCCGGGTCGGCCCGCCGGGTCCGCTCCTCAAGGTGCGTCATGCCGCGCAGCGACGCGTCGAGCGACCGCTCCGGGCCCGGCTCCTCGATGTGCACCGCCGCGGTCACCGGCCGCTCCTGCGCGTCCAGCACCGCGTCCAGTGCCGTGCGGTCGGCCGGGTCGCACACGGCCATGGAGACCTGGGCGCCCTCCCGCCCCAACTCGGCGCGCAAGGCGGCCGCCGACTCCTCCGGCAGGCCGTTCGCGCTGAGCAGCAGCAGGTGGCGGGCGCCGTACGCGGTCACCAGGTGGCGGGCCAGCGCGGTGCCGCGGGCGGTGTCGCCACCGGTGATCACGACCAGTCCGGCCGGGTCCAGGGCCGGGGCGGGGTCGGGCTC
>NZ_JAEEAP010000736.1 GCF_016103465.1 Streptomyces sabulosicollis
GGCCTGCGGGGTGTGCGCGGCGGCCTGCGGGGTGTGCGCGGCGGCCTGCGGGTGGCCGTACGCCGACGGGCCCTGCTGCGGCGCCATGGCGTTCGGCTGCGCGTTCTCGGCCTCCACCTCCAGCAGCTGGAGCGCGTCCCGCCCCAGCCGGGCGAGCAGTCCGCCCGGCAGCCAGGGCTCGCCGTCATCGGCCACCGGCTGGGTGGCGGCCACCAGCTCGTCCACCGACGGCCGCTTGGCCGGGTCCTTGTGCAGGCACGCGGTGACCAGCCCGCGCGCCCCCTCGGGGAGCCCCACCAGATCGGGCTCCTCCTGGGCTATTCGGTACATCAGGGCGTGGATGCCGCTGTCCAGGTTGCCGAAGGGCTGACGTCCGGTGGCGGCGAAGGCGAGCACCGAGCCGAGGCAGAAGACATCGCTCGCGGCGGTCACCGGCTCCCCGCGCACCTGCTCGGGCGACATGAACCCGGGCGAGCCGACGACCGCGCCGGTCATCGTCAGATTGCCGCCCGTGGTGGTGCCCACGGCGTCCAGGGCGCGCGCGATGCCGAAGTCGATGACGCGCGGCCCGTCGATGGTGACGAGGATGTTGGACGGCTTGAGGTCGCGGTGGACCAGCCCGGCGCCGTGGATGTCGCGCAGCGCGAGGGCCAGGCCGTTCGCCAGGATCCGCAGCGAGCGCTCGGGCAGCGCCCCGAAGTCCTCGGCGACGACGCTGTGCAGGGACGGACCGCCGATGTAGCCGGTGGCCACCCACGGCACCTCGGCGTCGGTGTCGGCGTCGAGGACGGGCGCGGTCCACTGCCCGCCGACCCGTCTGGCCGCCTCGACCTCCCGCTTGAAGCGGCCGCGGAAGTCGGCCTGTCGTGCGAGTTCGGCCTGTACGAGCTTCACCGCGACGGTGCGGCCGCGGGCGGAGCGGGCGAGGTAGACCCGGCCCATTCCGCCCTCGCCCAGCTTGCCGAGCAGCCGGTACTCGCCGATCCACCGCGGGTCCTGGGCCCCGAGGTTCTCCATCGCGGTGTGGCTCCTGTCCCTGTGCCGATAGTCCCTCTGCCGATCGGCCGATCAGTCGAGGCGGGTGAACGTCTGTGTCATCGTCTCATCGCTGTAATCGTCCGGGTCGTCATATTCGACACGCAGCTTGTCATGTCCGGAAGATGTGAACGTGAGTGACGTGCCGGATCCGCAGAGATTCTTGGGAGTCCCCCCGGTGAACTTCGAGGGGCTGAGGACGAGTCCCTTCTCCACCGAGGCCAGGACCCGGTCACCCTCGCAGTGGTACTTCTTGCTGTCCGCGACGTCCTGGGCCACCACGGAGCCGATCGCACCCTGCTTGATGGTGATCTTCAACGTGGCGTCGGCCTTACCGAACGCGTCCTTGGCCAGCCACGTGCCCACGTACCCGGAGGGGATCGGCTTGCCGCCGCTCTTGGCGGGGCGCAGCGTCGCCTCGTAGGAGCCGTCCGTGGTGCTCCAGGCGAGGGTTCCGTCGTTGCCGATCCGCAGCGTCTGCTCGCCGACCGTGCTGCAACTGTCCTCGGGGATGCTGGTGTCCACCTCCTCGTCCTCGATGAGGAGCAGGCTGTCCACCGACTTGAGCTTGGCGGAGTCCTGGCAGAACGAGTCCGAGTCGGAGGTCAGGGTCTCGGCGACGAACGCGCCGACCGGCCCCTGGGAGAGCACGACCCGGCGGATCCTGCCGGTCGACTCGCCGCTCTCCTTGATCTCGCCCTCCCAGGCGCCCAGATACTCGGTGGGCACGTCGCCGGTCGTCTCCAGCTTGGTCGCGGACGGATCGGGCCCGTCCGAACCCCCGGAGGGCGCCTTGGAGTTGCCGCCACCGGTGCCGCCCGGGTCCGCGGGCGGGGTGTGGGTCATCTTGTCGTAGTCGGTCTTGGCCCGGTCGCCCTTGTCGTCGTTCCCCTTGACGATGGCGAGCGCGGCGACCCCGGCTATGAGGGCGGTGGCAACGGCGGCGGAGACGACGATGAGCGTCTTACGGTGCCGCCGTTTCGGCTGCGGGGACGCCTGCGGCGCGCCACCCCCGGGGCCGCTTGGCGCACTTGGCCCACTCGGTCCGCCGAACCCGGCGGAAGGCGACCCGGCGGCTGCCCCGAACGAGGTGACCGCGGGCGGCCCGAAGGCATGCGGCGGCGTCTGCGGCTCGCCCTCCGCGGGTGCCCGCGGTGCCGCCTGCGGCGGCGTGGCGGGCGAGGGGTAGCCGTAGGCCCCGGCGGCGTAGGGCCCGGTGGAGCCGGGGGAGTTGGCCGGGGCGCCGCCCGCGCCTGCCTGCGCCGGGGTGGCGCCACCGGGCGCGGCGGGCGATCCGCCGGGTGCCGCGTGCGGGGCCGCGTGCGGGGTGCCGTGGCCTGGCGCGGCCTGCCCGGCGTCCGCGTGCGGCCCGGCGGAGGGTCCGCCGGGTGTGGCGGGTGTGGCGGGTGTGGCGGGTGCTCCGGGTGTGGCCGCGTGCGGGACGTCGTGGCCGGGTGTGGCGCCACCGGGTGCGTTGGGCGCGGCGGCTGCCCCGGGCCGCGGCGGGGCTGCGCCTTCGGGCGTGCCGTGGCCGGGTGTGCCGTGGCCGGGCGCGGCGGGCGACCCGCCGGGTGCCGCGTGCGGGGCGTCGTGGCCGGGTGTGGCGCCACCGGGTGCGCTGGGCGCGGCGGAGCCCTCCGCCGCCTCGGCCTGCGGCGGGCCCGCCGATGGCGTGGCGCCCTGCGGCCCGGCGGCAGCCCCGCCGGGGTCCGGCGCGGCTGCCCGCGGGGCGCCGGACGGTCCAGCGGACCGACGCGGGTCGGCCGACGGCGCACCGGCCCGTGGCCCGGCGGCCGGGTCGGGGTCGCCCCGGTCCTCGCCCGCCCGCGGCGCGGCAGGGTGCCCGCCGGGCTGGGCCGGGCCGCCCTGCCCCGCGCCCGCCGAGGGCGGAGTGGACGGAGCCGGGGGGAGTG
>NZ_JAEEAP010000737.1 GCF_016103465.1 Streptomyces sabulosicollis
GCGCCTGGGCCGCCCCGGAACCGACCGGGCCGGTCGAGCCGGTCGAGCCGACCGAGCCGGTCGAGCCGACCGAGCCGGTCGAGCCGATGGGGCCGGACGAGCGGACCGAGCCCGAGGAACCGAGCGAGCCCGTCGCGCCGACCGAGCCCGTCGGCCGCGCTTCCGCCATCCGCCCGTTCCTGCTGACCGCGGGCCGGGTGTCCGGGAGCGGCGCCGCGCCACCGCTCCCGGTCGAGACCCAGATCGTGGCGACGCCGGACGGGCTGTCCGCCCTGCGGTCGCTCACCTTCGAACGCCGCGACATCGTCGCCGCCTGCCGACACCCCCAGTCGGTGGCGGAGCTGGCCGCCCGGCTGCATCTGCATCTCAACGTGGTCCGGGTCCTCGCGGAGGACCTGTGCGCCGCCGGACATCTGGCGGTCCACGTCCCGAACGCCGGGACCGTCCACGACATCTCCGTACTGCGAAGGGTTATCGATGGTCTCCGTGCCGTCCCCGACTCACGGGGCTCACTCCGCGACAGCGGTTGAACAACCCCCGCTGCCGGTCAAGCTGGTCATCGCCGGGGGCTTCGGGGTCGGCAAGACCACGGCGGTGGGCGCGATCTCCGAGATCCGTCCGCTGACCACGGAGGCGTTGATCACGGAGGTCGCGGCGGGCGTGGACGACCTCACGCACACCCCCGGCAAGACCACCACCACGGTCGCGATGGACTTCGGCGTCATCACCATCGACCCGAAGCTGAAGCTCTATCTGTTCGGCACGCCGGGCCAGGAGCGCTTCGGCTTCATGTGGGACGACGTGGTCGAGGGCGCCCTCGGCGGCCTGGTGATCGTGGACACCCGCCGCCTGGACGACTGCTACGCGGCGGTGGACTACTTCGAGCACAAGGACATCCCCTTCGCCGTCGCCGTCAACGCCTTCGACGGCGAGGTCCAGCACGATCTGGACGAGGTCCGCTGGGCCCTGGACATCTCCGAGCACGTCCCCCTGATCGTCTTCGACGCCCGCGAGACGGGTTCGGTCCGCGACGCGCTCCTGGTCGTCCTCGACGTGGCCCTCTCCCGCGCCCAGTCCGCCGCCGACCCGGCCTGACGGCGCGTCACGGCGCTCCCTCGTCCCCGTCCGACAGGTGCCGCAAATGGGTGCGGCGCCCTTTCCCGGTCCAGGATGCCCAGGGCCTCGGCCCGCCGCCCGTGACCCGTCAATCGGCCGGCGGAAGCCCGAGGAAGTCGGCGAGTTGCTCGATCGTGTGGTCGAAGAACTCGTCGGTGGGGTCCACGCTGCCGACGAACTGACCGAACAGCTCGAAGCTGAGCATCCCGAACAGCTGCGTCCACACCACGAGGCCGCGGTTGAGCGTCTCCGGCGGCAGATCCGGCGCGATCCGCTCGCCGTCCGGCGCTACCTGCTCGCCCAGCGCCCGCAACTGACCGGCCAGGCCCTCGGTCAGGGGCGGGCCTTCGAACGCGGGCGAGGGGTTCGTCTCCCGCAGGATCCTGATCAGCACCATCGGTACGCGCGCCGCCGAGGCGACCGTGTCCTGCGGGGCGGCGTACCCCGGGATCGGTGAACCGTAGATCAGCGCGTACTCGTGCGGGTGGGCCCGTGCCCAGTCCCGTACCGCGCGGCACGCCTTGCGCCAGCGCTCCCGCGGCGCGCCCCCCTCCGCGGCCTTCTCGGCCTGTTCGCCCACCGCGTCGTAGGCGTCGATGATCAAGGCGGTGAGCAGCTCGTCCCTACTGGCGAAGTAGCGGTAGAGGGCCGATGACACCAGGCCCAGCTCCCGGGCGACCGAGCGCAACGAGAGCTTCTGGGCGCCATCCGCCGCGAGCTGGCGCCGGGCCTCGTTCTTGATCTCCTGCGTGAGCTCCGCCCGGGCCCGGTCCCTGGCTGTCCGACTGGCGTTCATGCCGACCAGTGTGCCATGAGCGAGAGCGGCGCACGATTCCGAGAGCACTGCTCTTGACGAGGGTCGGGATTCGGTGTTTAGTGATCTCAACAGAGAGCGCTGCTCTCGCCGCCGAAGAGGGACGACATGAACGAGCTCCGCAACCTCAAGCCCACCGCGTCCGACAGGATTTTCAACAACCTCGCCAAGCGTCTGGCGAAGCTCGGCATCGGCCTGGCCGGGAGCCGGCTCCTGGCGGTCCGCGGCCGCAAGAGCGGCGAGTGGCGCACCACCCCCGTCAACCCGCTGACCCTGCGCGGCGAGCGCTACCTCGTCGCCCCGCGCGGCCACACCCAGTGGGTGCGGAACATGCGCGCGGCGGGCGGCGGCGAACTGCGGCTGGGCCGCAGGGTGGAGGCGTTCACCGCCATCGAGGTGGAGGACGGCGCGAAGCCCGAGATCCTGCGGCTGTACCTGAGGAAGTGGGCGTGGGAGGTCGGCCGCTTCTTCGACAGTGTCGACGCGGATTCCAGCGACGAGAAGCTGCTGGAGATCGCGCCCGGCTTCCCGGTCTTCCGGATCAGCGCGCGGGGATGACCCGCGGGCCGCGGAACCCGCGGGCGACGCACTCCACCGACCGCTTTACCCAACTCGCCCACGACCAAGGGAGACCCATGTCCAGCACTCGCCCGTCGGCCACACAGAACTCGAACCGCCGGCCCCGGCGCACCGTACGCACCTCCGCGCTCACGATCGCGCTCGCCGCCGCGGGCGTCCTCGGGACGGCCGCCCCGCAGACCCACGCCGCACCCGCGAGGGCCAGGACCGCTCAGGCCGCCCACCACAACGACCCCTCCACCTGCCGCGGCGAGGGCGTCGACCCCACCGCCCGGATCCGCTACCGGTCCGACGTCGTGATCAAGGCGCCGCTGAGCACCGTCTTCGCGCTGCAGACCGATGTGGAACGCTGGCCCGCCTGGCAGGCTCCCGTCCTCACCATGAAACGCCTCGACCCCGGCCCCCTCCGCGAGGGTTCGCGGTTCCGGTGGAC
>NZ_JAEEAP010000738.1 GCF_016103465.1 Streptomyces sabulosicollis
CCGCCTCACTGCTCGAAGCGCTGGCACAGCTCCATGTACGGGGCCGTTCCGTGGACTGGGCGGCCCTGCTCACACCGGCGCGCCCCCGGACCGTCGAGCTGCCGACCTATGCCTTCCAACGGGAGCGGTACTGGTTGGAGTCGGCCGCGACCTCGGCGGACGTGGCCTCGGCGGGGCTCGGTTCCGCGGAGCATCCGCTCCTCGGTGCCGCGGTGACGCTCCCGGACTCCGATGGGTGCCTGTTCACCGGTCGGCTGTCCGCGCGTACGCACGCCTGGCTGGCCGACCATGAGGTGCTGGGTGCGGTGATGCTGCCGGGAACGGCGTTCGTCGAGCTCGCGCTGCACGCGGGCGACCGCGTCGGATGCGCCCGGCTGGAGGAGCTGACGCTCGAGGCACCGCTGGTCCTCCCGGAGCACGGTGGCGTACAGGTGCGGGTGACGGTCTCCGACGCCGATGACTCGGGGCGCCGGGCGCTGACCGTGCACTCACGCGAGGACGGCGGGGAGGGGCCGTGGCTTCGGCATGCGACGGGCGGTGTCGTGCCCGAGCCGTCCAGCTCCACCCGCGCCGACCTTCCCGCCTCGGTATGGCCACCGCGGGACGCCGAACCCGTGGCGCTGGAGGGGCACTACGAGCGGCTCGCCGAAACGGGGCTGCGGTACGGGCGGGTGTTCCAGGGGTTGCGTGGCGTATGGCGGCGCGGGACCGAGGTGTTCGCCGAGGTCGCGCTGCCCGACGAGGCGGAGCAGGACCCGCGCCGCTTCGGCCTGCACCCCGCCTTGCTGGACGCCGCCCTGCACGCCGTGGGCGCCGCGGCCACCGGCGGGTCGCAGGCCACCGGCGCGTCGGGAGTCACCGGCGCGTCGGAGGAGATCCGGCTGCCGTTCTCATGGAGCGGCGTGTCGGTGTACGCGGCGGGCGCCGCCGTGCTGCGCGTGCGTCTCACACCGACGGGCCCCGATGGTATGGCGCTGTCGATGGAGGTGACGGACGCGACGGGTGCGCTGGTGGCCACGGCGGACTCGCTGGCGACGCGCCCCGTCACCCCGGAGCAGGTCAACGCGGCGCGCGGTGCCGTGCACCAGTCCCTCTTCCAGCTCAACTGGAGCGTTCTGCCGGGCGTCGAGACACCGGCGAACAGCGCCGTGGTCGAGGTGGCGACACTGGACGGTGACGACTGGCACGACCTCACGGCATTCGGCGAGGCGACCGGCGCCGATGGGGCCGTGCCTCCGGCGGTGGTGTGTGTGGTCCCGCCCGTGTCCGCCGCCGAGGGCGAGGAGTCGGCCAAGGGCGACGAGCCGACCGAGGCCGATGAGATACGGGACGTGATCCATCGGGCGCTGGCGCTGGTGCGGGGATGGCTGGCCGAGGAGCGGTTCGCCGGATCGCGGCTGGTGATCGCCACGCGCGGCGCGGTGACCGTCGAGGACGACGAGGACAGCCAGAACGCCCAGGCCGGGGTGGATCTCGCGGCGGCCGCCGTATGGGGCCTGGTACGGACCGCGCAGACCGAGCACCCCGACCGGTTCGTCCTGGTCGACCTGGACGGTGAGGACCGGGAACAGCACGAGCCGGGGCGCCGGTCACTGACCCCCGAGGCACTCTCCCCGCTGGCCGCAGCGGTGGCGAGCGGCGAACCCCAGGTGGCCGTGCGCGGCGGGCGGCTGCTGGCACCCCGCCTGGGCCGGGTGCGGACCACCGGGACCAACTCGACCACCGGGACCACCTCGACCACCACCTCCACCCCGACCACCTCGACCGCCGAAGCCACGCTGCACCCGACGGTGCCCTCGGCGGTGTGGGACGCGGAAGGCACGGTCCTGGTGACCGGCGCCACCGGCACGCTGGGCGGGCTGGTCGCCCGCCATCTCGTGGCCGAGCGCGGTGTACGCCATCTGCTGCTGGTGAGCCGTCGTGGCGCGGACGCCCCCGGCGCCCGGGCGCTGGAGGCCGAGCTGGTGGCGGCGGGCGCCTCGGTCAGCTGGGCCGCCTGTGACGTGGCCGACCGGGACGCCCTGACCGCCGCCCTGAAGGGTGTACCCGCCGCACATCCGTTGCGCGGAGTCGTCCACACGGCCGGGGTGCTCGACGACGGCGTCATCGCGTCGCTGACGCCGGAGCGCGTGGACGCGGTGCTGCGCCCGAAGATGGATGCGGCCCTTGCCCTGCATGAGCTGACCGAGGCGATGGACCTGGCGGCCTTCGTGGTGTTCTCCTCGGCCGCCGGGACCTTCGGCACGGCAGGGCAGGCCAACTACGCGGCCGCCAACGCCCTCCTCGACGCGCTGATCCGGCGCCGCAGGGCTTCGGGACGGCCCGGCCTGTCCCTCGCCTGGGGGCTGTGGGACGAGCGCGATGGAATGGCCGGTGGGCTGGCCGAGGCGGATCTGCGGCGCATGGGCCGGGCCGGAGTGGACGGTCTGTCACTCGAGGAGGGCCTGACCCTGTTCGACGCCGGATGTGCCGGGGAACTGCCCGTGGTCATCCCGATGCGGCTGGACCCGGCCAAGGCACGCGGCACCGACGGCGAAGTGCCGCACATCATGCGCGAGTTGGTACGTCCCATGGTGCGCCGGGCCGCGGCGGAGGGCACGGGTGCCCCGGGTGAGCTGCGGGGGCGACTCGCCGTGGCGTCGTCGGAGGACGGCGAACGCCTGGTGCTGGACCTGGTGCGGCGGTGCGTGGCCACGGTGCTCGGACACGGTGGAGCGGCCGCGGTGGAGCCGGGCCGGGCCTTCAAGGACTTCGGGTTCGACTCGCTGACGGCGGTGGAGCTGCGCAACCGCCTGGGCACGGCCACTGGACTGCGCCTCACGGCCACGCTCGTGTTCGACTATCCGAACCCGATCGCCCTGGCCCGCCATCTCCACCAGGAGCTGACCGGCGGGGGCGACGGCGTACGTCCGGCCCAACCCGCCC
>NZ_JAEEAP010000739.1 GCF_016103465.1 Streptomyces sabulosicollis
GTCCCGCTCTAGCCCGTCCCCGCCTCCGTCCCCGCCCGCGCACGGTCCACGGCCACGGCGATCCCGTCGAGGACGCGCTCCAGGCCGAAGACGAAGTCATGGTCGGTCGCCGGATCGTCGTACGCCCCGTCGGGCGCCGCCTCGAACAGGCCCGACGAGAACAACAGCGCCACCTGCGGAAAGCGGTCCGGGGTGATGAGCCGCGCCAGGGTCCTGCCGTAGGCCCGCTCGGTCTCCTCCTGGCTCAGCCCCGTCCCGCTCCTGCCCTGCGCGTGTTCCTGGGCCAGCAGGGAGGCGTGGCGCACATAGCCGCTGAGCAGCGTGATACTGCCGACCTTCGCGGCCCAGTCCAGCTCCGTGCCGCTCAGCGCGCTCAGACCCGCTTCCATCCAGGCGATCTCATGAGGCCCCATCGGCGGCCCCGCGACGGGGAGACGGGGGAGCCAGGGGCGCTCGTGGTGGACCAGCCGCTGGGCGACGGTCCACTGCCGTAGCCCGGCACGCCACCGGTCCGGCGCGGTCTCGACCTCGGGCGGAGAGCCGAGCGCCAGGTCCCGCATGAGGACGAGGAGCTCGTCCTTGGACCCCACGTGGCGGTAGAGGGACATCGGGGAGACGCCCAGCTCCTTCGCGATCTTGGGCAGTGTCGCGCCCGCCAGCCCGTCGCGGTCCGCCAGCTCCACTCCCGTCCGCACCACGCGCTCGGTGTCGAGCGCGGCGGGCCGGCCGAGGCCCGAGGCCGGGACCGGGAGCCGCCACAGGCGGGCCAGCTCGGCGGGCGCCTCCTCCTGGTCGGCCGACATGGCGCTTCTCCTTCTCGTACCTCGGTTTCCCACCAGGTACATCATGACCTACGCGCACTTAGTATCCGTCATATAGATTATCGCTTATACTAAGCCAGGTGCCGAGGACCCGCTTCTGCTCGTTGCCCGCTGGGCCCTCATGTCAGGACGGAGAGAGATCCAGGTGACAGCCATAACGCAGGCCCACGCGCCGGGCCCCGCACGGGGCCCTGTCCGCCGGGCCGAACGGGCCCTGGCCCCCGATCTGGCCCGGGGCTCCCTGCTGCTGTTCATCGCGCTCGCGAACGCCGCGGTGTTCACCTTCGGCAACCAGCCGGGCGCCGAGGCGTCGCCACACGGCTGGGAACGCCCGTTCAACCTCGCCATGTTCGTGTTCGTGCACGCCCGCGCCTATCCGATGTTCGCCGTGATGTTCGGCTACGGGCTGGTGCAGCTCACCCGCAGACAGGACGCCGAGGGGTCCGGTCCCGGCGCGGCCCGCTCGGTGCTGCTGAGGCGGAACGCCTGGCTCATCGCCTTCGGCCTCGTCCATGCCGCACTGCTGAACTTCGGTGATTTCCTGGGGGCCTACGGCATCGCCGGCATCCTCTTCACCCTGCTGCTCCTGCGCCGCGGCGAACGTGTGCAGCGCGTCGTGCTGTGGCTGTGGGGCTGCACGGCGGTGTACGCCGCCGTGCTGGCGGCCGTGGCCGTCCACCGCGCCGCGCACAGCGGTCCGGGGTCCGCCGCCGTGCCGACGGACGAGGTCGATTCGCTCTCGGCCCCCGACTACGCCACGTCCGTGGCCGACCGGCTCGGCGAGTGGCCGATCCACACGCTGACCGTGCTGGGGTTCATCGTGATCGTCTGGCTGGGCGCGTGGGCCGCGCGGCGCGGCATCCTGGAGGACCCCGCCCGCCACCGGCGGCTGCTGGTCCGCACCGCCGTGGCCGCACTCGGCGTCGCCTTCGCGGGCGGGGTGCCGATCGGGCTGGTCAGTGGCGGGTTCGTGCACGTTGACGACGCCACCGCGGACGCGTTCCTCAGCCTGTACGAAGTGAGCGGCCAGTTCGGCGGCCCGGGATATGTGGCGCTCTTCGGGCTGCTCGCCCTGCGCCTGTCGAAGGCCCGCACCGGCTCGGGGCGGAAGCTCCCCGTGGAGGCTCTGGCGGCCCTGGGCCAGCGGTCACTGAGCGGCTATCTGCTCCAGTCCCTCGCGTGGGTGCTGCTGCTCTCGCCCTTCGCCCTCGCGCTCGGCGAGCGGACCGGCAGCCCGACGCTCGCCGCGGGTCTGAGCGCCGTCCTGGTCTGGCTCGCCACGGTGGCCGGGGCCTGGCTCCTCCACCGCCGGTCGCTTCCGGGCCCCGCCGAGAAGCTGCTGCGGAGGCTGACGTACGGGCCCCGATAGCCGAGCGCCGCGGACGGCGACGCGCACGGCGACGCCGAAGGCCGGCCGCCTCGGAGGCGGCCGGCCCGGCGTTCAACGTGCCTGTGTTCAACTGCCTGTGTTCACCCGCTCGCGTTCAGCCGCTCGGCGGTCAGCCGCCGATGTTCACATCGATGCAGGCGTAGAAGGCGTTGGAGGTGTCCGCGATGTTCCAGACCGCGAGCACCTTCTGCTTGCCCTTCAGGCCGCCGAAGTCCACCTGATGGGTGACGGTCTCGCCCGGCTGCGCCCCGCCGTCGTTGATCTCCGCGACCTTCTGGCCGCCGACGAAGTACTGCCAGGTGTTGGTGGCGTGACGCGCGGTCAGCTTCCAGGTGAAGCTGGCCTTGGACGGGACGGGGGTGACCGCCCAGCCCTTGTTGTCGTCGTCGAGCTCGGCGAACCTCGAATTGCCGGCGCTGCAGCTCGTCAGCCCCTTGGGGCCTTCGACGCTCTGCGGCTCGTACTTGATGTCGCCGCAGGCCACGGTCCCGGCCGCACACTGGGCCTGGCGGCTCGGCGGGGTCGAGATGTAGCCGTGCGCGCTCGCCTCGCTCGCGGGGAGGCTCAGGGCGATCAGGGGGGCTATCCCCGCGCCGACGACAACCGCCAACTTCCGTTTCATGTTCATGCCAACTCCTTCACGGCGAGGCCCCACGCCAGACGGGAAGTCCTCGCCGAAGGTGGGGATGTGGGGGGATG
>NZ_JAEEAP010000073.1 GCF_016103465.1 Streptomyces sabulosicollis
GTGCCGACGACGACGATCGGGGCGGCGCCCCTGGCGTGCAGGGGGTGGGCTGTGCCGGTCGGGCGGACGGGCCAGTAGGCGCAGTTCAGGGCCGCCCAGGCGAGGGCCTTGCCGAAGACGGGGGATGCCTTCTTGAAGTCGGGGATGGACTTCTTGACCTCGGCGGGGGTGCGGAAGGCGGGTGGGAGGTCGAGGCAGTTGACGGCGGGGTTGGCGTACATGAGGTTGGCGTACGAGCCGTCGGTGTCGCGCTCGTAGTAGAGGTCGGCCAGGTTGAGCAGACCGCCGCCGTGGCCGCGCATCGCGGAGCGGAGGGCCGTGCGCAGCTGGGGCCAGGCGGTCTCGTCGTACATGGCGGAGATCACGCCGATCGTGGCGAGGGGCTCGCCCAGGGCCCGGGACTCACCGGTGCGGACCGGGTGGGAGTCGAGGTGGGCGAAGAAGGCGCCGAGCCGGTCGCGGGCGGAGGCCACGGAGCCGGTGCCGAGGGGACAGCCGGTGCGCCGCACGCAGTCCTTGGCGAAGGCGCTGAAGGCGATTTCGAAACCGGCGGTCTGGTCCCGGTTGATGCGCCGGGAGGACAGCGTCGGGTCCAGCGCGCCGTCGAGGACGAAACGGCCGACGCGGTGGGGGTAGAGGTCGGCGTAGGTCGCGCCGAGGAAGGTGCCGTAGGAGGCGCCGACGTACGTCAGCTTCCGGTCGCCCAGCGCGGCGCGCAGCACGTCCATGTCGCGGGCCGCCTCGACCGTCGAGACATGGCCGAGGATCCGGCCGGAGCGGGTCGCGCAGCCGCGGCCGAACTTCTTGTAGGCGGCGACGAGACGATCGGTCTCGCCGCGGCCGTCGGGCGTCTGGTCGGTCTGGGTGAAGGCGTCCATCTGCTTGTCGCTCAGACAGGTGATGGGCTCGCTCTCGGCCACGCCGCGCGGGTCCATCGCCACCATGTCGTAGCGGGCGCGCACCCGGGCCGGGTAGCCCACGGCCGCGAAGCTCTGCAGGTAGCCGACCGCGGAGCCACCGGGGCCGCCGGGGTTCACCAGGAGCGAACCGAGGCGGCGGCCGGTGCCGGTGGCCTTCTTGCGGGAGACCGCGAGCCTCAGGTCCCGGCCGGTGCCGGGTCTCGCGTAGTCGAGCGGGGCCTTGAGCGTGGCGCATTCGAAGTCCGCGCCGCCGCAGGGGCGCCAGTCCAGCGCCTGCTCGTAGTACGGCTTGAGCGCGGCGGGGACGGCCTTCTTCGACAGCGACGCGGCACGCGGCGCGGAGGCGTCGGTGGAGCAGCCGGAGGACAGCAGGGCGGCGGCCGTAACGGCGGCGCCGACGGTCCGGAGCGGGCGGCTGCTGTGTCGGGTGTGCATGGGCTGATCCCTCGGTTCGCGGTCGAGTCGCGGGATCGTGCCGGCCGGATCACATGGATCACCCGGATCGCCCGGATCGGTGCGATCACAGGGATCGCTCGGGTTTCTGGAGATACGACCGGTTCGCCCCCTTACGGAGGGTATCCAGTCGAGCACGCTCCATGCGCGCGACAACGAACCCGTACGGGTGACTCAGCCCGCCCGCAGCGCCATGGTCATCGCCTCGACCGCCAGCAGCGGCGCCACATTGCTGTCCAGCGCCTGACGACAGGCCGTGATCGCCTCTATCCGGCGCAGCGTCCGCTCGGGCTTGGAGCCCGACGCGATCCGCTCCAGCGCGTCCCGCACGTCGGTGTTGGCGAGCGCCACCTGGGAGCCGAGCTGGAGGGCCAGCACATCCCGGTAGAAGGCGGTCAGATCGGTGAGCGCGAGGTCGAGGCTGTCGCGCTGGGTGCGGGTGGCACGGCGCTTCTGGCGGTCCTGGAGCTCCTTCATGGCCCCCGCCGTGCCGCGCGGCAACCGCCCGCCCGTACCGGCGGCGGCGCCCAGGGCGGCGCGCAGTTCCTCGGTCTCCTTGGTGTCGATCTCCTCCGCCACCTGCTTGGCGTCCTCGGCCGCCGCGTCGATCAGCTCCTGGGCCGCCTTGAGGCAGCCGCCCACGTCGTCGACGCGCAGCGGGAGCTTCAGGACGGCGGCGCGGCGGGCGCGGGCCCGCTCGTCGGTGGCCAGGCGGCGGGCGCGGCCGATGTGCCCCTGGGTGGCGCGGGCGGCGGAGGCGGCGAGCTCGGGTTCGATGCCGTCGCGCCGGACGAGGATGTCCGCCACAGCCTCCACCGGCGGCGTGCGGAGCGTGAGGAGGCGGCAGCGGGAGCGGATCGTGGGCAGCACGTCCTCCAGCGACGGCGCGCACAGCAGCCATACGGTGCGCGGCGCGGGCTCCTCGACGGCCTTGAGGAGCACATTGCCCGCGCCCTCGGTAAGGCGGTCGGCGTCCTCCATGACGATCACCTGCCACCGGCCGCCGGCGGGCGACAGCTGGGCCCGGCGGACGAGCTCGCGGGTCTCCTTGACGCCGATGGTCAGCATGTCCGTACGGACCACCTCCACATCGGCGTGGGTGCCGATCAGGGCGGTGTGACAGCCGTCGCAGAAGCCGCAGCCGGGGGCGCCGCCGAGCGCCCGGTCCGGACTGACGCACTGCAGCGCGGCGGCGAAGGCGCGGGCCGCGGTGGCCCGGCCGGAGCCGGGCGGGCCGGTGAACAGCCAGGCGTGGGTCATCTTGGACGACGCCATGGGCTCCGCGACGGGGCCGTCGGCCACCTCGCCCGCCGCCGTGACCAGCGCGTCCGCGTCCCGCGCGGCCGCCGACAGCTGGGCCGCTACGCGGTCCTGCCCGACCAGGTCGTCCCACACCGCCATGACAGCCTCCGCCGCTCGTCCTTACGGCACCCCATTGTGGTCCACCCCACCGACAGCCCCGAACGCGCCGCCCATCCGCGACGGCGCCCCGGCGGAAACGACCAGCGCCCCCATCGGCGCCCCGCCGTCGGCGGCCCGCCGTCAGCCGGGCGCGGCCAGGGGTGGCAGCGCCCGGCTGGGCGGTCGGGGTCAGCGGCGGCGGCCGTCCTCGTCGTCGCGGGGGCCGAGCAGTTCGTCGGCCAGGGACGGGAGGTCGTCCAGGGGAGTCTCCTCGGCCCACTCGGGACGGCGGCGGCGCCGGCGCGGCGGTTCCGCACCGCCCTGCGCCTGGCCCTGGTCGTACCCCTGACCCTGGTCGTACCTCTGGCCCTGGTCGTACCTCTGGCCCTGATCCGGACCCTGGCCCTGGCCGTACTGCGGCATCTCGCGCGTGCGCTCGTTCCCCTGGCCGTGCTCCTGGCCCTGGCCCTCGTCCGGGCGGAACAGCCACGGCGGGACCCGGTCCGCCGGGTCGGCGGACCGGTCGTCCCGTACCGGGGGCAGGACCGCCGTCTCGTCGGCCGCGTTGGTGGGGGGCTCGGCGGGCGGCTGGGGCAGGACGGCCGTCTCCTCGGCGTCCGGGCCTCCCCGGCGTTCCGGGCCGTCCTGGGGCCGTACGGGCGGTACGGGCGGCAGTACGGCGGTCTCGTCGGCGTCCGGGCCGTTCTGGGGCGGGACGGGCGGCAGCACGGCGGTCTCGTCGGCCTCCGCCGACCGGGTGCCGCCATGTTCGGAGCCGTACCCCGCCCGCGGGTCGAACCGCGGCGTCTGGACCGTCTCCGTCGTGTCCGGGTCGGCCGCGCCGGAGCCCGCCGCGCCCCGGGCGCCGTCCTCGTCCTCGGGCGGCGGGGCCGGGGCCTCGGTCTCCACGGTCGGCTCGTCGGCCCCGGAGGACGCCGCGTCCGCCGCCAGCCTCGCCTGCTCCGCCCGCAGCAGCGCCTCCTCGGCCTTGCGCTGCTCCTCCTGGCGGCGCGCCTCCGCCTCGGCCCGCCGCAGCGCCTCCGCCTCCTCCTGGAGGCGGCGCCGCTCCTCCTCGGCGGCGCGGGCGCGGTCCTCGGCCTCGATGCGCTTACGGTCCTCCTCGGCCCTGCGGCGCGCGTCCTCGGCCCGCTGACGGGCCGCCTCCGCCTGCCGCTCGGCCTCGCGCTGGCGAGCCTCCTCCAGCTCGCGCCGCTTGCGCTCCTCCTCCTCGGCGCGCGCCTTGGCGAGCGCCTCCTGTCGCTCGCGCTCCAGCCGCTCCTCCTCGGCCTTACGGGCGGCCTCTTCCTCCGCCCGCCGACGGGCCTCCTCCTCGGCGGCCTTACGGGCCTCCTCCTGGGCCTTCACCTCCGCCTCGGACAGCGGCAGCATCTGGTCCAGACGGTGGCGCACCACGGAGGTGACCGCCTCCGGCAGCTGCCCGGCGTCGACGACGATGTAGCGGGCCGGGTCGGCGGCGGCGAGGGCCAGGAATCCGGCCCGTACGCGCTGGTGGAACTCGGCGGGCTCGGACTCCAGCCGGTCCGGGGCCTCGGTGAAACGCTCGCGCGCGGTCTCCGGCGAGACGTCCAGCAGCACCGTCAGATGCGGCACCAGGCCGTTGGTCGCCCAGCGCGAGATGCGGGCGATCTCGGTCGCGGCGAGGTCGCGCCCCGCGCCCTGGTAGGCGACGGACGAGTCGATGTAGCGGTCGGAGATGACGACCGCGCCGCGCTCCAGCGCCGGGCGGACGACGGTGTCGACGTGCTCGGCGCGGTCCGCCGCGTACAGCAGCGCCTCGGCGCGGTGCGAGATCCCGGCGGACGAGACGTCGAGCAGGATCGAGCGCAGCCGCTTGCCGATCGCGGTCGCGCCCGGCTCGCGGGTGACCACGACCTCGTGCCCCTTGGCCCTGATCCACTCGGCCAGCGCCTCCACCTGCGTGGACTTGCCCGACCCGTCCCCGCCCTCGACGGCGATGAAGAAGCCGGTGGCGGCCGGGCCCTCGTCCGCGCCGCCCCCGCCGAGCAGCGCCTCGCGCAGATCCCGCCGCAGCGGCACGCCCTGCCGGTCGTCGGTCCGGCCGAGGACCAGCGCGGCGACGGGCAGCAGCAGCGCGCCCACCAGCATCAGGGTGAAGGCAGCGCCGCCGTGGGCGAAGACGAAGTCGCCGCTGCCGAGCCGGTGCGGCCCGATGGCGGCGGCGAGCAGCGGCGCGGCGACCGCGCCGAGCCCGACGCCGACGCGGACGACGGCCTGCAGATGCTCGGTCATCCGGGGCCGGCGGGTCTCCTCGGACTCCTGATCCAGGAGGGAGTGGCCGGTGTGGGCGGCGACACCCGCCGACACGCCCGCGATCAGGGCGATCAGCACGACGGTGGTGGTGTCGTGCACCAGGCCCACCGTGAGCAGCGCGAGCCCGGTCAGCGCGACCGACAGCGCCAGCAGCCGGCGCCGCGACAGACCCGGGAGGACCTTCTGGGCCCAGCGGATGCCCATGGCCGGGCCGCCGGTCAGGACGAGGACGAGCAGGGCGAAGCCGACCGGCCCGCCACCGAGGTCCATGGCCTGCAGCGGGGCGACGCCCACGGCCGCGGCGATCGCGCCCGCCACCCCGGCGCAGGCGAGCACCAGCAGCGGAACGGCTCCGGTGCGGCCCTTGTCGGCGCCGGTCCCGGAGGCGGCGCGGGGACGGCGCAGCCCCTCCAGGGGGGAGCGGGTGCGGCTGGTCTGCGCGCCCGGCAGCTCGACGAAGGTGAGGATCGAGATCGACGCGGCGAAGAGCCCGGCGCCGACGTACGAGCCGAGGGCGGCCTGGTGGGTGTGGAACCACTCCACACCGGTGCCCAGCAGCCTGCCGATGAGCGTGACGACGAGCAGCGCGGCGGCGGCGATCGGCAGCGTCAGGAAGTTCGTACGGAGCGAGAGCCGGCGCAGCGCGTCCAGGTGGTCGGGCAGCGGGCGGACGGCGGCGCCCTCGGCGGGCGGTGCCGGGAGCAGCGAGGGGGCCGCGCCGTCCTTGGCGACGGTCCAGAAGCGCTCCACGACGCCGACGACGAAGGTGGTGATGAGCAGCCAGGCGACGGCGTCGGCCGGGGCCCAGTCGATCCACAGCGGAGCGATGAGGAGCAGCACCAGCCGCAGACCGTCAGCGCCGACCATGGTCCAGCGGCGGTCCAGCGGCCCGGAGGGGCCGATCAGCGCGGCGAGCGGCCCGAGGAGCACCGCGCCGAACAGCACGGTCGCGAAGAGCCGTACGCCGAGCACCGCCGCGACCGCGAAGGCCGCGCCGCGATACCCGCCGCCGAAGGAGTCGGCCGCCACGGACGCCTGCAGCGTCAGCAGCACCAGCACCAGTACGCCGAGCACGTCCCCGGCACCGCCGACGAGTTGCGCGCTCCACAGCCGTCGCAGCGGCTGATAGCGCAGCAGGGCTCGTACGGCCCGCTCGCGGGAGTCCGCGGCAAGGGCACCGGAAGTGGGGGTCACGTCCGTTGGCTGCTCTCGCGTCATCCCGCCAGCCTATCCGGATCACATGAATCCACGGCCCCCCGGCCGAACAAACGGGCGGTGAGCCGTGGATGGCGTGCGGATTGCTCCGCCTTGCCCCGTTTTCCCGCCCGCCGTCGGCCGACTCCCGCGGCTACTCGGCGTTGGCCGACGACCTCTCGGCCGCCGTCTTCTTGGCCGCGGTCTTGGCGGTCGTCTTCTTGGCGGCGGTCTTCGCGGTGGTCTTCTTCGCCGCGGTCTTCTTGGCGGCCGTCTTCTTCGCCGCCGTCTTCTTGGCCGCGGTCTTCTTCGCCGCCGTCTTCTTGGCGGTCTTCTTGGCCGGGCCCTTGGCGCGCTTCTCGGCGAGCAGCTCGAAGCCCCGCTCGGGCGTGATGGTCTCCACGTCGTCGTCACGGCGCAGCGTCGCGTTGGTCTCGCCGTCCGTGACGTACGGACCGAAGCGGCCGTCCTTGACCACCACGGGCCGCTCGCTGACCGGGTCGGTGCCCAGCTCCTTCAGCGGCGGCTTGGCCGCGGCCCGGCCACGCTGCTTGGGCTGGGCGTAGATCGCCAGCGCCTGCTCGAGGGTGATCGTGAAGATCTGCTCCTCGGTCTCGAGCGACCGCGAGTCGGTGCCCTTCTTCAGGTACGGCCCGTACCGGCCGTTCTGCGCGGTGATCTCCACGCCCTCGGGGTCGGTGCCGACCACCCGCGGCAGCGACATCAGCTTGAGCGCGTCCCCCAGGGTCACCGTGTCCAGGGACATCGACTTCAGCAGGGAGGCCGTGCGCGGCTTGATCGCGTTCTTACCGCTCTTGGGGGTGTCCTCGGGGAGCACCTCGGTGACGTACGGACCGTAGCGGCCGTCCTTGGCGACGATCATGCGACCGGTCTCGGGGTCGGGACCCAGCTCGAACTCACCGCTCGGCTTGGCGAGCAGCTCCTCCGCGAGCTCCACGGTCAGCTCGTCCGGCGGCAGGTCGTCGGGGACGTCGGCACGGCGGCCGGTGCCGCCCTCGACCTCCGTCGGGCGCTCGACGTACGGCCCGTAGCGGCCGACGCGCAGCACGATGCCGTCGCCGACGGGGAAGGACGAGATCTCCCGGGCGTCGATCGCGCCCAGGTCGGTGACCAGCTCCTTGAGGCCGCCGAGGTGGTCGCCGTCGCCGTTCCCGGCCTCGGCGGCGCCGGCCTGCGTGCCCTCGCCGAAGTAGAAGCGCTTCAGCCACGGCACGGCCTCGGCCTCGCCGCGCGCGATGCGGTCGAGGTCGTCCTCCATCTTGGCGGTGAAGTCGTAGTCGACCAGCCGGCCGAAGTGCTTCTCCAGCAGGTTGACCACGGCGAAGCTCAGGAAGGAGGGCACGAGCGCGGTGCCCTTCTTGAAGACGTAGCCGCGGTCGAGGATGGTGCCCAGGATCGTGGCGTAGGTCGACGGGCGGCCGATCTCGCGCTCTTCCAGCTCCTTGACCAGCGACGCCTCGGTGTAGCGGGCCGGGGGCTTGGTCGCGTGGCCGTCGGCGGTGATCTCCTCGGCGGTGAGCCGGTCGCCCTCGGCGACCTGCGGCAGCCGGCGCTCGCGGTCGTCGAGCTCGGCGTTCGGGTCGTCGGCGCCCTCGACATACGCCTTCATGAAGCCGTGGAAGGTGATCGTCTTACCGGAGGCGGAGAACTCGGCGTCCCGGCCGTCGCTCGCCTGCCCGCCGATCTTGACGGTGACCGAGTTGCCGACCGCGTCCTTCATCTGGGAGGCGACGGTCCGCTTCCAGATCAGCTCGTAGAGCCGGAACTGGTCGCCCGTGAGGCCGGTCTCCGCCGGGGTGCGGAAGCGGTCCCCCGAGGGGCGGATGGCCTCGTGCGCCTCCTGGGCGTTCTTGACCTTGCCCGCGTAGGTGCGCGGCTTGTCGGGCAGGTAGTCGGCCCCGTACAGCTGGGTGACCTGCGCCCGGGCCGCCGCCACCGCCGTGTCCGACAGGACGGTGGAGTCCGTACGCATATACGTGATGTAGCCGTTCTCGTACAGCTTCTGCGCGACCTGCATGGTGGCCTTGGCCCCGAAGCCCAGCTTGCGGCTGGCCTCCTGCTGCAGGGTCGTGGTGCGGAACGGCGCGTACGGCGAGCGGCGGTACGGCTTGGACTCGACCGAGCGCACCGTGAAGGCGGTGTCGGCGAGGGCCGTGGCCAGCGAGCGGGCGCCCGCCTCGTCCAGGTGGAGGACCTTGAGGCCCTCCTTGAGCTGCCCGAGCGAGGTGAAATCGCGCCCCTGGGCGACCCGGAGGCCGTCGACGGCCGTAAGGCGGGCACCGAAGGTGCCGGGGTCGCTGACGTCACCGGCCCGGCCGGTGGCAAAGGTGCCGGTGAGGTCCCAGTACTCGGCGGAGCGGAAGGCGATGCGCTCGCGTTCGCGCTCGACGACGAGACGGGTGGCGACCGACTGGACCCGGCCCGCGGACAGGCCGCGCATGACCTTCTTCCACAGGACCGGCGAGACCTCGTAGCCGTAGAGGCGGTCGAGGATGCGGCGGGTCTCCTGGGCGTCGACCAGGCGCTGGTTCAGCTCGCGCGGGTTGGCCACGGCGGCCCGGATGGCGTCCTTGGTGATCTCGTGGAAGACCATCCGGCGGACCGGGACCTTGGGCTTGAGGACCTCCTGGAGGTGCCAGGCGATGGCCTCGCCCTCGCGGTCCTCATCGGTGGCCAGGAAGAGCTCGTCGGAGTCGGCGAGCAGCTCCTTGAGCTTCTTGACCTGGCTCTTCTTGTCCGAGTTGACCACATAGACGGGCTGGAAGTCGTGCTCGACGTCCACGCCGAGGCGCCGGACCTCGCCGGTGTACTTGTCGGGGACCTCGGCCGCACCGTTCGGCAGGTCCCGGATGTGCCCGACGCTGGCCTCGACCACGTAGCCCGGGCCGAGGTAGCCCTTGATCGTCTTCGCCTTGGCAGGCGACTCGACGATGACGAGTCGGCGGCCGCCCTGTGCGGTCTCGCTGGTGGTCGGGGACAACTTGGCTCTTCTCTCCGGTCGACTCTCGGTGAACGGGCAGTGCCGCGCGGGTAACGCTCACGGCCTCCCTCTACGGTGACGCTGCGGAGTGTGACGGTACATCCCGCCCCCGTGTCAAACGGAAAAAGCCCGCAACGCCACTCGAACGGTAACCCGACAACCGTGCTGTCTGCCGCCCGGACCGGCACGAGACAGCGTGTAAGGCCCTGTCAGGCGTAACCCAGACACCAGATTCCGCCGCCGAGCGCGGCGATACCGAAGAGAAGGGAGAGCACCGCGGAAGCGACAGGACTCACATCGTGCGCGACCGGCGCACGCAGCCTCAGGCGCGCCGCCGTCCACAGCAGCAGCGCGGCGCCGAACAACACGAATGCCGTTCCGGCGAAGATCGCAGGTCCGCTCTCCATGGCGGGAGCGTGGCACGCGCGGGAGGCGTGAGCGCGAACCCCGGGTGAACAGCGCGCGTCGCCTGGTCCGGCCCCGTCCGGCCCCGCCTCGCCCCGTCCACGCCCGTCCCGGCGCGGCCCTTTCGGCGGCCCCGGCGGCAGCTTCCTGCCATGCGGGGCGCGCAGGGGAGCGCTGTACCACCGGCGCACGCCCCCAGTGCACGCGCGGCGCGCTTATTGCCCTGACGCCCTGTGCCGTCCTATGCCGTCGTGACGCCCCCACGCCGCCATGGCACCTCTACGCCGTATACCGTCATGCCATCTCTGTGCCGTCGTCGCCGACCGGCCGCAGAAAGCCCTGCTCGACCAGGAGCCGGATGGACTCCGGGGTACGGTCGCGCAGCACCACAGGGTCCTCCCCGAGCAGCTGGGCGATGGCGTCCAGGATCCGGCCGGCGCTCAGTGTGCCGTCGCACACACCCGCGAAACCCGCCCCGACCGTGTCCACCTTCGTCGCGCGCCGCATCCCCCGGTGCTGCCTGAGCACCACATGCTCGGGGTCCTCCGCCCCGGGCGGGCCCACCTGCTCCTGGACGACCTCGTCCGCCAGCCGGAAGCGGGCGGTCAGCAGCGCCGCGTCGTCATGCGTGCGCAGGAAGTCCTGCCGGTCGAAGTGGGCCATGACCTCGGCCCCCAGCGGCTGCTCGACCGGATGGGGCCACTCCTCCACGGTCACCGAAGGCCGGTCGGCGCCGGACTTGCGCAGGGTGATCCAGCCGAAGCCGACGGCCGTGGTCCTGCGCGCCTCGAACTCGTCCAGCCACGCGTCGTAACGCGCCGCGTACGCCTCGGGCCCGGCCAGATGCTCACCGGCGTCGCGCAGCCACAGCTCGGCGTACTGGGTGACGTCCTGCACCTCGCGCTGCACGATCCACGCGTCGCAGCCGGGCGGGACCCAGGAGGCCAGCCGCTCGCGCCAGTCCTCCCCCTCGACGTGCTGCCAGTTCGCCAGCAGCTGGCACCAGCCACCGTCGGCGAGATGCCCGGCGGACCGCTGGACGAGGGTGCGGCACAGATCGTCCCCGGACATCCCGCCCTCCCGGTAGACCAGCTCGCTGCCCTCCGGGGAGCGCGGGGAGATCACAAAGGGCGGGTTGGAGACGATCAGGTCGTACGTCTCGTCCTGGACCGGCTCGAACAGCGACCCCTCCCGCAGATCCGGCTCCGCCGCCCCGGACAGGGCGAGGGTCAGCCGGGCGATGGCCAGGGCGCGCGGATTGCGGTCCGTGGCGGTCACCCGGGCGGCGTGGCGGCCCGCGTGCAGCGCCTGGATGCCGGAACCGGTGCCGAGGTCGAGGACCCGCTCCACGGGCGCGGGCACGGTGAGACCGGCGAGCGTGGTGGACGCGCCGCCGACCCCGAGGACGAGCCGGGAGCGGTCCTGACGGCCGCGCGCGCCGCCCGGGCCGCCGATCCCTCCCGCACCGCCGACCGCGCAGCCCAGGTCGGAGACGATCCACCACTCCTGGCCCTCGGGCCCGCCGTAAGGCCGCACGTCCACGCTCGCGCGCACCTCGTCGCCGTCGCGGACCAGCCAGCCGTCGGCGAGGCAGTCCTCGGCCGGGAGGGCCGCGGCCGCCCGCCCGTACGCCACGGGGCGCTGCAGCAGGAAGAGCCGCACCAGGGTCTCCAGCGGGCCGCTGCCGCCCCGGGTGGCGCGCAGCGCGGGGACGGCCTCCCCGCGCGCCAGGGCCGCGTAGGCGGACGTGCCGAGCAGGTCCAGCAGACCGCCGTCGGTGAAGGCGGCCGCCGACAGTGCCGCGCGAAGGCGTGCGGTGCGCCCGGGGTCGGCGGTGGGCAGGCGGAACGAGGGCTGGTGCGTACTCACGCCCCCATTGTCGGGGCAACCGCCGACAGCGGGCGACGGCAGTCGGCATCGGGACGACATCGCCCGCGCCGACCGGGGTGACGGGCCGACAAAGGGCTCGCCAGAGGGCGGCGTTGGCCCCCTGGCGGCAGACTCCCCGTGCGGTCCGTAAGGACTGCCGGGACCGGGTGGGAGGACGACGAGGACGCCGAGTACGCCGAGGACTACAGGGACACGAGGACCGGCCAGGACTACGTCGTGGCGCCGCCCGCCGTCTTCGGCTTCTGGCAGCCGGGCTGCTTGGCCATCGCCGAGCCGACCTTGCCCTCCTGCAGCTTCTGCAGGGCCTGGTCACCCGACTTGCTGAGCTTGTCGAGCTCATCGGCGACGCCCTTGAGCCCCTGCGCGAACTTGGACTTGTCCGAGGTGTCCAGCTTGTCGACGGCCGACTTCAGCTTCGTGTACGACCCCGAGGTGGCGTTGAGCTCCTTGACCGCCTGCTTCTGGGTCTTGTCGCCGTTGTCCACGGGCGGCGGGCCCGCCTTGTTCACGGCCTTGGCGAGTGCCCCATAGGACTCGGAGATCTCCTGGAACGCCTTGGAGTCGGTCTGCTGCAGCTTCTTGGAGTCCTGCTCGTCGGCGGCGCCCTGGATCGCGGTGTTGGCGCCCTGGATCTTCTTCAGCTGAGGCTGCACCTCGTCACAGACCGACTTGGCCCAGTCGTTGACCTTCTTGTCCTCGTCGCCGCCCCCGCAGCCGGTCAGCGCCAGTACGAGTGCCGCACCGCCGGACAGTGCAGCCACAAGCTTCTTGTTCACCGGATTGGTCCCTTCCATGGCTCTCGGCCCCGGAACATACACGTCCATCCGGCGAAGCCCACCGGGCGAGCGCCCCGTATGGATATCTTTGGAGTCATTTGCACCACGCTCGTTGTGGACATGGCCTCATCGAGCGGACGGGGCACCGCGCACAGGGAAGCGGGCGGACGATGTGCCGTCGCACACCGCCCGCCCGCATGTCGCGGGGGCTTTTCCGGCCCCCTGCCCCCTTCCGGCGCTAGGACACCACCGCCGCGTCGGCTGACTTCGCCACGTGCTCGGAGTTGCCTTCGTCACCTACGGCGATCCCGCGCCGCTTGGAGATGTAGACGGCGGTCACGATGATCACCACGGCGATCACCGCGACGACCGCGCGCAGCCCCGGGCTGGCGTTGTCCCCATAGGAGAACTTGACCACCGCGGGGGCGATCAGCAGCGCCACCAGGTTCATCACCTTCAGCAGCGGGTTGATCGCGGGGCCGGCGGTGTCCTTGAAGGGGTCACCGACCGTGTCGCCGATCACCGTCGCGGCATGGGCCTCGCTCCCCTTGCCACCGTGGTGACCGTCCTCGACCAGCTTCTTGGCGTTGTCCCAGGCGCCGCCGGAGTTGGCGAGGAAGACGGCCATCAGCGTGCCGGTGCCGATCGCGCCCGCCAGGAACGAGCCGAGCGCACCGACCCCGAAGGTGAAGCCGACGGCGATCGGCGCCATGACGGCGAGCAGCCCCGGGGTGGCCAGCTCGCGCAGCGCGTCCTTGGTGCAGATGTCGACGACCCGGCCGTACTCCGGCTTCTCGCTGTAGTTCATGATCCCGGGCTTCTCGCGGAACTGCCGCCGCACCTCGAAGACCACCGCACCGGCCGACCGCGACACCGCGTTGATCGCCAGCCCGGAGAAGAGGAAGACGACGGCGGCGCCGAGGACGAGGCCCACGAGGTTGTTGGGCTGCGAGATGTCCAGGTTCAGATTCATCTCCCCGGCCACGGAGGTGTGCACGTCGCTCACCGCCTCGGCGATGGCGTCGCGGTACGAGCCGAAGAGCGCGGCCGCGGCGAGCACCGCCGTCGCGATGGCGATGCCCTTGGTGATCGCCTTGGTGGTGTTGCCGACCGCGTCCAGGTCGGTGAGCACCTGCGCGCCCGCGCCTTCCACATCGCCGGACATCTCGGCGATGCCCTGGGCGTTGTCGGAGACCGGGCCGAAGGTGTCCATGGCGACGATCACGCCGACCGTGGTGAGCAGACCGGTACCCGCGAGCGCCACGGCGAACAGCGCCAGCATGATCGAAGTGCCACCGAGCAGGAAGGCGCCGTAAACGCTCAGCCCGATCAGCACCGCCGAGTAGACGGCGGACTCCAGACCCAGCGAGATACCGGAGAGCACCACCGTGGCCGGGCCGGTCAGCGAGGTCTTGCCGACGTCCCGGACGGGACGTCGGGTGGTCTCGGTGAAGTAGCCCGTGAGCTGCTGGATGAGCGCGGCCAGCACGATGCCGACGGCGACCGCGACGAGCGCCAGCACCCGCGGGTCGCCGCTGTGACCGAGGATCTCGCGGTTGGTGACACCGTCGAGGTCCGCGTAGCTGGACGGCAGATAGGTGAAGACCGCGACCGCCACCAGCGCCATCGAGATCAGGGCGGAGATGAAGAAGCCGCGGTTGATGGCGCTCATCCCGCTGCGGTCGGCGCGGCGCGGGGCCACGGCGAAGATCCCGATCATGGCGGTGACCACACCGATGGCCGGGACGAGCAGCGGGAAGGCCAGACCGGAGTCGCCGAAGGCCGCCTTGCCGAGGATCAGCGCGGCCACCAGGGTGACGGCGTACGACTCGAAGAGGTCGGCGGCCATACCGGCGCAGTCACCGACGTTGTCGCCAACGTTGTCCGCGATGGTCGCGGCGTTGCGTGGGTCGTCCTCGGGGATGCCCTTCTCGACCTTGCCGACGAGGTCGGCGCCGACATCGGCGGCCTTGGTGAAGATGCCGCCGCCGACCCTCATGAACATCGCGATCAGCGCGGCGCCGAGCCCGAAGCCCTCCAGCACCTTGGGCGCGTCGGCCGCGTAGACCAGCACCACGCAGGAGGCGCCCAGCAGTCCGAGGCCCACGGTGAACATGCCCACCACACCGCCGGTACGGAATGCGATCTTCATTGCCTTGTGCGAGACGGCCGTGAGATCCACGCTCGGCTTACCGGGCGAGGAAGCGGCCGAATCGCCATTGACGGGTGTGGTGGGAGGCTCGGGGGTGGCCTCACGGGCAGCGGCGGCGACGCGCACATTGCTGCGCACCGCGAGCCACATCCCGATATAGCCGGTGGCCGCCGAGAATGCGGCACCGATCAGAAAGAACACCGAACGCCCGATGCGCTGCGGCCAGTCGTCCGCCGGCAACAGCATGAGCAGGAAGAACACCACCACGGCGAATCCACCGAGGGTGCGCAGCTGCCGGGCCAGATAGGCATTGGCGCCTTCCTGAACGGCTTCGGCGATCTTCTTCATACTGTCCGTGCCCTCGCCGGCCGCGAGGACTTGTCGTACCAGCACCACCGCGACCGCGAGCGCCGCGATCGCGACCGCGGCGATCACCATCACGATCACACGGTTGTCGTCGGTCAGCTCTGCGGCGGCCAGGGTTGGGGTGAGGTCCAGCTGATGAGGGGTGAGAGGCCCCGCCATTCGTCCTCCTTGACGTTTGGCACATGGGCGCGCAGCAGTTCTGCGACCGCAGAAGAGCCGCCGCGCTCAGGCGTCCTGAGCTCGAGATGTGGACGGATTGTAGGGAGCGTCACACGATCAAAACAGGGCGCCGGAATGGGAATTCCCCCGCACCAGCGAAGATCAATAGGTTTGGCGGTATGAATTCCTTCGGAAGAAGGAAGGTCGACAATTCGGTGACGGATGTAAAGTGATCTCTATAAATGATCTATATAGATGATCTCAATGGGGATCTTGAGGCGGTCGCGCGGCACTGAGAAAAGCCTGTTCAGAGACTACGCCCGAGATCGAAAAATCGCGCGCCGAGAGATGCGCCGGGGTGCGCCGGGATGATACGGCCGAGCGGGCGCGGGCACGCCGACAGCCGGGCCAGCGATCATGAAACGGCCGGTCCGGTGGTCCGGAAGGTCGGGAGAGGGATGACGGACAGATGGCCCCTCGAGAGGCCCGATTCGGCGGGAGCGGAGACCCAGCCCGCCGAGGCCAGGCCGAACCGACCGGTGCCGCACAGGCGGGCGCCGAACCGTCAGGGTGGGACCCGAACCGGCGCGGGGGCCCAAACCAGCGCGACCTGCACTGGCGCGGGGCCCGAACCGGCGCGGCCTGAACGGGCGCGGCCCGAACTCGCGGGCCAGGGCACCAGAGCCCTTGGCCAGGGCTTAGGGGCTTAGGGGCCTAGGGCACCAGAGCCTTGCCTTGGGCTAGGGCACCGAGCCTTGCCGTGGGCTAGGACACCAGCGGCTGGGGTGAGGTCGGCCAGCTCATCCGGATCACTCCGCCGGTCTCGCTGGTCGTCACCTCGACGTCGTCGACGAGCCCGCTGATGACGGCGAGACCCATCTCGTCCTCGCCCTCGGCCTCGTCGTCCGTCTCCGGGTGGGAGCCGGGCGCCAGGGCGGCCGAGGTCGGGGATTCGTCACCGACTTCGATGGAGAACTTCTTCTCCTCCTCGGTCAGGATCACCCGCACCGGTGCCTCCACCCCATTGCTCAGGTGGAGCCCGACCGCACGTGTGCAAGCCTCGCCGACCGCGAGCCGCACCTCGTCGAGCACGGCCTCATCCACCCCCGCCCGGCGCGCCACGGCCGCCGCGACAAGACGAGCGGTCCTGACGTGCTCGGGCAGCGCGCTGAAGCGGAGTTCGACGGTGGCCATGCCATCCCCCTCGGGCGTATGGGCGTGCGTATGGGGAGGGCCGGGCGTGCGCCGCCCGGAACCCCCTTCTGTGTCTTCCTTCGGCGATCTTGTCAGTCGGTCGCCGCGACAGCGTCCTCGACCGAGGTGTGGATCGGGAACACCTTGGTCAGGCCGGTGATGCGGAAGATCTTCAGAATGCGCTCCTGGTTGCACACCAGGCGCAGCGAGCCCTCGTGGGCCCGCACTCGCTTGAGCCCGCCGACGAGCACGCCGAGTCCGGTGGAGTCGAGAAAGTCGACGCCCTCCATGTCGACGACCAGGTGGTAGTTGCCGTCGTTGACAAGCTCGACCAGCTGCTCGCGCAGCTTGGGCGCGGTGTATACATCAATCTCGCCACCGACCTCGACGACCGTGCGGTCATCGACGGTCCGAGTCGACAGGGACAGGTCCACGGATCCTCCAGCACCTTGCATCGAGCGGTCGCCCCCCATGGATCGGCAGCCGCGATGGCATTCAATCACTTACCAGCAGGCGTGCACGACGCCTTGAGACCATTGTCCGTCAGACCAGTGACACACTCGGTGTCGATGGCCGACAACCAAATCCCGCGGCAGGCGGGCATACGCCCCTCACCCCGGGCCGTCCTCGGTCGGCTGAGCACCGGGGCGAGCCGGAGCACGCGCATCACTCATACGGAGCACTTGCCCCCACGCCCGGGAACCCATGCCGACTGGCCCTCGGCTATCCGGCCGGAGGTGATCAACGCCATTCGCGCGGTCGGCATCGAGCGCCCCTGGGCCCACCAGGCACGCACGGCCGAACACGCGCTGGGCGGCGAATCCGTGGTCGTGGCCACCGGAACCGCCTCCGGCAAGTCCCTCGCCTATCTGGCCCCCGTCCTCAGCACCCTGCTGGACGGCTCGGAGGAGCCCAGCGGCCGGGGAGCGACCGCCCTGTACCTCTCCCCCACCAAGGCGCTGGCCGCCGACCAGCGCCGCGCGGTGGCCGGTCTGACCGCCCCGCTGGGCAGTGCCATCCGGGCGGCGGTCTACGACGGCGACACGCCCGTCGAGGAGCGCGAGTGGGTCCGGCAGTACGCGAACTACGTGCTCACCAATCCCGACATGCTCCACCGGGGCATCCTGCCCGGCCACCCCAGGTGGTCCTCCTTCCTGCGCGCGCTGCGCTATGTGGTGATCGACGAATGCCACACCTACCGGGGTGTCTTCGGCTCCCATGTGGCCCAGGTGGTGCGCAGGCTGCGCCGCGTCTGCGCCCGCTACGGCTCCTCGCCCGTCTTCCTGCTCGCCTCGGCCACCGCCTCCGATCCGGCGGTCGCCGCGTGCCGGCTGACCGGCGTGCCCGTGGTGGAGATCACCGAGGACGGCTCGCCCCGCGGTGAGGTCGTCTTCGCCCTCTGGGAGCCGCCGCTGACCGAGCTCCACGGCGAGCAGGGCGCCCCCGTGCGCCGCACGGCCACGGCCGAGTCCGCGGACCTGCTCACCGACCTGGCCGTCCAGGGCGTCCGTACGGTCACCTTCGTGCGCTCCCGGCGGGGCGCGGAGCTCATCGCGCTCATCGCCCAGGAGCGGCTCGCGGAGGTGGACCGCTCGCTGCCGGACCGGATCGCCGCCTATCGCGGCGGCTATCTCCCCGAGGAGCGCCGCGCCCTGGAGAGGGCCCTGCACTCCGGTGAGCTGCTCGGGCTCGCCGCCACCACCGCCCTGGAGCTGGGGATGGACATCGCCGGGCTGGACGCCGTGGTCGTGGCGGGCTATCCCGGCACCCGCGCCTCCTTGTGGCAGCAGGCGGGGCGGGCCGGGCGCACCGGCGAAGGGGCCCTCGCGATCCTGGTCGCCCGGGACGATCCGCTGGACACCTATCTCGTCCACCATCCGGACGCCCTCTTCCGGCAGCCGGTGGAGTCCACCGTCCTGGACCCGGACAACCCTTACGTCCTCGCGCCGCACCTGTGCGCGGCCGCGGCCGAGCTTCCGCTCACCGAGCCGGACCTGGAACTCTTCGGGCCCGCCACCGAGGAGCTGATGCCGCAGCTGGAGCAGCGCAAGCTGCTGCGCCGCCGGGCGAGGGCCTGGCACTGGACCCGCCGTGAGCGCGCCGCCGACCTCACCGACATCCGCGGGACGGGCGGCAGCCCGGTCCAGGTCGTGGAGGCGGCCACCGGGCGGCTGCTGGGCACCGTGGACGCCGCGGCGGCCCACACCACCGTCCACGAGGGCGCCGTCCACCTCCACCAGGGCCGGAGCTATGTCGTCAAGCAGCTCGACCTCGACGACTCGGTCGCCCTGGTGGAGGAGGCCACTCCGCCCTACTCGACCACGGCCCGCGACACCACGGCGATCTCCATCCTGGAGACGACCACCGAGATCCCCTGGGGGGACGCTCGGCTGTGCTTCGGCTCGGTCGAGGTCACCAACCAGGTGGTTTCCTTCCTGCGTCGCAAGCTGATCACCGGTGAGGTCCTCGGCGAGTCCAAGCTGGACCTTCCGCCGCGTACCCTGCGCACCCGGGCCGTGTGGTGGACGGTGACCGACGACCAGCTCGAGGAGGCCCGGGTGCACCCCCAGGCCCTCGGAGGCGCCCTGCACGCCGCCGAGCACGCCTCGATCGGCATCCTGCCGCTCTTCGCCACCTGTGACCGCTGGGACATCGGCGGGGTCTCCATCCCGCTGCACCCCGACACGCTGCTGCCCACCGTCTTCGTCTACGACGGGCATCCGGGGGGCGCGGGCTTCGCCGAACGCGCCTTCCACACGGCCGCCCGCTGGCTGGCGGCCACCCGCGAGGCGATCGCCGTCTGCGAGTGCGAGGCGGGATGCCCGTCCTGCATCCAGTCGCCCAAGTGCGGCAACGGCAACGACCCGTTGGACAAGAAGGCCGCCATCCGCCTGCTGACGACCCTGCTCGCCGGCGCCCCGGAGCAGCCTCCGGCCGCCGAGTGAGCGCTCCCCGCCGCCCGGCGGGGACGGCGCTCCGGTGACCTGAGTGCCAGCGGGTCCCGCCCGCGCCCGGGCCCGAAGGGTAAACGGGCCGGTGCGCACCTCCGCCGTGAGATCCGCGATCTCACCGCTCAGGGCGCAGCGCACCACGCGCGCCCCCTGGGCGGAGGCCACCCGACGAGCGAGACCGCACGCCGTACGAGCTCCCTCCAGGCCGTGGTCCGCCGCCGCGAGCGCCGCCAGATCGGCGGCGCCGCCCGCCCGATGACGCGCCACCATGGCCTGCCCGGCCGCCAGCACGGCCGCGAACACCACGCACAGCGCCGTCGCGGCCAACGCGGTCCAGACGGTGGCCGACCCCCGGTCGTCCGCCCTTCTCACGGGACCGCCTCCCGGGCCGCACCGCCCGCGTCGCCCGCACCGCCCGCGTCGCCCGCGTCGCCCGCGTCGCCCGCGTCGCCCGCGCCCACGGTGTCCTCGGCGAGCGCGGCGGCCTCGCCGCGCAGACTCACCGCCAGCGGACCGGGACCGGCGGCGTGGGCACGGACCCGCACCCGCACCAGGTCCCCCTCCCTCCATAGCTCGACCCGCGCTCCATCGGGCGCGGCCGAGCGGGCGGCGGCCATCGCGTCCGCCCTCGGCTCCGAACGCGCCGCCGCCCTCGCCCCGGCCCTGGCCGCGTCCACACACTGAAGCTGCGCCGACGCGGCCATCAGCCCCCAGATCAGCATCAGGGCGAACAGGGCCAGTACCGGCAGCGCGATGGCCGCCTCCGCGGTGACGAAGCCGCTGTCCCGCGCAGGGCCCCGGGTCCCCAGGACGCCCGTCCTGGGCACGCGGGCCCAGGACGGGGGCACGCCCCGGGCCCTCGGGACGTCCTCGCGGGCCCGAAGGACGCCACCGCCTCCTGGGACGTCCTCGCGGGCGC
This sequence comes from Streptomyces sabulosicollis, assembly GCF_016103465.1. GTDB lineage: Bacteria > Actinomycetota > Actinomycetes > Streptomycetales > Streptomycetaceae > Streptomyces > Streptomyces sabulosicollis. The sequence continues at coordinate 20,074 of NZ_JAEEAP010000073.1, forward strand.
TCAGGACTCCGCTGGCCCTGCCCCTGGGAACACCCCCACAGGCCCTCGGGACGCCGCTGCTTCTCGGAACGCCCCACGCGCCGCTCCTGGCGCGCGAGCCCGTCCACTTTCCCGTCTCCGGCGCCTCAGAACTGCGCATCGAGCGCCCGGCCGATGACCGACTGCAGCGCACCGCTGACGGCCCCGCTGGTCACCACCTTGTAGAGCACCGCGGCGAAACCGCATGCCGCGATCGTGCCCATCGCGTACTCGGCGGTGGTCATGCCCGCATCGGCCTTCGTCCGCGCCGCCGCGTACCGCCGTACCCACCACTGCTTCACCATTTCGGCCCCCCTTGTCCCGTCCGCGGTATCGCTGACCGCGGTGTCGTCGTTCGTCGTGCCGCTGTTCGTGTCGTGGTTCGTGACGCTGTCGTCCGCCGCGTGATCGTCGTGGTTCGTGACGCGGCCGTCCGCCGCGTGATCTTCGTGGTCCCGCCCGTGCTCAGGGGCCGTCAGCCCGCCAGGGCGCTGGCCAGCCCGATCATCACCGGGGCCAGGCCGACCAGCAGGAACGCCGGGAGGAAGCAGCCCGCCAGCGGTGCGTTGACCAGCACACCGGTGCGGTCGGCCCGTCTCATCGCCTCCCGCCCCTGCTCGGCCCGGCATTCGGCCGCCAGCCGGGACACCTGCTCCACCGCCGGAGCACCGGTTGTCCCGGCGCGTTCCAGCGCGCGCGCCAGCCCCCGCGCTCCGGGCAGGGCCCCGATGCGCCCCCAGGCATGGGCCGGTTCGCCGCCCAGCCGCAGCTCCGCCGCGGTCTGGGCCAGCCGCTCGCCGACCGGGCCACCGAGCGAACCTCCCACCGCCTCCGCCGCCCTCCTCGGGCCCGCTCCGGCCGCCAGGCAGGCGGTCAGCAGATCGGCGGCCAGCGGGATCTGGCGCCCGGCGAGTGCCTCGAGGTGCCGGTCCCGGCCGGGCCGCCCGGCCGTGGCCCGGCGGTGCCGCTGCCACCGCCAGAGGCCGCAGGCAGCGGCGAGCCCCAGCACCCACCCCGGCAGTCCTCCGACGAGGACGACGGCGATCGCCGCAGCGCCGCCCGGCGCGGTCCAGGCGGGCAGGGCACCCGCGCCGGACCCGGCGCGCCACCGCCGCCACGGCCGGGCCCGTCTCGGCCTCCCGACCTCCGCACCCGGAAGCAGCGCCGCCAGCCGTCGTCGAGCGACCCGCTCCCGATGGGCCTCGACCAACCCCATCGCCATGCACAGGGCCGCCGCCAGGACGGACAGCGCCATCCCCAGGCTGTGGACAACCGCGGAGCTCATCAGCCACCCCGGCGATCCGCTGGGCCCCGGCCCGGGAGGGGATCCCCTCGCCGCCGCCCCGGCTCACGCGCCGCCCGCACCAACCGGCCGGTCCAGACCAGGCCCGCCCACTCCAGCAGGCCGCCCACCAGCAGACAGCTCAGCCCGGCCGGGGTGTGCAGCAGCACATGCAGCGGATCGGAACCCATCAGTCCGCCGAGCACCAGCCCGACGACGGGCAGCACCGCCAGCCCGAGGGCGGTGGCCCTGGCTCCCGCCAGCTTGGCGTCCAGGCTCTCGCGCTGGTCCCGCTCGGCGCGCAGCGCCGCCGCCACCCGGTCGAGACCCGCCGCAAGGCCCGCCCCCTCGTCGACCGCCACCTGCCAGCAGGCCGCGACCCCGGTCAGCCCTTCGGCGCCCGGCAGCCGGGCGACCCTCCGCAGCGCGTCCGGCACATCCCCGCCGAACCGCGCCGCGGCCGTCACCAGCCCCCAACGCTCCCTGAGGTGCCCCGGGTCCACCGCCAGCACCGCCTCGCCGGGATGCCGCCCGGCGCGCAACTCGCCCGCCACGGCGGCACAGAGCTCGATCACCGCGGTGGCGCGCCGCACCCGGTCCCGCTCGCGCCGCCGGGACCGCAGCCACCGGCCGACGACCGGGGTGGCCAGCACCGCCCCGAACAGCGGCAGAACCGACGCGCCCAGCAGCGCGATCACGCACCCGACCGGCAGACACAGCAGTTCACGCCCCATCCGCCCGCCGTACTTGATCCGCCAGCGCTCCCGCAGCCAGGCGGCGGTCTCGGACAACCGCGGCACCGGGTCGGCCCCCGCGGGCTCGACGGGGCCGCCACCCGCGAACAGCAGTCTGGCCCGGCGCAGCTCCCGGTCCCGCCCGGTGAGCAGCCATACGGCCGCCCCCGCGCACAGCGCCGCGGCGCAGAGCGTCAGCACCCCCGGCTCCACTCCCGCGCCCGTCATGCCGCGCCTCCGCCCCGTGCGCACAGCCGCTGGAGCCGCTGCCACCCCGCCGCCCGCTCGAAGCCCTCAGGGCTCCAGACGGCCGCGGGGACGGTTGTGACGAAGCCCGCCCGGTCCCGGTCCAGCACGTGCAGCTCGGCGATCCGGCGCCGCCCGGTACGGTCCCGCACCAGATGGACCACGACCGACAGCGCCGCCGCCAACTGGCTGTGGAGCGCGGCCCGGTCCAGACCGGCGGTCGAACCGAGCGCCTCCAGCCGCGCGGGCACGTCGGCCGCCGTATTGGCGTGGACAGTGCCGGAGCCGCCCTCATGGCCAGTGTTCAGGGCTCCCAGCAGATCGGTGACCTCGGCGCCCCTCACCTCCCCGACCACCAGCCGGTCGGGGCGCATCCGCAGCGCCTGCCGCACCAGATCCCGCAGGGTGACCTGGCCCCGGCCCTCCTGGTTGGCGGGTCGGGTCTCCAGCCGGACCACATGCGGATGGTCGGGCCGCAGCTCGGCCGAGTCCTCGGCGAGCACGATCCGCTCCCGCGGGCCGACCAGCCCCAGCAGGGTGCTCAGCAGCGTGGTCTTGCCCGAGCCCGTGCCGCCGCTGATCAGGTAGGACAGCCGGGCGTCCAGCATGGACCGCAGCAGTCGCGCGCCATCCGGCGGTACCGTACCGGCCGCCTCCAGCTCCGCGAGGGAGAACGCCCGGGGGCGCACCACCCGCAGCGACAGACAGGTCGAGCCGACCGCGACCGGAGGGAGCACCGCGTGCAGCCGGGTCCCGTCCGGCAGCCGGGCGTCCACCCACGGCCGGGCGTCGTCCAGCCGCCGCCCGGCCACCGCGGCGAGCCGCTGCGCGAGCCTGCGCACGGCGGCCGCGTCCGCGAAGGCGACATCCGCGCGCTCCATCCCCGAGCCGCGGTCCACCCACACTTCGTCGGGGGCGGTGACCAGGACGTCCGTGACCTCGGGGGCGGCCAGCAGCGGCTCCAGAGGCCCGGTGCCGACCAGCTCCGAGCGCAGCGCCTCCACGACCCCGAGCACCTCGGTGTCGCCGAGCAGTCGCCCCTCCTCGCGCAGGGCCGCCGCCACCCGCGCGGGCGTGGGCTCCGCGCCGCTCCCGGCCAGCCGCAGCCGCACCGCGTCCAGCAGATCCGGCGATACGACGCTCATGCGGTGACACCCCCCTCGTCGGCGAGGGCACGCGCCCAGAACTCGGCGCAGAACCGGCCGAGCGGTCCGCGGGGGCTGCCGCCCGGGGGCTCCCCGCCCTCGAACGCGTCCGCCAGACCGGGCTCCGGTGGCAGCTGACCCGCCAGCGGCAGCCCGAGCAGCTCCGCGATCTCCTCGTCGCCGAGCTCCGGCCCGCACGGGCCCCGCACCACCGCACGCAGGTCCCGCAGCACCATGCCCACCGTGGACGCCACGCGGTGGGCGGCCGCGACCGCCCGCAGCTCCGCCGGGACGACCAGCAGCCCCAGGTCGATCTGGGTCAGGGCCTCGGCCGCCGCGTCGTCGACACGGCGCGGCAGGTCCACCACCACGACTCCGCCGCGCCGTCTGGCGGCGGCCAGCACCGCCCGCATCGCGGACGGCGGGATGACGACCGAATCGCCGCGGTCCCAGCTGAGCACCCGCAGCGCGTGCAGCTCGGGCAGCGACTCCTCGAGGGCGCTTCCGGCGACGCGCCCCCGCGACTCGGCGAAGGCGGGCCATCTCAGCCCCTGCGCCCCCTCACCGCCGAGCAGCACATCGAGCCCGCCGCCCAGCGGATCGGCGTCGATCAGCATGGTGCGCCGGCCGGAGCGGGCCGCGGTGACCGCCAGGGCACAGGCGAGGGTGGAGGCGCCCGCGCCGCCGCGGCCGCCGATGACCCCGACGGTCAGGGCCTGTCGGCCCACGCCTTCGGCGACATCGGCGATCCGGTCCACCAGCCAGGTCTCGGCATCGGGTAAGAACGCCACATTGTCCGCGCCGAGCGCCACCGCGCGCCGCCAGATGCCGTGGTCGTCCAGATCGCGCCCGATGAGCAGCACCCCTTGTCTGCGGGCTCGGTCGGACAGCCGGGCGGCCGAGTCGTCGCCGACCAGAATCAGCGGTGCGGCCTCCCAGCTGCCCCGGCGGGTGAGCGCGCCATGCGCCACTTCCGGTTCGGCTCCGGCCGCCGCGCACAGACGCAGCAGGTCGTCGAGAAGCGCCTCGTCCTCGGTCACGATGAGCGGTCTGCTCCGCTGTCCTTCAGTCGCCGAAGGGCGTTCCGGTGTGATGGATGCAGTCACGATCCCCTCCATATCCGTTACGCGCTCTCACTCCCGCGAACAGCGAGTGCGAGCATCGCGGAGAATCACCGTGCTGCGATCCAGGAAATCTTGGGGATCTTGGTCCAAAACCGTGGACAACTCATCAGTTGTGAATATCCCAGTCACCTAAACCAGTGACTTCCGGAGAGCAGCCTAGCGATTACGTACGGTTACCGCTCAAGCTGTGGAGAGGCGGGCCGCACGGGCCCGAGGGAGGGGAGCAAGATCTCGTGAGAACGCCAAAAATGCGTCCGGACATGCGACGACCCCCGCCGGGGGGGAGAGCGGGGGTCGTCCCCACGGCCGACTCGGGGGGGGAGGAGTCGGGCCGGGTTAGCACGGTCGCGAACGATCCGTGACTTCCATGGTGTACCCGAGAGCCTTCTCAGGCAAACCCACGCGCCTCAGCTTACGCCGAATGGTGGGCCCTATGCTCGGCGTCGTGGAAAACCACTCCTTGCCTCGGACAGCTGCCTTCTTTGACCTGGACAAGACGGTCATTGCGAAGTCAAGCACTCTCACCTTCAGCAAGTCCTTCTACCGGGGTGGGCTGATCAACCGCCGCGCCGCGCTGCGCACTGCCTATGCACAGTTTGTCTTCCTCGCCGGCCGCGCCGATCACGAGCAGATGGAGCGGATGCGCGAGTACCTCTCCGCGCTCTGCCGGGGATGGAATGTCCAGCAGGTCAAGGAGATCGTCGCGGAGACCCTGCACGACCTCATCGACCCCATCATCTACGACGAGGCCGCCTCGCTCATCGAGGAGCACCACACCGCCGGCCGCGATGTGGTGATCGTCAGCACCTCCGGGGCGGAGGTGGTCGAGCCGATCGGCGAGCTCCTGGGCGCGGACCGCGTGGTGGCCACCCGCATGGTGGTCGAGGACGGAGTGTTCACCGGAGAGGTGGAGTACTACGCCTATGGCCAGACCAAGGCGGAGGCGATCGCCGAGCTGGCGGAGTCGGAGGGCTACGACTTGGCGCGCTGTTACGCCTACAGCGATTCGGTGACCGATCTCCCGATGCTGGAAGCGGTCGGCCACCCCCACACGGTCAACCCGGACCGGGCACTGCGGCGCGAGGCGGCAGCGCGAGGCTGGCCGGTGCTCTCCTTCAACCGTCCGGTCCGGCTGAAGCAGCGCAGACCCTCACTCTCCATGCCACCGCGCCCGGCGCTCGCCCTGGCGGCGGCCGTCGGCGCGGCCGCCGCCACCGCCGGACTGCTGTGGTACACCAATCGGCGCCGCGCCCTTTATGCCCGCATTTAGGAGCAACAGCAAAGATCTGCGGTGAGGGGTTCCGATTGGCCTCTCGCAGGAGTACAAAGGAATCGACGGCCCGCGAGACCAGGGGTATCCGGGAGGAAACCCCCAGACGCCAAGGCCCACGGACCGAGCACAGATGTTGAGCACCCACGCGACGTCGACCCGTCGATTACGGGCCAGCCGCACCAGGTGACGGGCAGAAGTTCCCGACCTGATGGGCGATTGAGATTGCACGCATGGTAACCCGGCAGCTGTGCCAGCGGCGGTGCCCACGGGTACCGCCGCAACTCTTGTCCGGCCTCGGCTCGCGCCCGTCCGACGCCGAGCCGCACCCGTACCTCACCCGCCCCCGCCCCGTCCTCCCTCTTATAT
>NZ_JAEEAP010000740.1 GCF_016103465.1 Streptomyces sabulosicollis
CCAACGTTCAGGCCGCCAGGCCAGGGGCATCAGGGCCGCCGGACCAGGGGGCATCAGCCCGCCAGGCCAGGGGGCCGTTCGGGCTGCCGGGCCAGGGGGCCGTTCGGGCCGCCAGACCCAACGTTCAGGCCGCCAGGCCAGGGGCATCAGGCCACCGGGCCAGGGGCGTCAGGCCACCGGGCCAGGGGCGTCAGGCCACCGGGCCCAAGGGCGCGTTCAGGCCACCGAGCCACGGCGCGTTCAGGCCGGACCCGGAGGGCCGTTCGGACCGCCGGACCCGGAGGGCCGTTCGGGCGGACCGGAAGGGGCATCCGCTCCGTAACCATGGGCGGTTACGCTGCCAGGCATGACGACAGGCAGCGGCACCGCTCCGGCGCCCCCGGAGGCGACACCCCCGGCGGAGGCGAGCGCCGCCGCGAGCCCGGCGGCGGATCCCCCGGCCACCGCGAGCCCTTCGGCGGCCGCGAGCCCTGTGGCCACCGCGAGCCCTTCGGCCACCGCGAACCCACCGGCCAACGCGAACCCTGCGGCCAACGCGAGCCCACCGGCCGCGCGCCGGGGCAGCTACCGCAGGCTGAGCGTCGAGGCGCGGCGCGCCGAACTCCTCACCGCCGCGCTCGACCTCTTCGCCCACCGCGCGCCCGAGGACGTGTCGCTGGACGACGTGGCCTCTGCCGCCGGGGCCTCCCGCCCGCTGGTCTACCGCTACTTCCCGGGCGGTAAGCAGCAGTTGTACGAGGCGGCGCTGCGCAGCGCCGCCGATGAGCTGGAACAGTGCTTCGAGGAGCCCAGGAGCGGTCCGCTCAGCGGTCGGCTGAGCCGCGTGCTGGACCGCTATCTGGCCTTCGTGGACGAGCACGACGCGGGGTTCAGCGCGCTGCTGCAGAGCGGCAGCGTGGCCGAGACCTCGCGGACGAACGCGATCGTGGACGAGGTGCGGCGGGCGGCGGCCGAGGAGATCCTGCGCCATCTGGCGGTCAAGGAGCCGGGTGCGCGGCTGCGGATGATGGTGCGCACCTGGATCACGGCCGTCGAGGCGGCCTCCTTGATCTGGCTGGACGAGGAGAAGCGGCCGTCGCTGGAGGAGCTGCGCGACTGGCTGGTGGACCAGTTCGTGGCGATGCTGACCGCCACCGCGACCACCGATCCGCAGACGGCCCGGGTGATGAAGGCCGCGCTCAGGATGGAGCCCGCCGAGGGGCCGGTCGGGCGACTGGCGCGCCGCGTGGTGCCCGCGCTGGGCGAAGCGTCGCATCTGCTGTGACGAGCGCGGCCGGTGAGACGCACGGTCGTCGTGAGACAAACGGGTGCGGCGACACGCACGGACGTCGCGAGACGCACGGGCGCAGCGACACGCACGGACGTGGCGAGACGCACGAGCGTCATGAGACGCACGGGCGCAGCGACACGCACGGACGTCGCGAGACGCACGAGCGTCCTAAGAGGCACGGGCGCGGCGAGACGCACGGCCGCGGCGGCACACGAGCGTCATGAGACGCACGGACGTCGTGAGACGCACGGGCGCAGCGACACGCACGGGCGCAGCGACACGCACGAGCGTCACGAGACGCACGGGCGCCGTCAGGCGCACGAGCGCGGTGAGACGGACGGTCGTCATGAGACGTACGGTCGTGCCGTGAGAAGCGAGGAGACGCCCTTCGTGGGCGGGCCGCTGGACGGCCGGGTGCTGCCGGTGCTGGTCGGCCTCACGGGCCAGCCGCCGAAGACCTACGAGGTGCCGGTGGAGGACGAGGCGGGCGGGCCGCCGACGGTGTACGTCTACCGCCGGGTTCCGGCGGCCACCTCCAAGCGGTTGGGCCTGGTCCGGGGGTGGGCCTATGCGTACGACCCGGAGGGGAAACCGGGTGGCGGATTGAAGTGGCCGTGGTCCAAGCCGAGCTGACGGCCCGCCGGACGGGTGACGGTATTCGTCCGACTCGCCCACAATTCTCCTGAAGATACGAACGTCATGCCACGATCCCTGCTGAGCTGGACGCCGACCAGAGGCGTCTCGGAACCGGAGGTGATCACGTGTCAGGACGGATCGTGGGCTCGGTCTGCGCGGCGGCGATCACCGCGGCCGCCGCGCTGGTGCCCGCCGTTCCGGCGGGCAAGGCGTCGGCCACCCCCTCCCACCCCGCCGACCGGTCGGTGTCCGAGCTGCTGACGCAGCTCAAGACGCTGTACCGGAAGGCCGAGGAGGCGACGGAGGCGTACAACGCGACCGAGGAGAAGCTGCGCAAACAGCGCACCAGGACCAGGGACCTCACGGCCCAGCTCGTCCAGGCCCGTACGGAGCTCGCCGACAGCCACGACGACGCGGGACGGCTGGCCCGTCGGCAGTACCAGGGCCACAGCGCGCTGTCCTCCTACAGTTTCCTGCTGACCCTGCTCACTCCGCATCCGGAGAGCGCCGCCGACGAGGCGCGGGAGCTGGAGCGGGCGGCCGGCCGCGAGGCCGCCCTGATCCAGCGGCTGACCAGGGGCGAGCGGCGCGCGGACACCATTGCCACCCGGGCGCGGACCGCGCTGGACGAACAGCTGTCCCTGGCGGCTAAGCGCAAGAAACAGCGGGACAAGGTGAAGAAGCAGCTCCGGTCCATCGAGAAGCTGCTGGCCGCGCTCAGCACCCGCCAGATCGCCCAGGTGGCGCAGCGCGAGCGCCAGGAGACCGCCAAGGCCCAGCGCGAACTGCTGGACTCCGGGGCGCTCGGCACCGCGAACGGCGCCTCGCCGGGCGCCGCGGGCCCGCCCGCCACCACGGGCGGCGGAACGAGCGGCGGAACGAACGACGGAACGAACGACGGCACGGGCGGCGGAACGAACGACGGCGCGAGTACCGGCGCCGCCCCGGCCCCCGGTAGCGGCCGGAACACCCCGGCGGCGGGCACCCCCGCCCCGATGGCCAC
>NZ_JAEEAP010000741.1 GCF_016103465.1 Streptomyces sabulosicollis
GTCGTCGGCAGCGTCAGATGTGTATAAGAGCCAGCCCGCCGTCCGGCCCGGCCGCCCCGGAGGCGAACCCGGCCGCGGGGCCGGGTCCCACCCCGGCTCGGGAGGCCGCCACGGCGCGGCAGGCCCCAGCGCAAGAGGCCGCCGCGGCGGCCGGGCCCCGGGAAGCGGCTTCAGCCGACGGACGCCCGCGCCCGGGCCAGGGGCCGGTCCCTGAGGACGACCCCGGGCGGACCCAAGCCCCGCATGAGGCCCCCACCTCCGCCGAACCCGCGGACATCAAGCCCACGCCCGGCCGGGAAACCCCCGACACGGCCGCCACAACGACGGACCCCGCCAGGCCGCCGGAGGCAGCCGTCGAGAGTGGCGGCCGGGGGCCGGAGGCGGCCGCCCACGGCGGTGGTTCGGGGCGGCAGGCGCCCGGGGACAGCCCGCGCCCGGGTCGGGAGGCCCGGGTGTCCTACGGGGCACCGCCCGTGCCCCGCGCGCCCCGCGCCGACGAGGGGCGGCAGGAGGGGCCCGGCGGCGCGGGCGGGCCCTCGCGCGTGGCCGGGCGGCCGGTGGCCGGGGGCGACGAGCCCCCGGACGAGGTGGAACGCGAGCGCGGGGTGCGGGCCGCGCCCGCACTCGGGGACGAGGACCGGCGGCGGCTGCTGGCCGGGGCGCATCACGATCCGCACGCCCTGCTCGGCGCCCACCCCGTGCGCGGCGGGGTGCTGTTCCGGGCCCTGCGCCCGTACGCCCGCTCGGTGACCGTCGCCGCCGCCGGGCTGCGCGCGCGGCTGCGGGCCGAGGGGGACGGGCTGTTCTCCGGGGTGCTGCCGCTGCGGGAGATCCCGGACTACCGGCTGCTGGTGGCGTACGAGGACGGCGAGCTGGAGCTGCACGACCCGTACCGGTTCCTGCCCGCCCTCGGCGAGCTCGATCTGCACCTCATCGGCGAGGGCCGCCACGAGGAGCTGTGGCGGGCGCTCGGCGCGCGGCCGATGACCCACCAGGGCGTGTCCGGCACCCGCTTCACCGTATGGGCGCCCCATGCCCTCGGGGTGCGGCTGACCGGCGACTTCACCTACTGGGACGGCACCGCGCTGCCGATGCGCTCGCTCGGCGGCAGCGGCGTGTGGGAGCTGTTCCTGCCGGGCGTCGGCGAGGGCGCGCTCTACAAGTTCGAGATCGCCCGGCCCGACGGCGGCCACTCCCTGCGCGCCGACCCGATGGCGCGCCGCACCGAGTGCCCGCCCGCCACCGCCTCCGTCGTCCACGCCTCGCACCACCGCTGGGGCGATGACGCGTGGATGGCGCGCCGGGACGGCGGGCGCGTCCACGAGCTGCCGTTCTCCGTCTACGAGGTGCATCTGCCGTCCTGGCGCCCGGGTCTGACCTACCGGCAGCTGGCCGAGCAGCTCCCGGCGTACGTCAAGGACCTGGGCTTCACCCACGTCGAGCTGATGCCGGTGGCCGAGCACCCCTTCGGCGGCTCCTGGGGCTACCAGGTGACCGGCTTCTACGCGCCCACGGCCCGGCTCGGCACCCCCGACGACTTCAAGTACCTGGTGGACGCGCTGCACCGGGCGGGGATCGGGGTCATCGTGGACTGGGTGCCCGCGCACTTCCCCAAGGACGCCTGGGCGCTGGCGGAGTTCGACGGCCGTCCGCTGTACGAGCCCGCCGATCCCCTGCGGGCCGCGCACCCGGACTGGGGCACGCTGGAGTTCGACTACGGGCGCCCTGAGGTGCGCAACTTCCTGGTGGCGAACGCGGTCTACTGGTGCGAGGAGTTCCACATCGACGGTCTGCGCGTGGACGCCGTCGCCTCGATGCTCTACCTCGACTACTCCCGCGAGCCCGGCCAGTGGACTCCCAATGCGCACGGCGGCCGGGAGAACCTGGACGCGGTCGCCTTCCTCCAGGAGATGAACGCGACGGTCTACCGCCGCTGCCCGGGCGTGGTCACCATCGCCGAGGAGTCGACCGCGTGGGACGGGGTCACCCGCGCCACCCACCACACGGGCCCCAGCGGCTTCGGCGGCCTCGGCTTCGGGCTGAAGTGGAACATGGGGTGGATGCACGACTCGCTGGCCTATCTCTCGCACGAGCCGGTGCACCGCGCCTACCACCACCACGAGATGACGTTCTCGATGGTGTACGCGTACAGCGAGAACTACGTGCTGCCGATCTCGCACGACGAGGTGGTGCACGGCAAGCGGGCCCTGGTGTCGAAGATGCCCGGCGACTGGTGGCAGCAGCGCGCCACCCACCGCGCCTACCTCGGCTTCATGTGGGCCCACCCGGGCAAGCAACTGCTGTTCATGGGCCAGGAGTTCGCCCAGGGTGCCGAGTGGTCGGAGGCGCACGGCCCCGACTGGTGGCTGCTGGACCCGTCGTACTCGGCCGAGCCCGACCACCGGGGCGTCCGCGATCTGGTCCGCGACCTCAACCTGGCGTACGCGGCCACGCCCGCGCTGTGGCAGCGGGACACCGACCCCGAGGGCTTCTCCTGGGTCGAGGGCGACGCCCGCGAGGACAACGTCTTCGCCTTCCTCCGCTTCGACGCCGAGGGCTCCCCGCTGCTGGCCATCAGCAACTTCTCCCCGGTGGTCCGCCACGAGTACCGCGTCGGGACGCCGGAGGCGGTGCCGGTGTGGCGGGAGGTGCTGAACACCGACGACCGGCGCTACGGCGGCAGTGGTGTGGTCAACGCCGTGCCGCTGAAGGCCGAGCCCACGGGGTGGCACGGCCGTCCGGCCTCCATCCTGCCGGTGCTGCCGCCGCTGGGCACGATCTGGCTGCTGTCTCATATACACATCTCCGAGCCCACGAGACACTCGCTAATCTCGTATGCCGTCTTTTGCTTAACAAACAGAATTTCAGTATCTCTACACTGATCCCC
>NZ_JAEEAP010000742.1 GCF_016103465.1 Streptomyces sabulosicollis
TCTCCAACGGCACCCCTCGGGCCCGGTGACACCACCCCCCAGGTCATGCGTTCGACAGGGGGGATCAGTCATGCCGGACCCGGAGGCCAGCGGCCCCGTTGCGGAACCGCCAAGAACATAACGGGGGAGGCGCCGGGGCTCGGTCCAGGGGTTGGAGCGGAACTGGGGACTGGGGTCTGCTGGCCTGAGAACTCAAGCCGCTGCGTCGAAACCGGTCTGGCGGGCCATCTTCTTCAGCTCAAGCAATGCGTGCTTCTCGATCTGGCGGATCCGCTCACGCGTGAGGCCATGCTGCTTGCCGACCTCGGTCAGGGTGCGCTCCCGGCCATCGTCGATGCCGTACCGCGCCTTGATGATGGAGGCGGTGCGGTCGTCGAGGCGGCCGATCAGGTCCTCCAGCTCCTCGCTGCGCAGCAGCGTCATCACCGACTGCTCGGGCGAGACGGCCGAGGTGTCCTCCAGCAGATCGCCGAACTGGGTCTCCCCTTCATCGTCGACCGACATGTTCAGACTGACCGGGTCGCGGGCCCAGTCGAGCACGTCCGAGACCCGCTCCATCGTGGAGCCGAGCTCCTCGGCGATCTCGGCGTGCTCCGGCTCGCGGCCGTGCTCACGGTTGAACTCCCGCTGCACCCGGCGGATCCGGCCGAGCTCCTCGACCAGGTGGACGGGCAGCCGGATCGTGCGGGACTGGTCCGCGATCGAGCGCGTAATGGCCTGACGGATCCACCACGTGGCATAGGTCGAGAACTTGAAGCCCTTGGTGTAGTCGAACTTCTCCACCGCGCGCACCAGGCCCGCGTTGCCCTCCTGGATCAGGTCGAGCAAGGGCAGCCCACTGCGCGGGTAGCGGCGCGCCACAGCCACGACGAGGCGCAGGTTGGAGCGGATGAAGATGTCCTTGGCGCGGGCACCTTCGGCGGCTATCGCCTCCAGCTCCTCGCGGCTCGCGCCTGCGGCAGAGGCGTCCTCAACCTCCCCGTCCAGGATCTGCTGGGCGTACACCCCCGCTTCGATGGACTGGGAAAGCTCGACCTCCTTCGCCGCGTCCAGCAACGGGGTGCGAGCGATCTCGTCGAGATACATGCCGACCAGGTCGCGATCGGCGATCTCCCCGCCTGAGGCGCGAACACTGTTGGCCCCATCAGCGCCACCACCGGCGGCGGACTGATTACGGGCGACGGCACGGGTTGCCATGCGTGCTCCCTTACAGATGGATCGGGCGCGGACTATGGACGGACTCTCCGGTGTCGGGTGCCCCGTCCGAAGGAAACAACGACTGGAATCAGGACAGAATTCCCATCAGGCCCCCACCTTTTTACGATCATGCAGTACCCTGTCCGCCCACATGCGGGTCAGTGCACTGCCGAGGCGCCGGGAAGCGCAGGTCAGGCCCCCTGTGCCGCTGCCTTCCACGATCCCCCCGCCCTTCTCTCATCTGTCAAGACGAATCTCGCGGGCCGCCGGTTGCCCGTACGCCCCATCGCGCCGGGTTGCCCGGCCCTCCGCATGGGTGTGCGCTGGAAAGTGACTGGAGAGCGACAGGTCAGGGCGAGGACGCGGCGACGAGGAGGTCCTGCCATGAATGCCCCCACATCCCCCACATCCCCCACTGCCCTCGTGGGCCGCCATCGCCACCCGCGGCTCCCTCGCTCACTGCGCCCCTCCGCCTCCTGGGGCGTCCCGGCCGTTCTGGCGGTGCTCTTCGGCGGCTGGGTGATGTTCGTGGCTCACAACCAGGGCTCCACCATCCCCACGGCCGCCGTCTTCGGCGTGGTGTCGGCGGCCGTGCTCGGGGCGCTCTGCTTCGCCCTCGGCAGGATGACGCCGGGCCTGATGCCGGAGATCCGGGCCGCGCTGTACGGCGCGGTCCTCGGCTGTGCGCTCGGCTTTCTGCACTCCGTGAGCGGAGGCTCGGTGTACCGGTCCGCGGGGATCGGGCTCGGGGCGGGAGTCATGATGCTGGCCATTTCGTTCTACGTCTTCCATGTACGGGCGGAACGCCCGCGGGAGTAGCCCTCAAGCCCTGCCCTCAAGCCCTGCCCTCAGGCTCAGCCCTCGAGCCCTGCCCTCAGGCCCGGCCGTGTCAGGCCCGGCCCTCAGGCCCGGCCCTCAGGCTCACCCTGCCTACCGGCTTCGGTCCTCCGGCCCCGTCCGGCTTAGGTCCTTGGTCCCCACACGCTTCCGTCCCCGGTCCGTTTCGAGGCCGTCCCGCCCTCCCTAGCGTGTGGTCATGACAGACGACACGAGTGGAACCCTCGACGAAGCCCTCGAGCGACTGCATGCCTCCGGCCCCGAGCGTCAGGGATGGCTGAGCAATCACGCGCCGATGGCGGTGGAGGCGCTGGTGCGCCACGGCCAGGGGCACACCGTGCACCGCTGGCTGGACCGCTATCGCCACAAGCTGGAGGAGATGCCGCGCCCGTACGTCCCGATCACCGAGCAGAACTGGCGCGAGGCGCTCGGCGACCCACGCCGTCTCGCCGACTGGCCCGCCCACTTCGACCGGGAGCTCGCCGACCGCCCCTGGCGGGACGTGCTCGCCGTATGGTGGCCGCGGCTGCTGCCGGGCATCGCCGGCGGCGCGACCCATCCGGTGATCCGGGTCGGCCACGCCGTACGGACCCTCCTGGACGACCCGGCCACCACGACCGCTCCGCGCACCGCAGAGCTGGCCCATGCCCTCGGCTACTGGGCCGCCCGCCACGCCCCGCTGCCGCCGCTCCGCCGACAGCCGGGCCCGGCCTCAGGGTCGGCGGCCGATGCGCTGGCCGCCGTGGAGCCGATCGCCGACCAGAGCGGCGGCATCCGGGAACGGCTGGCCCGGCTCACCGCCTTCCCCGCCTGGCCGCCCACCGCCCCGTGGCCCGGTCAGCCGCCCAC
>NZ_JAEEAP010000743.1 GCF_016103465.1 Streptomyces sabulosicollis
AGATGTGTATAGGAGACAGCGGTAGGGGGGCGCCGGTCGCGGGAGCGCACTCGTGTGACTAATTGGGCTTTCGGATAGGCCAGTTGTGGGATGGGTAGCCCGTAACCGACCCCGGCCCGTAGCCGGATGACGACTACGGGCCACCGTCGCACGGAGAGGTGCCGGCTCAGCAGTGACACAGCCCTTTCAACTCCCCGACTTCTACATGCCGTATCCGGCGCGACTGAACCCCCGTGTCCAGGAGGCACGGGAGCACTCCACCCAGTGGGCCCGCGAGATGGGAATGCTCGAGGGCTCGGGGATCTGGGAGCAGGCGGATCTCGACGCCCACGACTATGCCCTGCTGTGCGCGTACACCCATCCCGACTGCTCCTGCGCCGAGCTCTCGCTGGTCACGGACTGGTACGTGTGGGTGTTCTTCTTCGACGACCACTTCCTGGAGACGTTCAAGCGCTCCCAGGACCGTGCGGCCGGCAAGGCGTATCTCGACCGGCTGCCCGCCTTCATGCCGATGGACCCGGCCGCCGGGACCCCGGAACCCACCAACCCGGTCGAGGCGGGGCTCGCGGATCTGTGGGCGCGTACGGTGCCGTCGATGTCGCCGGACTGGCGGGCGCGGTTCCGGGAGAGCACCGCGAACCTGCTCGACGAGTCGCTCTGGGAGCTTTCGAACATCAACATCGACCGGGTCCCCAATCCGGTCGAGTACATCGAGATGCGCCGTAAGGTCGGCGGCGCGCCCTGGTCGGCCGGGCTGGTGGAGCACGCCGTGGGGGCCGAGGTTCCGGCGGTGATCGCCGGGTCGCGGCCGATGCGGGTGCTGCGGGACGCCTTCGCGGACGCGGTGCACCTGCGCAACGACCTGTTCTCGTACCAGCGCGAGATCGAGGACGAGGGCGAGCTCAGCAATGGCGTCCTGGTCCTGGAGAGGTTCCTGGGCTGCACCACCCAGGAGGCGGCCGACTCCGTCAATGAGCTGCTCACCTCGCGGTTGCAGCAGTTCGAGGACACCGCGCTCACCGAGCTCGGCCCGCTCTTCACCGAGCACGGCCTGGACCCGGCGGCCTGCGCGGGCGTCCTCGCCTATGTCAAGGGGCTCCAGGACTGGCAGTCCGGCGGCCATGAGTGGCATATGCGCTCCAGCCGGTACATGAACGGCGCGCACGGTGCGGACGGTGCGGACGGCGCGCACGGTACGAACGGCGAGGATGGTGTGAACCGCGCGGACGGCGCGAGCACCACCCCGGCGTGGTCGCCCTTCGCGCTCAGCGGCCTCGGCGTCTCCGCGGCGAGCCTGCCGCTGACCACCGGCCGGGCGGAGGCGGCCCGGAGCCGCAGGTTCAGCCATGTGCCGTTCCAGAGGACCGGGCCGTCCCTGCTGCCGGACTTCTTCATGCCGTTCACCCTCCGGCTCAATCGGCATCTGCCCACCGCCCGCGACCATCTGGTCGACTGGGCACACCGGATGGGCATCCTGGAACCGCAGCCCGGCGTCCCCGGTGCACAGGTCTGGGACGAGCGGCGGATGCTCGCCGCCGACCTCCCCCTGTGCGCGGCGGGCATCCACCCGGACGGCTCCCCGGCCGAGCTCGATCTGGCGTCGGGCTGGCTGGCCTGGGGCACCTACGCGGACGACTACTATCCGGCGGCCTTCGGCCGCACCCACGACCTGGCCGGGGCCCGGGCCTGCAACGCCCGGCTCGGGGCGTTCATGCCGCTCGACGCGGGCCCCACCCCGGCCCCGGCGAACGCGCTCGAGCGGTCGCTGGCCGACCTGTGGGGCCGTACGGCGGGCCCGATGGAGGACTCGGCGCGGCGCGACCTCCGTAAGGCCGTCGAGGACATGACCGCCAGCTGGCTGTGGGAGCTGGCCAACCACACGAAGAACCGGATCCCCGACCCGGTCGACTACATCGAGATGCGCAGGCACACCTTCGGCTCCCACCTCACCATGAGCCTGTGCCGACTGGCGCGCGGACGGCGGGTGCCGCCGGAGATCTACCGCAGCGGCCCGGTCCGGTCGCTGGAGAACGCCGCCATGGACTACGCGACGCTGCTGAACGACGTCTTCTCGTACCAGAAGGAGATCGAGTTCGAGGGCGAGGTCCACAACGGCGTCCTCGTCGTCCAGAACTTCTTCGACTGCGACTATCCGACCGGGGTCGCCGTCGTGAACGATCTGATGACGTCCCGGATGCGGCAGTTCCAGCATGTCGCGGCGCATGAGTTCCCCGTGCTGTACGACGACTTCGGGCTGGGGCCGGAGGCCCGTAAGGCGATGGACGGCTATGTGGAGGAGCTGCGCGACTGGATGTCCGGGATCATGAACTGGCACCGGGAGGTCCTCCGCTACCGGGAGGAAGAGCTGCTCCGCGCCCATCGGCGCCCGGTGGGGGCCGGGGCGGCGCCGGGTGCCGGGGCCGGTTCGGGGACGCGGCCGGTGGCCCCGTGGCACGGGCCCACCGGGCTCGGCACCTCGGCCGCCCGGATCCCGGTGCCCGCCGGAGCCGCCGGAGCACATCCGTAAGGGCTCTGACCACATCGATAAGGGCCGGAGCACATCTGTAAGGCCGCGAGCACATCCGTAAGGCCCCGAGCCATCCGTAAGGACGTCGGGTCCGCCGCCCCGCGTTTGTCCGCCGGGACAAGGCGGGGCGGCCGCTTGTTGGCCGTCCGGCACGATGCCCGGGGCGCGGGGCGGGCTGTTGAATGCGGCCCAATCCCCTCGCGCCCTGGAGGTACCGTGTCGGCCGCAGCCGAAGATCCCGGCAGCCCGGGCCCCGGCCCGGACCCTTCCTCCGCC
>NZ_JAEEAP010000744.1 GCF_016103465.1 Streptomyces sabulosicollis
GCGGACCCCGTCGAGGCGGCGCCCCGGATCACCTGCCGGAGCGCAGCGCCCTCGACAGGCCCAGGGCCGCGGTCCGGACCGCAGGCGCCAGCTGCGCCGGCCGGAAGCGGCCGCGGGGTACGGCCACCGACAGCGCCGCCACCGAGGTCGGCCCGTCGAAGACGGGGGCCGCGATGCAGCTGACCCCCGGAGCCGCCTCTTCCTCTTCATAGGCCAGCCCCGCGACCTGGGCCTGCTCGACGGCCGTGCGCAGCCGGTCAGGATCGGTGATCGAGTGGGGGGTGAGGGCGGGCAGGGGCGCGGCCAGGATCTCCTCGACCAGTTCGGAGCCCGAGAACGCCAGGAGCGCCTTGCCGACGCCGGTGCAGGTCAGGGGCAGTCGGCCGCCGATACGGGATGGCAGCCGAAGGGCGTCGTGGCCGTGGATGCGCTCGACGTAGATGACCTCGTGGCCCTCGCGCACCCCGAGGTGCACGGTCTCGTGCGTGGCCTCGAAGAGGTCCTGCAGGAACGGCAGCGCGGCCTCCCGCAGATCGCGTCGGCGCGGGACGAGCGACCCCAGTTCGAAGAGGGCGCCTCCGAGCCGGTAGGTCTCGGCGTCGCGTTCGAGCAGGCCGAGCCGGACCAGATCGGCGCAGAGCCGGAACACGGTGGTCTTGGCCAGCCCGGTGCGTGCGGACAGTTCTGTGAGGCGGAACGCCCCGCCATCGGGACGGTAGCAGTCGAGGACGGCCATCGCCTTGTCGAGCATGTTGCCCTGCGCGCTGTTCCGCGTCATGGAACACAGTGTGCCGGTGCTCGGCCGTCGGCCCTGATCCGGGGGCGGGCCGGTGGTCCGGTCCACCGCCCGGCAGAGGGGTTTCGGTGAGCGCCTACCCTTGTTGGGTGACCATCAGCAGCGACCGGAGCCCGGCAGTGGACGTTCAAGCACCCAAGAGCTACGAGATCCGCACCTACGGGTGCCAGATGAATGTCCACGACTCCGAGCGGCTCTCGGGCCTCCTGGAAGAGGCGGGCTATGTCCGCGCGCCCGAGGGCACCGGCGAGGGCGAGGCCGACATCGTCGTCTTCAACACCTGCGCGGTGCGGGAGAACGCCGACAACCGCCTGTACGGCAACCTCGGCCGGCTCGCACCGATCAAGGCGCGGCGGCCGGGCATGCAGATCGCCGTCGGCGGCTGTCTGGCCCAGAAGGACCGCGACACCATCGTCAACAAGGCCCCCTGGGTGGACGTGGTCTTCGGCACCCACAACATCGGCAGTCTGCCGGTGCTGCTGGAGCGCGCCCGCGTCCAGGAGGAGGCCCAGGTCGAGATCGCCGAGTCCCTGGAAGCCTTCCCCTCCACGCTGCCGACGCGGCGCGAGTCCGCGTACGCCGCATGGGTCTCCATCTCCGTGGGCTGCAACAACACCTGCACCTTCTGTATCGTCCCGGCGCTGCGCGGCAAGGAGAAGGACCGCCGCCCCGGTGACATCCTCGCCGAGGTGGAGGCCCTGGTCGCCGAAGGCGTCACCGAGATCACCCTGCTCGGCCAGAACGTGAACGCGTACGGCTCCGACATCGGCGACCGCGAGGCGTTCAGCAAGCTGCTGCGCGCCTGCGGGAAGATCGAGGGCCTGGAGCGGGTCCGGTTCACCTCGCCGCATCCGCGCGACTTCACCGACGACGTCATCGCCGCCATGGCGGAGACGGAGAACGTGATGCCGCAGCTGCACATGCCGCTGCAGTCCGGCTCGGACACCGTGCTGAAGGCGATGCGCCGCTCGTACCGGCAGGAGCGCTACCTGGGGATCATCGAGAAGGTGCGCGCCGCGATGCCGGACGCCGCCATCTCGACCGACATCATCGTCGGCTTCCCCGGTGAGACCGAGGAGGACTTCGAGCAGACGCTGCACGTGGTGCGCGAGGCGCGCTTCGCGCAGGCGTTCACCTTCCAGTACTCCAAGCGGCCCGGGACGCCCGCCGCCGAGATGGACGGCCAGGTGCCCAAGGCGGTCGTCCAGGAGCGCTACGAGCGGCTGGTCGCCCTCCAGGAGGAGATCTCCTGGGAGGAGAACAAGAAGCAGGTCGGGCGCACGCTGGAGGTGCTGGTCGCCGAGGGCGAGGGCCGTAAGGACGACGCCACGCGGCGGCTGTCCGGCCGTGCCCCCGACAACCGCCTGGTGCACTTCGCGCGGCCCGAGGAGCCGGTGCGCCCCGGTGATGTCGTCATCGTCGACATCACCTACGCCGCCCCGCACCATCTGCTGGCCGAGGGCCCGGCCCGGGGCGTGCGGCGCACCCGCGCCGGGGACGCCTGGGAGCGGCGGAACGCGGCCGAGGAGAAGAAGCCCGCGGGTGTGATGCTGGGCCTGCCGACGGTGGGCGCCCCGCCGCCGCTCCCGTCCGCGCCCACCGCGGGCTGCGGCTGCGACTGAGCGCACGGCTAGGCTGACGATCATGCTGATCGCCGCCGCCGTCTGCCCGTGTCCGCCGCTGCTGGTGCCCGAGGTCGCCGCCGGAGCCGCCCCCGAGCTGGACGGGCTGCGCGCGGAGTGCTCCGAGGCCATCCGCGCCCTCGCGGCGGCGCGTCCGCAGCGCCTGATCGTGGTGGGGCCCGCCGATCGCGCCGGGCGCGGGCCGCACGCGCAGGGCGCGGCCGGGTCGTTCCGCGGCTTCGGCGTGGCGGTGGACGTGCGGCTCGCCGCACCGCCCTCGCGGGGCGGCGTGTCCGGCGGTGGAGACATCGCGGGAGGCGGGTCCTCACGCTCACTGCCGCCGTCGCTGGCCGTCGCCGCCTGGCTGCTGGAGCACGCGGGGTGGGACCCGGCAGTGCCCGTCGAGGGGCTGGGGGTGGGGGAACCT
>NZ_JAEEAP010000745.1 GCF_016103465.1 Streptomyces sabulosicollis
CCCCCAGGGGCGGCAGCCCCCGGCCCGGCCCGCACCGGCGCGAGCCGTTTGGGTAAGACCGCGAGGAGTAACCCCACATGTCCGTACCTGTCGCATACGACTACGTCGTCATCGGCGGCGGCACCGCAGGGTCGGTGATCGCTTCCCGGCTCACCGAGAACCCGGACATCCGTGTCGCCGTCATCGAGGGCGGACCGTCCGATGTCGACCGGCCCGATGTGCTCACCCTGCGCCGCTGGCTCGGCCTGCTCGGCGGCGACTTGGACTACGACTACCCCACTACCGAGCAGCCACGCGGAAATTCGCATATCCGGCACAGCCGGGCGCGGGTGCTCGGAGGGTGCTCCTCGCACAACACCCTGATCTCCTTCAAGCCGCTGCCCGGTGACTGGGACGAGTGGGCCGAGGCCGGCGCCGAGGGCTGGGACGCGGAGTCCATGGACCCGTACTTCCAGCGGCTGCGCAACAACATCGTCCCGGTGGACGAGAAGGACCGGAACGCGATCGCGCGGGACTTCGTCGACGCCGCCCAGGCCGCTGTCGGGGTGCCGAGGGTCGAGGGGTTCAATAAGAAGCCGTTCCACGAGGGCGTCGGCTTCTTCGACCTCGCCTACCACCCGGAGAACAACAAGCGCTCCTCGGCGTCCGTCGCCTACCTGCACCCGTTCCTGGACCGGCCCAACCTCCATCTGATGCTGGAGACCTGGGCGTACAAGCTGGAGCTGGACGACACCGGCCGGGTCACCGGCGTGCACGTCCGCACCAAGGACGGCGAGGAGATCCTGGTCCGAGCCGAGACCGAGGTCCTGGTCTGCGCGGGCGCCGTGGACACCCCGCGGCTGCTGATGCACTCCGGTATCGGGCCCAGGGGCGATCTGGAGGCGCTGGGCATCCCCGTGGTCCACGATCTGCCGGGCGTCGGCGAGAACCTGCTCGACCACCCCGAGTCGGTCATCGTGTGGGAGACGGACGGCCCGATCCCGGACAACTCCGCGATGGACTCCGACGCGGGGCTGTTCATCCGGCGGGACCCCGAATCCCGGGGCCCGGACCTGATGTTCCACTTCTACCAGATCCCGTTCACCGACAACCCGGAGCGGCTGGGCTACGAAAAGCCCGAGCACGGCGTGTCGATGACCCCCAACATCCCCAAGCCGCGCAGCCGCGGCCGGCTCTACCTCACCAGCGCCGACCCGTCCGTCAAGCCCGCCCTCGACTTCCGGTACTTCACGGACGAGGAGGACTACGACGGCCGCACGCTGGTCGACGGCATCCGTGTCGCGCGTGAGATCGCCAAGACGGAACCGCTGGCGAGCTGGCTCAAGCGCGAGGTGTGCCCGGGCCCGGAGATCACCTCGGACGAGGAGATCAGCGAGTACGCCCGCAAGGTCGCGCACACCGTGTACCACCCGGCGGGCACCTGTCGTATGGGTGCCACGTCGGACGAACTCGCCGTGGTCGGCCCCGATCTGCGGATCCGGGGCCTGAACGGCGTCCGTATCGCCGACGCGTCCGTCTTCCCGACGATGCCGGCCGTGAACCCGATGATCGGAGTCCTGATGGTGGGCGAGAAGTGCGCTGAGCTGCTGTTCGAGGATCGCGATCGGGGACGCCACAGGCCCGGTGAGCGAGCTGCCACGCATCAGCCGGGAGGTGAGGCGTGATGGCCACGACCGTGGTACCCGAGACGCCCGACACCCCCAGGACCCCCGAGAGCGGCGAGAGCACCCCGGTGTTCTCGGTCCGCGACCTGTGGAAGGTCTTCGGCCCGAAGGCCGACCGGATCCCCGGCTCCGCCGAGGCCGAGCTGCCCGCCGGTGAGCTGCGTGCCCGCACCGGCTGCACCGCCGCCGTCCGCGAGGTCTCCTTCGACGTCCAGCCGGGCGAGGTGTTCGTGGTCATGGGCCTGTCCGGCTCCGGCAAGTCCACCCTCGTCCGCTGCCTCACCCGGCTGATAGAGCCCACCTCCGGGACCCTGAAGATCGACGGTGAGGACGTCCTGGCCATGGACAAGGCCCGGCTGCGCGATCTGCGCCGGCACCGCGCCGCCATGGTCTTCCAGCACTTCGGGCTGCTGCCGCACCGCTCCGTCCTGGACAACGTGGCCTACGGACTGGAGATCCAGGGCGTGGGCAAGGCCGAGCGCCGGGCCAAGGCCGCCGAGGTCGTGGAGAAGGTCGGGCTCACCGGCCTCGAGCGCCGCCGCCCCGGACAGCTCTCCGGCGGTCAGCAGCAGCGCGTGGGCCTGGCCCGGGCGCTCGCCGTCGACCCCGAGGTGCTGCTCTTCGACGAGCCGTTCAGCGCGCTCGACCCGCTGATCCGCAGGGACATGCAGGAGGAGGTCATCCGGCTGCACCACGAGGAGGGCCGGACGATGGTCTTCATCACCCATGACCTCAGCGAGGCGCTGCGCCTCGGTGACCGGATCGCGCTGATGCGCGACGGCGGGATCGTGCAGCTCGGCACCCCGGAGGAGATCGTCGGCTCCCCGGCGGACGACTACGTACGGGACTTCGTCCGCGACGTGCCGCGGGAGCAGGTGCTGACCGTGCGCCGCGCCATGCGCCCCGCGACGTCCGACGAGCAGGACGGCGGGCCCGCGCTGGCCCCGGGCACCACGGTCGCCGACGCGATCGAGGCCGTGGCCCGCACCGGCGGCCCCGCGCGCGTCGTGGACGGCGGCCGCTGCCTGGGCGTCGTCGACCACGCCTGTCTGCTGGGCGTCGTCGCGGGCCTGGACAGCAAGGAGGTGGCCGCGGCATGAGCCCCAGCTCGACCCTCTCCCCGCCGGGCGGCACCGGGGGGCGCGTATGAGTGCCACCGCCACCCGCCCCTCCAC
>NZ_JAEEAP010000746.1 GCF_016103465.1 Streptomyces sabulosicollis
CCCGTGGTGCGGTCGCCACACAGCCGGGGGACGGTGTGGCGGATCTGGAGCAGGCTCCGGTGTGGGGTCTGTTGCGGTCGGTGCAGACCGAGAACCCGGGCCGGTTCCTGCTCCTGGACCACGACCCGGAGGTCAGCCTTGTTGGGGCGGACGCGGTGGTGCGGGTCCTCGCCGCTGGTGAGGAGTCGCAGCTGGCGGTTCGGGGCGAGACGGTCCTGGTCCCGCGTTTGTCGCGGGTGGCCAAGCCCGCGACTCGCGAGGGGGCTGCGCGGTTGGTCTCGGGTGGGACGGTGTTGGTGACGGGTGCGTCGGGTGTGCTGGCGGGTGTGGTGGCCCGGCATCTGGTGGCTGAGCATGGGGTGGAGCACCTGCTGCTGGCCAGTCGCAGGGGCTTGGATGCGCCGGGGTCGGCGGAGTTGGTGGCTGAGCTGGAGGCGGCTGGGGCGTCGGTGACCGTGGCCGCGTGTGATGTGGCTGATCGTGAGGCGGTGCGTGAGCTGCTGGCTGGTGTTCCGGCGGAGGCGCCGCTGCGAGGGGTGGTGCACACCGCGGGGGTCGTTGATGACGGGGTTGTGGAGGGGCTGACCGATGAGCGTGTGCAGCGGGTGCTGGCGCCGAAGGTGGATGCGGCCTGGTATCTGCATGAGCTGACCCGGGACATGGGCCTGGAGGCGTTCGTGCTCTACTCCTCTGCCGCGGCCACGCTCGGGGCCGGTGGGCAGGGGAGTTACGCGGCGGCCAACGCCTTCCTCGACGCCCTGGCCCAGCACCGCCACGCCCACGGCCTGCCCGCCCTCTCCCTCGCCCGGGGCCACATCGCGCAAGAGAGGACTTCCGGCCTGCTCGACGCTGCCTTGGCCCTGGAGGGGCCCCATGTGTTGTCGATGAAGGCGGATCTGAAGGCGACCAGGAAGCGCGCTGACGCGGTTCCAGCGTTGATGAGGGGCCTGGTTCGCGCACCGTATCGCAAGGTCGCGGCTGGTCAGCAGAGTGCGGAGGCATGGAAGGAGCAAATGGCTCTGGCCGCGCCGGAGGAACGCGAGCGGCTCTTGCTGGATCTGGTTCTTACCCATGCTGCGTCTGTCTTGGGGCACAGTGGTCACACCGGCATAGACCCTGACCGAGCATTGAAGGAGTTGGGCTTCGACTCGCTTACCGCGGTCGAGCTCCGCAACCAGCTCAGCACAACTACGGGGATGCGTCTGCCGGCGACGTTGGTCTTCGACCATCCGACGCCGCTTGCGGTTGCGCACTACCTGGATTCTCAGATTCGTGGTGTCGACCAGAGCGAAACGAAAATGTCCGCACGCACTGTGCTGGCTGAATTCGACAAACTGGAAGTCACTCTCTCGCGCCTGCGCTATCGAGATGACGAGAGGGCTCAGATTTCAGCACGCCTCAAGGGGCTCATTCTGGCATTGGGGGATTCACGGCTGGACGATGGCACGCAGGCGCAGAGCGACGACTTGGAATCAGCCGATATGGACCAAGTTCTCAAGCTGCTCAATGACGAACTTGGAACTTTCTGAGCGAATCAGTGACTCTCCAGTGGAAGGCAAGGTCCATGGAAGACTCCACGGTACTTGAACACCTCAAGCGCGCCACGAGCGGCCTGCGTGAGGCTCGAGCTCGTCTGCGTGAGGTTGAGGAGCGGGCGCGCGAGCCGATCGCCATCGTCGGCATGTCGTGCCGGTATCCAGGTGATGTGAGTTCGCCGGATGACTTGTGGGAACTCGTGGCGGACGGTGTGGATGCCATCTCCGTGTTCCCCGCCGACCGTGACTGGGCGGCCGGAGTCCTGGATGATAAGGACGCGGATCAGGAATCGGCTCCAGGCGAGCTGCGCGGCGGATTCCTGCATGATGCGGCGGACTTCGATGCGGAGTTCTTCGGGATCTCTCCGCGCGAGGCATTGGTCATGGATCCGCAGCAGCGGTTGCTGTTGGAGGCATCCTGGGAGGCCATGGAGAGCGCGGGAATCAATCCGGCTGATGTGCGCGGTACCGAGACCGGCGTGTTCATCGGAACCCAAGGGCAGGACTACCTGTCACGGTTCCAGCAGCACCCAGAGGGCAGCGATGGCTATGTGCTGACGGGTAACACGGCCAGCGTGATGTCCGGGCGTGTGGCGTATGTGTTCGGTCTTGAGGGTCCCGCGGTGACGGTGGATACGGCGTGTTCGTCGTCGTTGGTGGCGTTGCATCAGGCCAGTGCGGCGCTGCGCAATGGCGAGTGCGCGATGGCGTTGGCCGGTGGTGTGGCCGTGATGTCGACGCCGGGGACGTTCGTGGAGTTCTCCCGGCAGCGTGGCCTGGCGGCCGACGGGCGGTGCAAGGCGTTCGCGGACGCGGCTGATGGGACCGGGTTCAGCGAGGGCGTGGGTGTGCTGTTGTTGGAGCGGTTGTCGGATGCGCGGGCGCGTGGGCATCGGGTGTTGGCGGTGGTGCGTGGTTCGGCGGTGAATCAGGATGGTGCGTCGAATGGGTTGACGGCGCCGAATGGTCCTTCGCAGGAGCGGGTGATCCGGCAGGCGCTGGCCAATGCGCGGCTATCGGCGGCGGATGTGGATGCTGTTGAGGGTCATGGGACGGGGACGACGCTCGGTGATCCGATTGAGGCGCAGGCGCTGCTGGCCACGTATGGGCGGGAGCGTGAGGGTGGTCGGCCGTTGTGGTTGGGGTCGTTGAAGTCGAACATCGGGCACACGCAGGCGGCTGCGGGTGTGGGTGGTGTGATCAAGATGGTCATGGCCCTGGACCGGGAGGTGCTGCCGCGTACGTTGCATGTGGATCAGCCGTCGTCGCATGTGGACTGGGATGCGGGTGCGGTGTC
>NZ_JAEEAP010000747.1 GCF_016103465.1 Streptomyces sabulosicollis
GCGCCGCCGCTAGCGGTCGGCCGCCGGATCGTGACGCCTGCGGCGGGCTGCTCCCCTCCCCGCCCCTTCCCGCAACCGGGGCTCCGCCCCAGACCCCGGGCCCTGGGGCGGAGCCCCTGCCACGCGGCGGAGCCGCGTATCGATGCTGCGGGAGTGAGCGGGGACGGGAAAGCACCGTTCTGCGGCTCCGCCGCGTGGTCCGCCGGACCGCCTGGAGCGCGTGGCCGCCGACGGATGTCAGCGGGCCTTGGGGCCTGGGTGTCGGCGGGCCTTGCGCCGCCGGTGTCAGCGGGCCTTGGGGCCAGGGCGTCAGCGGGCCTTGAGGCCGGTGAAGGCCAGCGCCAGCAGCCGGTCGGCCAATTCCGGGTCGTCCGGCGACTGCTCCACGGCCAGCGCGATCGCGTTCGTGAGCTGCATCAGATCGGCGATGACCACATCGGACCGTACGGCACCGCTCTGCTGGGCGCGGGCGAGCAGTTCACTGCCCGCCTCGCGCAGCGGCAGACCGCAGCCGCGGGACAGCTCCGAGGTCTCGTCGCCCGAGCACGCCATCAGGGCTTGGGAGAGCCCGCGGTAGGTGCTCGCGTGGTCCACGATGGCGCGCAGCCAGTCGATCAGCGCCTGACAGGGCAGCGGCGCCTGGGCCAGCTCCCGCGACCGCTCCAGCAGGGCGCATATCTCGCCCTGGAAGACCGCGCCCATCAGCGCGGTGCGGTTGGGGAAGTGGCGGTAGAGCGTGCCGATGCCGACGCCCGCGCGGCGTGCGATGTCCTCCAGCGAAGCGTCGGTACCGTGCTGGGTGAAGGCCGTGCGCGCCTCGGCCAGCAGCCGCTCGTAGTTGCGCCGCGCGTCGGCGCGCATGGGGCGCGGTGGCGTCTGCGCCGTGGCTGTCTCGATCGCCATCGCGGTCCTCCCTGCCGTGCCTGCCCGTGAGTCAAGCATGCCATTTCGTGACCGGAGGCACGCCCTGGCCAGGCAACGCGGGTACCGCGAACGGACTCAAACGGGGTGACGGCACCGTGCGTTGCGGTGCGCCGGAGTGGAAGAACCATGGGACTGACCAGTCGATCACTTGAGTATGTGATGATCGCCCTCGCCGTGGCGTGCGGGGGGCTGACGCTCTGGCTGTGGCCGCGCTTCGCGGGCCGGGGCGTACGGGCCTGGGCGGGGCGGCTGGCCGCCCTCGCCGTGACCCAGTGCGCGATCGTGGCCGCCCTGGCCCTCGCGGTGAACAGCACCTTCCAGTTCTACGGGTCCTGGGGCGAACTGCTGGGCGAGGACGAGGCGGCACCTGCGGCCCTGTCCCCTGTGCGGGGCGGCGCCGCGGGGCCGGTCGGGGCGTCGGGCGGGCTGGTGCGGCCCGCCCCGCCGCAGGGACTGAACTCGGTGCACGGCCTGCCGAGCGGGCCGCCCGACAAGGCGGGCGAGGTGGAGTCGGTGCGGATCCTGGGCCGCCGCAGCCAGGTGGCCAACCCGGCGTATGTCTATCTGCCGCCGCAGTACTTCCAGCGCCAGTACGCCCGGCAGCGCTTCCCCGTGATCGTGGCCATCAGCGGCTACCCCGGCGGGTCCTTCCTGCTGGCCCAGCACCTTCGGCTGCCCCAGACCGCGGGCGGGCTGATCCGCACCGGGGCGCTGCAGCCGGCGGTCATCGTGATGGTCCGGCCCACCATCGCCCCGCCCCGCGACACCGAGTGCGTGGACGTCCCCGGCGGTCCCCGGGCCGAGACCTACTTCGCCCGGGACCTGCCCGAGGCGTTGCGGGCGCACTACCGGATCGGCCATGACCCCAGCGCCTGGGGCGTGCTGGGCTACTCCTCGGGCGGCACCTGCGCCCTCCAGCTGACCCTGCGTCATCCCCGCGTCTACAGCGCGGCCGCGGCCCTGTCGCCCGACTACCGCGTGGTGAACGACCCCACCACCGGCGACCTCTTCGGCCGGGGCCCGGAGGGCGAGCGCCGGAAGCGGGAGCACGATCTGCTGTGGCGGCTGCGCCATCTGCCGCAGCCGCAGGTGTCGGTGCTGGTGGCCTCCAGCCGCCGGGGCGAGCCCGACTACGGCCCCACGCGCGCGTTCCTGGCCGCGGTCCGGCCGCCGATGAGCGCGCAGTCGATCATCCTGGACCGGGGCAGCCACAACTTCCGCACCTGGCGCCGCGAACTGCCCACGGCCCTGCGGTGGATGAACGGTCAGCTGACCTTCCCCCAGGACGTGGTGCGCGGCCGCTGAGCGGGCCGTACGCGAAGACGGCGGGCCCCGGCCGGAATCGTCCGGCCGGGGCCCGCCGTCATGGGGCGTGCGGTGGGGCGGTCAGCCCGTGACGTCCGCGTCAGTGACGTCCGCGTCAGTCCGTGACGTCCGCGTCAGTCCGTGATCTCTCAGTCCTTGATCTCGCAGATGACCGCGCCCGAGGTGATGGACGCGCCGACCTCGGCGCCCAGGCCCTTGACGGTGCCCGAGCGGTGGGCGTTGATGGGCTGCTCCATCTTCATGGCCTCCAGGACCACGACGAGGTCGCCCTCGGCCACCGTGTCGCCCTCGGCCACGGCCACCTTGACGATGGTGCCCTGCATCGGGGAGGCCAGGGCGTCGCCGGAGGCGGCAGAGCCGGACTTCTTGACGGCCTTGCGCTTCGGCTTCTTCGCGCCGCCCGCGGGGGCGGTCGCCACGCCCAGGGAGGCGGGCAGCGAGACCTCCAGGCGTTTGCCGCCGACCTCGACGACGACGGTTTCGCGGCCGGTGGGCTCCTCGGTCTCGTCCGTGCCGGTCGGGGTGAACGGGGCGATGGTGTTGTGGAACTCGGTCTCGATCCAGCGGGTG
>NZ_JAEEAP010000748.1 GCF_016103465.1 Streptomyces sabulosicollis
AGATGGGTATAAGAGACAGCTCCATCAACTACCGCTCGGTCGTGGTGCACGGGACCGCCCGTCCGGTGACCGATCCGGCCGAGCGCACCGCGGCCCTGGACGCCCTGGTGGACCATGTGGTGCCGGGCCGCGCCGCCGACTCCCGGCCCGCCAACGCCAAGGAGCTGGCCGCCACCGCGGTGCTCCGCCTGGACCTGGAAGAGGTCTCCGCGAAGATCCGCACCGGCGGGCCCAACGACGACGCCGAGGACCTGGAACTGCCCCACTGGAGCGGCGTGGTACCGGTCGCCCGCACGTACGGCGCGCCGGTCCCGGCCGATGACCTCGCGCCCGACACGCCGGTGCCCGGCTACCTCACCCGGCTCTGACGGGGCCGCCCCGCCGCCCTCCGGGGCTTCAGCCATCCCGTCGCGCCCAGAGCGGCGGGGCCGGTCACCCTCCCGCCGTGAACTCCCGCTCCCCCTCCACCCGCGCCGAAGCCGCCACCGGCTCGGGCGCGGCGGCCTTCGGCGTGGAGGTCTGGGCGATCAGGGCTCCGGCCAGCACCACCGCTCCGCCGACGACCTGCGCCACGCCCAGGTGCTCGGCCAGCAGCACCCACGCCAGAACGGTCGCGATGACCGCCTCCAGGCAGGCGACCACCCCGGCCACCTGCGGCGAGAGCCGACGCACCGACACCACCCCGGTGAGATACGCGAGCACCGTGGCCACCAGCACGATCCAGGCGAGCAGCGCCAGGGCGGGGACACGGGCGCCCGCCAGGTCGGCGCGGCCGGTGAGGACCGTCCAGTCCATGCCCCAGGGGCGGCTGACCACGGTCAGCGCCACGGCCCCGATCAGCAGTCCGTAGGCGATGACACCGAGCGGATCCGCCGGGTCCTGGCCGTCGCTGCCGTGGTCGGACAGGACGAAGTAGCCCACCTGGCAGAAGGCCGCACCGAAGGCGAGCAGCAGCCCGAGGGGGTCGAAGCCCAGCCCGGACCAGACCTCCACCACACAGGTGAGCCCGCCGACGGCCAGGACGACCCCGACCGCCGCGGCACGGCTCACCGGCCGGCGCTGGACGAACCGCACCCACCCCAGCACCAGCGCGGGCGCGAGGTATTCGATGAGCAGCGCCACGCCGACCGGGATCCGGGAGAGCGCCGCGAAGTAACACGCCTGCACCCCCGCGACGGCCAGCAGCCCGAACCCCACCAGCAGTCCGGGGCGGCGGGTCAGCAGCCGACGATGGCGCCAGGCCAGGGGCAGCAGGACCAGGGCCGCCCCCGTCACCCGCAACCAGGTGACCTCGAGCGGCGCGAGCCCCGCCTCGATCAGCGGTTTGGCGGCGACGCCCGACCCGCCGAACGTGAACGCCGACAGCAGGGCGAGCCCCAGGCCGACGTTCCTTTGCTGTGGGTGACCTCCGGATACGCGCACCGGGCCATCATGTCAGCTCACGTCAGCACCGTCACCCCGTTGACTACTGTCAGACTTCTCCCTCCAACGCGGTGACCAGCGGAGCGACGGCGACGCCCGCGCGCCGCAACACCTCCATGGCGCGGCACTCCCGGTCCCGGACGAGCGCGGCGAGGAGATCGAGGCCGTCGGCGCGGGACGCGCCACGGGAGGCGGCGCGGCGGAGCGCCGCGTCCAGGGCCGCCGCCGAGGCGGGCGACCATCCGGCCATCCCGCTCCTCCCGGGCGGCGCCACTGCCGAGTCCTCCACACTGCCGCTCCACCGGAGCCCGTAGCCGATGGCGCGCTGCACCAGATACCCCAGCAGCCGGATCACCTGGGGCGAGCCGCCGGGAAACGCGTCCCGTACGTCCGGGTCGGACTCCAGGAGGCCGTGCAGCAGATGGGCGGTGTCGATCTGCGCGTCACCATCGCGTACGGCGCGCCGGCGGGCCCCCGCGAGCACGGCGGCCACCACGTCGCTGACCCGGTCCTCGCATCCGGTGTCGTCCGGGCCGGCGGAAAGGGTAGGACTTCGCACACTCTCACCCCATCAGTCCCTCGGGGCGGGAGCATCCTCGCGGGGAAGCATGTACGCATCCCACCGTGGTTGTGCGCGGATGCCCGGTTCTCCTCCTCGGGGAGGAGGGAGGGGTGAAGCGTCCCGGAGAGACGAGAACTGATGACCCGTCAGTATTGAATGTTCCGGAGCCCGGGGCTACCTTGCCCCGCACCGTCGCACCACACCCCGCAGCAACGCGCCGAAGGGACTCCCCCATGGCCGAGGTCAGCGCGCAGACACGCATCGAGGCACCGGCCGAGAAGGTCTGGGCCCGGCTGACGGACTTCTCCGCGTACGGCGACTGGAACGCCACCCACACCAGCTTTCCGCGGGGCGGCCCGGCCACCTTGGAGGTGGGGGCCACCTATCAGGAGAACATGAAGCTGATGGGCTTTCCGGCCGAGGTGACCTGGACCGTCGAGGAGTGCGAAGCGGCCCGGCTGCTGGCCACCCGGGGCAAGGGCCCGATGGGCGTGAACCTCGCCATGCGCTACTCGCTCACACCGGACGGCGATGCCACGGCCGTGCGCGTCGACGGGGAGTTCACGGGGGCGGCGGTCTCCTTGATGGCCGGGAAGCTGAAGGACTCGGCCTCCACCGCGCTCAATGAATCGCTGCGCAGGCTGGGCGCGCTGGTCGCCTGAAATCCCCCTGGATCCCTCTGGATCCCTCTGGATCCCCCTGGATCCCCCTGGAT
>NZ_JAEEAP010000749.1 GCF_016103465.1 Streptomyces sabulosicollis
CCCACTGGGAGACCGTCGCGGACGGCATGCTGCACGCCGCCCTCCGCTACGCCACCCCCGGCCAGGCCCTGATCGACCTGCCCGGCCCCCCGTCCAGGTCCGGGGTGCGCTCCGACGGGCTCGAAGGGTTCGCCCGCACCTTCCTCCTCGCCGCCTTCCGCGCCGCCGGGGCCTCGGGCAAGGACCAGCACGGCATCCTGGAGCGCTACACCGCGGGCATCGCCCGCGGCACCCTCACCCCCGGGCGCGAGGACGCCGAGTCCTGGCCGGTGATCGGCCATCACGGGGCCCAGGGCCAGCCCATGGTGGAGTCCGCGTCGGTGGCCCTGGGCCTGCGGCTGACCGCGCCGTGGACCTGGGAGACCCTGCCGTCCGACGCCCAGGACCGCACCGAGGAGTGGCTGCGCGGGGCGCTGCGCCACCAGCCCGCCCCCAACAACTGGTACCTCTTCCCCCTCACCGTGGCCGGTTTCCTCGACTCCGTCGGACGCGGCGACGCCGAGACGGCCCGCGCCATCGAGCGGGGGCTCGGCCTGCTGGAGGGCTGGTACGAGGGCCAGGGCTGGTACTCCGACGGCGACGGGCGGTCGTTCGACCACTACAACGGCTGGGCGCTGCACATGTACCCGCTGCTCCACGCCCATCTCGCCGCGGACGGGAAGCTCCTGGACCGGCTCGGCCCCCGGCTGCGCACCTTCCTCGAAGGCTTCTCGCTGCTCTTCGACGCCAACGGCGCCCCCGTCCACCACGGCCGCTCGCTCACCTACCGCTTCGCCGCCGGTGCCTCGGTGGCCCTGGGCGCCCTCACCGGCCACACCCCGCTCGCCCCCGGGGTCACCCGCCGCCTCCTCAGCGGAGCGCTGCGCCACTTCCTGGACCGCGGGGCGCTGACCGAGGACGGGGTGCTGAGCCTGGGCTGGTACGGGCCGCACGCCGCGACCCTGCAGCGCTACTCGGGGCCCGGCTCGCCCTACTGGGCCTCCAAGGGGTTCCTCGCCCTGCTGCTCCCGCCCGACCACCCGGTGTGGACCGCGACCGAGGAGGCCGCGCCCGCCGAGGGTCCTGACCGGGCGCTGGCGCTGCCCGCCGCCGGGTTCCTCGTCCAGACCACGGGCCGGGACGGGCTGGTGCGGCTGCACAACCACGGCAGCTACAAGCTCCGCCCCTGGGAGGCCGAGCACGCGCCCGCCGACCCGCTCTACGCCCGGCTCGCCTACTCCACCCGCACCGGGCCCACCAGCGTGGACAACACCCCCGACAACCACATCGCGCTCGAGGAGCGCGGGGTGCGCACCGCCCGGTTGCGCATCCACCCCCTGGCCGCGGGCCCCGACTGGCTCGCCTCCTGGCACACCCCCGCCTTCCCCGACGGCGGCCCCAAGGTGCCCTCGATCCGCATCGACAGCCTGACCCTGGTCCGCGGCCGGCTCGAAGTGCGCGTCCACCGCACCGTGGGCGTCCCGGCCGGGACCCGGATCCACCACAGCGGCTGGGCCGTCGCCCTGCCCCCGGGCACCCCGGCGGAGACCGAGGAGGGCGCCGAGATACGGCTGGACGGGGGAGAGGTGACCGGTCAGCTCCTCGGACTGCACGGCTGGGAGACCGCCACCGCGGTCCGGGCGCCGCAGGGCACCGCGTACGGGCCGTGGGCCCTGGTCCCCGAACTCACCGGCACCGTCGGCGAGGACCCCTCCGGCACCCTCTTCGTCGCCCTGGCCTCGCTCACCGGGGAGCGCGACCCGGCCCCGCTCGCCGATCTCGCCACCGCCGAGGTGAACGGGCTCGCGGCCACCGTGCGGCTGGCCGGCGGCGGAGGCGTCGTGGTGGACTTCGGCGCGGGCGACGCGCCCACCGTCACGGAGGTGGGGGCGTGACGCGGCTCGGCATCTGCTCGGTGACCCTGCGCCGACTGGACCCGGGCCGGGTGATCGCCGCCGTGGCCGGAGCGGGCCTGGAGTGCGTCGAATGGGGCGGTGACGTCCATGTGCCGCCCGGCGAGGAGGACACCGCCCGGCGGGTCCGCGACGCCACCCTGGCCGCCGGGCTCGCCGTCGCCTCGTACGGCTCCTACTACCGCGCCGGACGCGGCGACCCGGAGGAGTTCGACGCGGTGCTCCGCTCCGCCGTGGCGCTCGGCGCCCCGCGCATCCGGATCTGGGCGGGCGCCACGGGCACCGCGGAGACCCCGCCCGAGGGGCGCCGCGCGGTGGTCGAGGACACCCGGCGCGCCGCCGCGCTCGCCGCGGACGCGGGGGTGGAACTCGCCTACGAGTTCCACCGCAACACCCTGACCGACGGCGCGGACCACACCCTCCGGCTGCTGGAGGAGGTGGACCGCGCCGACGTCGCCACCTACTGGCAGCCGCCCGTCGACCTGCCCGACGCCGAGGCGCTGAAGGGGCTGGACGCGCTCGGGGACCGGATCGCCGCGGTGCACGCCTTCTCCTGGTGGCCCGGGACCACCCGGCTGCCGCTGACCGCCCGCGCCCCGCTGTGGCGCAGCGCCTTCGAGCGGCTGCTCGCGCACCGGGCCGCGGCGTCCGCTGACCGCCCGCCGCTGGATGTCCTGCTGGAGTTCGTGCCGGACGACGACGAGCGGCTGCTGCCCCGAGAGGCGGCCACGCTGCGGGCGCTCGCCGCCGTATAGGGGGCGTCCGGCGGTACGCGTACGCCTGCGGCGCTGTCTCTTATACAAATCTCCGAGCCCACGAGACACTCGA
>NZ_JAEEAP010000074.1 GCF_016103465.1 Streptomyces sabulosicollis
GGGCCCAAGGACGGGCCGGGGGCGGGGGCTCTACTGCCGGGTCAGGACCACCAGTTCCGCGTCGTGCCCGGCGCTCCAGGCGAACGGCAGCCCGTAGTGGAGCAGATGGGCGCCGCTGTAGGTGGTCGCCGACGCGGCGTCCCGGTACCGGGCGGCCGGGTCGAGGCCGCGCAGCCGGAGCCGGGCCGGACGTCCCGGGACGAGCGGGGCCCCGTCCAGGCGGCCGGTGCCGAGCGCGGCGACGACGGTGCGTCCGTCGGGTCCGTCGTACTGCACGCCGCAGGTGGCGTCCAGCGGGCTGCCCAGGAGCCGGGCCTCGCCGAGGTGGATGACCTCGCGCACCTCCTTGTAGCGGGCGATCCAGCCGGCCGCCTCGGCCCGCCGCTCGGCGTCCCAGCGGCGCAGGTCGGCGCCGACGCCGAGGACTCCGCACATGGCGGTGACGAAGCGGAAGGCGAGGCTGCGCGGACGGGGGTCGAAGACACCGGGGGCGTCGGTGACCCAGGAGCTCATCACGTGCGGGGCGTGGGCGTGCAGGAAGCCGTACTGGACGGCCAGCCGGTCCAGGGGCGCGGTGTTGTCGCTGGGCCAGAGGACGTCGGTGCGGGCGAGGGTCGCGTGGTCCACGCGAGCGCCGCCGCCCGCGCACCCCTCGACGGTGACCCGGGGGTGGGCGGTGCGCAGGTGGTCCAGGACGCGCAGATAGCCCGCGACGTGCTGGGCGTCCAGGTCGAGGTGGTCGGCGGGACCGGCGCCTGGGCGGCCGCGCTCGGTCGGCGGCCGGTTCATGTCCCACTTGAGGTAGCTGATGTCATGGCCGGTCAGCAGCCGGTCCAGGGTGGCGGTGACGAAGTCCTGGACGTCGGTCCGGCCCAGGTCGAGCAGCAGCTGGTGGCGCACCAGCCGGGCGGGACGGCCGTCGATCCGGTACACCCAGTCCGGGTGCTCGGCGTACAGCGCGCTGCCGGGGCTGACGGCCTCCGGCTCGATCCACAGGCCGAAGTCCAGGCCCAGGGCCCGGACCTCCTCGACGAACCGGCCGAAGCCGTGCGGGAACGCCACCGGGTCGGGGTGCCAGTCGCCCAGTCCTCCGGTGTCGTCGGCGCGGCCGGTGAACCATCCGTCGTCGACGACGAACAGCTCGGCCCCGATCTCCGCCGCCGCCTTCGCCAGCTCCAGCTGCGCGGCCGCGTCCACGTCGAAGGCGGTGGCCTCCCAGGAGTTGTAGAGGACCTTGCGGGGGCGGTGCAGCCGCTCGCCGGTCAGCCGGCGCTCAAAGCGGTGCCAGACGCGGGACAGCCCGTCCAGCCCCTCGGCGCTGAAGGCGCAGGCGAGCCGCGGCGTGGTGAGGGTGTCGCCGGGCGCCAGGCGCACCCGGCCCTCGTGCGGTACGCGGCCCGCGCGTATGCGCACGGCGCCGCCCGGTTCGGCCTCCGCGGTGAGGTGCCAGTTGCCGGGCCACTCCAGGGCCACGCCATAGGCGGGAGCGTCGCCGGGGTCCGCGGCGTCCTGGACCGCGAGCCAGGGCGCGTAGGCGTGCCCGGGCACGCCCTGGCGGCTGCCCATGGTGAACGTCCCCCTGGACAGGGTGAGCTGGGTGCGCTGGAACTCCTGCGACCACTGGCCGGCGAGGTAGGTCAGCCGGGCTCCGGCGGTGACGGGGACGTTGACGGCGGCCGAGTCGAAACGCTCCAGCCACAGCTCCTCGTCGCCCGTGCAGACCAGTTCGGTCCAGCGGTGGATGACGTCTGTGTCCGGCACCGTGGCGTAGCACAGGACCGTGCGCAGGCCGAGCACCTCGTCGGTGAAGGTGAGCCGCAGGCTCCCCTCCTCCTCCGCCGCCCCCGCGAAGGCCCACCACGCGCCGCGCTCCGTGCCGGGTCGTGCCGCGATCAGGTCGGCGCCGGTGAACGGCCGCAGCCCGTACGGCAGGTACTCGGCGGGTGCCGCGTCGGCCGGGGTGATGAAGTGGGTGCGGTGCGACCAGTCCAGCGCGGACGGGCCGGTCTCGACGCCGTGCGGGCCCCAGGCGTCGAGCTCGGCCCAGGGGCCGTCCGGGGACAGCCGCACCGTGTAGCCGGTGTGGTCGGTGCGCAGCGTCCAGCGCCGGTTCCGCGTCACTTCACCGCTCCGAGTTTGAGACCGGCCACGAAGTGGCGCTGGAACCGCAGGAAGACGGCCACGGTGGGGGCCGCGGCGATGACGGACCCGGCGGCGATCACGTTCCACATCGACACGAACCGGCCCTGCAGCCCGATGAGGGCGGCGGTGATGGGCATCTTGGTGTCGCTGCGCAGCACGGTGATGGCCCACAGCAGGTCGTTGAAGATCCAGGTGAAGGACAGGGCGCCGAGCGCGGCGAGCGCCGGGCGGCTGAGCGGCAGGACGATCCGCCAGAAGATCTGCCAGGGCCCGGCGCCGTCGACGACGGCGGCCTGCTGGATCTCGACCGGGATGGCCCGCATGAAGCCGTACAGGACGAAGACGTAGAAGCCGACGCCGAAGCCGATCTGCACACCGATGAGGGCGGGCAGCGTGTCGTAGACGCCCATCAGCTCGCTCAGCCTGGACACCGGGATGAGCAGGATCTGCGGCGGCAGCAGGTTGCCGCCGAGCATCAGCAGCAGCAGGGAGCGGCGGAAGGGCACCTCGTAGCGGCTGAGGGCGAACGCGGCCATGGCGGCCAGGGCCAGGGTCACCAGCACGCACGGGACGGTCACGAGCAGGCTGTTGATCAGGGCGCGCTGCTGGCCGCCGTCGCTCCACGCCTGCTGGAAGTTGCCGAGGGTGAAGGAGCGGGGCCAGCTGCCCAGGCCGTGGGCGGAGATGTCGTCGAAGGAGCGCAGGCTCGTCACCACGACCAGGGCGATGGGCAGCAGCCACAGCGCGGCGAGCGCCCCGGCCCCGAGGTGGAAGCCGGCGGTGGCCGCGCGGCGCCGGCGCAGGGCCGCGGAGCTGCGAAGTGCCGTCATCAGTCGGCCTCCCGGAAGGCGCGGACGAGGTAGGAGGCGATGACGCCGAAGGCCAGCACGAAGATCACGACGGCCAGGGCGGAGCCGTATCCCAGGCGCAGGGACTGGAAGGCGGTGGAGTACATGTAGGTGCTCAGCAGTTCGGACGAGTGGTAGGGGCCGCCCCGGGTCAGGGACCACACGACGTCGAAGGAGCGCAGCGAGTCGATGACGATCACGGACAGGACGACGGCGTTGACGCCGCGCAGCTGGGGCAGCGTCACGTACCGGAACCGCTGCCGGCGCCCGGCTCCGTCCACCGTGGCCGCCTCGTACAGCGCCGGGTCGATGCCCTTGAGCCCGGCGAGGTAGAGCACCATCACATAGCCGACCTGGCGCCACAGCGCGGGCACGATGACCGCGTAGAGGGCGGTGTCCTGGTCGGCGAGCCAGGCGTGGCGCAGGCCGTCCAGGCCGACCGACTCCAGGAGCCGGTTGAGGACGCCGTCGGGCTGGTAGATGGCCTGCCACACGAGGGCGGTGGCGACCAGGGAGAACACGACGGGCAGGAACAGGGCCGCGCGGTAGAAGCCCACACCCCGGCGCTCCTGCTGGAGGAACAGCGCGGCGCCGAGACCGAGCAGCGCGGACAGGCCGCCGAACAGCACCAGCCACAGCACGGTGTCGACGGCCGCGGTGCGGAAGACCTCGTCGTGGGCCATCTCGGCGAAGTTGCCCAGGCCGACGAACTCGGGCGCCGACACACCGTCCCACTTGGTCAGGGCGAGGTAGAAGCCCTGGAGCGCGGGCCAGAACACCCACAGCGACTCGGCGAGCAGCGGGACGAGGAGGAAGGCGAGCACCAGCGGGGGTGTGCGCCGGGGCCGTGGGCCCCGCCTGCCGCGTGGCGGGGGCGGGGCCGCGGACGCGCGCTCGGACGCGGTGAGGACGGCCACGTCACGCCTTCCAGATCTTCTCGGCGTCGCGCTGCCAGTCGGTGAGGATCGAACCGATGCTCTTCGGCTGCGCGAGGAACTTGGTCAGCGCGGTGTCCGCGGTGGGCTGGAGGGCGTCGCTGGAGTCCCGGTTGAAGAACTGGGTTATCTCGGCGGCCCCCTCGATGTGCTCGCGGCCCTTCTTCACGAGCGCGGTCCCGGCGTCCTTCGCGTCGGGGTGGCAGGGCAGGACGGTGCCCGACGAGCCCTTGATGTAGATCTCCTGCGCCTCCGCGGTGGCGAGGTAGCGCAGCAGCTCGAAGACCCCGTCGCGGCGTCCGGTGCGGGCGCTGGCGAAGTAGCCGTCCGTGGGCACTTCCTCGGCGAGCGGGACCTTGGCGTCGATGACCGGGAAGCGGAAGAAGTCGATGTCGTCGAGGGCGCCCTTGGGCGCGGCGTCGGCGAAGAAGGTGCCGATGAGCATCATGCCGGTCCGGCCGGCGAGCAGGGCGGTCGTGGCGTCCTGGAAGGCGAGGGCGGTGCCGTCGGGGTCGAAGTAGGGGAGCGCCTCCTGCCAGCGGTCGAAGACCTTGCGCACCTCGGGGTCGTCGAAGCGGCGTTTCCCGGCGAGGAGTTCGCGGTGGTAGTCGGCGCCGTTGACGCGGATGTCGAGGTAGTCGAACCAGGCGGAGGCCACCCAGGCCGTGTTGCTGCCGGCGCCGAGGCCGATCGGCGTCACGCCCCTGGCCTTCAGCTTGTCGCACAGGTCGAGGAAGTCGTCCCAGCTCTCGGGCTCGCGCACGCCCCACTTGGCGAAGTGGGACTTCCGGTAGAACACGCCCCACCAGTAGGAGGTGCTGGGTACGAAGACCTTCCTTCCGGCGGCCGAGGTGCACTGGGTGTTCAGCGTCTTGGAGTAGCGCTGGAGGTCGGGCGAGGAGGTCCACACCTCGCCGAGGTCGAGCAGCAGGTTCTTGCGCGCGTAGGCGTCCGCCACCGAGCCCGGGTACCAGGTGTACACATCGGGAGGGTTGGCGGAGGTGAGATAGGTGGGCAGCTGGGTGCGGAAGGTCTCGGCGGCGACGGTGTTGAGGGTGGCGCGCCCGGAGCCCCGCTCGGCGTAGGCGGCGACGAGGTCCTCCATCGCCGCCTTCGCCTGCGGCGCGGACAGGTTGGACTGGAAGGTCACCGCTCCGCCCCCGGAGGAGCTCTTGCCGGAGGAGCCGGCGGTGACACAGCCGCTGAGCAGCGCGGTCGTCCCGGCGGCGCCGAGACCGGCGAGGAACAGCCGTCGACTGGGGTGTGCGTGTCTCATGGATGCAAGTCCTCATTTATCGAATCGGGTTCGGTGCACGGAGCCGTCGACCCCGCGGTACACGGCGTCGACCGCACCGTCCGGACCCGCGACCGCCCCGAGCGCACCGTCGAACGCGGCGCCGGGGAACTCCTGCCGCTTGCCCCACCCCTGCCAGCCGCCGTCCTCGTACCGCCGCTGCCAGAGGGTGTAGTCGGCGGCCCGTGCGTACAGCACCACCGCGTCGCCGACGGCGACCAGCGTCGGGCTGCCGCTCACCGTCCCGCCGAGCGAACTCCACTCCGACCACTGCCCGGAGGCGTCGCGGGACCGCGTCCACACCTCGTCCGCCGAGGTCCGGACGGCCACCTGGAGCCGCCCCCGCGCGTCCACGACCGCCGACGGCCTGCCGTACGTCGGCCGGTCGCCCGGCGCGCCGAGCGACGACCAGCCGGTCGACGGCCCCCGCCGCACGATCCGCCCGTCGGCGCCGCGCGCGGTCAGCGTCCAGTGCGTCCCGTCGGTGAACGCCACCGACGGGGCGTCGGTCAGCCTCCCTCCGAGGTCCTGCCAGGCGCCCCAGCGCCCGTGCGCGAAGACCCGCCGGTACGCCCGGGAGTCGGCGCCCCGGACGAAGACGTCGATCCGCCCGTCCGCCGAGGCGTGGGCGGCGGGCTGGCCGAGGATCCTCCCGTGCGCCGGGCCGCGGAGGTCCCTCGTCCGCGGCCGGCCGCCGCCGTCGTCCGTGTGCTGGACGAGGGTGCCGCCCGGCCCGCGGAAGAAGGTGGTCAGCGCGTCGCCGTCGCGCACCACGGCCGGGCTCGCCGAGGTCTTCCGGCCCAGGTCCGCACCGGGGAGGGCGTCCGCGCCGGTGAGCCCGAGGAACGCGGTGCCGTGCGCCGGTACCTCGACGGTGTACGACCCGGTGTGCGTCCCGCGGTCCGCACGCGCGCGCAGGTCACGCACCGCGACCGGGCCGCCCAGCGCCACGTCGGAGAAGGCCACGGTGCGCTCGGCGGGCCGGTCCGAGCGGTTGAGCAGGACGACGGCGCGCCGGCCGTGGCCCGAGAGGACCTTGCTGTAGACGTCGCCCACGGAGTCGGTGGCCACCCGCACGCCCTGGACGGCCAGCGGGTCCTGGTCGACGGCGATGATCTCCGGATTGCGCAGCGTCCGGAGCATCGAGCCGGACAGCGTGCGGGGATCGGAGCCGATGACGAGCGGGGCGCCCATCTCGGCCCACATCACCAGCTGCGTGGTGGACTCCTCCTCCGTCAGCTCCAGCGAGCCGTCGGCCATGCGGCGCATGGGGATGAGGTAGTCGGGGTCGTTGTAGTGACCGGGCCCCTGCGCCTCGGGGTGCCAGGCGTTGGCGTCCATGGTGCGCAGCACATTGGGCCACTGGCCGGGGCTCGGGGTGCCCCAGGCGATATCGGTGCCGGTGCGCCAGGAGTCCGCGGTCGTCGGGCCGTAGACGTAGGCGTTGTGCGCGTCCTGCTCGGGCGTGTGCGGCAGGCCCCAGTCGTCGGTGAGCGGGTTGCACAGGTTCAGCAGCATCCGGCGCCCGGACTTCGCGACCGCCTCGCCGAACTCCTTGAAGGCCGGGCCCGGATCGAGCTTCTCGCCGATGCCGCACAGGAAGTCGACCTTGATCGCGTCGATCTTCCAGTCCGCGAACTGCCGCGCGTCCTCGGTGTAGTGGCCACGGCTGCCGAGGCCGCAGCTCTTGCCGCCGTCGTAGGTACCGGCGTCGGTGTAGATACCGGCCCGCAGACCGCGCTGGTGCAGATAGGAGACGAGGGCCGGGATACCGGAGGGGAAGCGGTCAGGATGGGCCGCCAGCCGCCCTCGCGCGTCGCGCGGCTCGTCGGCCTGCCAGCCGCCGTCCAGCCACACGATGTCGTACCCGCTGTCGCGCAGCCCGCTGCCGACGAGCCTGTCGGCGACCGCCCGCACCTCCTTCTCGGTGGGCGCTCCCAGCCCGTAGTACGTGTTCCAGCCCATGTAGGGCCTCGGGGCGAGCCCGCTGTCGTAGTAGTCGGGCGCCCCCTGGTCCACGGCGGGCGCCCCCTGGTCCACGGCGGGCGCGGCCGTGGCCGTGGGCGTCGCGGCCGTCACCAGGACCACGGCGGTCGCGGCCGCGACGGCACCCCGGGCGAGTGTGCGGTGGCGGGG
This sequence comes from Streptomyces sabulosicollis, assembly GCF_016103465.1. Classification (GTDB taxonomy): domain Bacteria; phylum Actinomycetota; class Actinomycetes; order Streptomycetales; family Streptomycetaceae; genus Streptomyces; species Streptomyces sabulosicollis. The sequence continues at coordinate 7,356 of NZ_JAEEAP010000074.1, forward strand.
TCTCCGTGCGGGCGGGGGTGAAGTCACGTGCCTCTCCCGGGGTTGGGAAGCAGGAAGGAGACGTGCCGCGGCCGCCCTCGGCCAGGGCGTCGGCGGCGTCACGGCGAAGACTGTGGCCCGCGGCCGATACCCTGTCAAGAATTATTCCTAATTTATTTAAACAGCCCTCCGCCGTGCCGTCTGCCGTGGAGACACCGGCTCCCGGCGGATTCGTCGGGGCATGAGGTCAATCTCCCCTGGGCGTAGTTGGCTTGGGTTCGTATAGGGCATGACTTGTCGTGCTAGCCTTTTGGATTCCGTCCGTGACACCGGCCACACGGGGCGAGTTGGCCGCCAGAACCGTTCGGGACGACGTTCATGAGCAGAAGAAACCCGGGGCGACCCTTACATGACGTCGTGGTGATCGTGCCCGGCATCATGGGCAGCGAGCTCAGGGACGCCGAGAGCGGCAGGCCCCTGTGGGGTGTCAAACGCCTGGTCCAGTACACGGCACGGGCCCATATGCGCGCTCTGCGGGACCTTGCGGTGACCGAGGCCGAACGCGAGGGCCGCACCGGGCGCGTCGAGGTGACGGGCCTCCTCGAAAGCGCGGAATGGATGCCAGGGCTCGGCTCCGCCCACCCGTACACCTCCCTGGTCTCGGAGATGCGGTCCAGCGTGGTGCACAAGGACGCCCTCCTGGCCTTCCCCTACGACTGGCGGCTGTCCGTCGAGTACAACGGTGCCCTGCTCGCCAAGGCGGTCCGCCGGCGTCTGGAGGCATGGCGCGCCCACCCCGCGCACCGGCAGTACCTGCACGACAACCCCGAGGCGGGGCCGGCCCGACTGGTGGTCGTGGCCCACTCCATGGGCGGCCTGCTCATCCGGGAGGTCCTGCACCGCGACCCCACGATTCGGGACGACATCCGTGCGGTCATGACCGTCGGTACCCCGTTCCACGGTTCGGTGAAGGCGGTGCTGATGCTCAACTCCGGCAAGGGGCTGCCCCTTCCCGTGCCACCAGCGGTGCTGCGCGAGGTGGCCCCGACCATGCCGGGGCTGTACGACCTCCTCCCCGCCTACCGGGCGTGTGAGGAGGACGGTGACATGCGCGTGCCGGACATCGAGGACATCGTGTCGCTCGGGGGCCGGCGGGAGTTGGCGAAGACGACCCTGGACTGGCGGACCAGCAGGTCGGGCACCACCCTTCCCGAGCACATCACGGTGGTCGGCCTGGGGCAGCGGACCTGGACGAGCTACCGGCTCGACGGCGGTACCGCGGTGTTCGCACGGTACTTGTTCAAGCGCTACAACGACGGCCGGCTGCTCCTGGGCCGTGAGGGCCGGGCCCAGCAGGACCCCCGCACGGGCGACGGCACGGTGTACGAACACGCCGCCCAACTCCCCGGCACCGTCCGGCCGGTCCACTTCTACCACGAGCACGGCCATCTCATCCGCAGCCGGAGCGTCCTCGACATGGCCTCCGGGCTGATGCACGGGCTGCGTCACCCGGAGGAACGGGGCGCCATGCTCGGGGACGAGAGCGCCTTTGCACTGCACGCACCCGAATGGGCCGGCCTGCACGAGCCCTTCACCATCGAGGTGGGCGGTGTCGGCCGGGGAGCCGACCTGGAGTGCACGGTGCGTGAGGTCAGCCGTCTCGACGAGGAGCTGAACCCCGTCCTCAGACCGGCGCCGGGCAGGCCCGGTGTCCTGGAGGCGGCCTGTCAGCCCGACCGCCCGGGGATGTACGAGGTCGAAGTGGTCGGCGGGGACGAGCCCAAGCGGCTGCTCGTCCCGGTCCTCGAGATGGGGTACGACGGCTGACGTCATGACGGCGGAGTTCGTTTCGACGGTGTGTGAGGCCACCGCTACGGGTGACGACGCCGGAAGCGCCGGGGGCGGCCACGGACAGCGGCTCACCGCTGTCCCGCAGGACATTCCCGCCCACGACGACGTGGCCGACGCGTTCGACGTTCATGTCCTGCCCGTCGGCCCTGTCGTCGGGTTCGAGGAGGTGGACACCGGCTCCGAGGCCGTTGCCATCGTCGACCTCCTGCGACGGCTCGGCGGACACCCCGCACCGCACCCCGCGCACGGACCAGGGCCCGCCGGCGACCCGGCCCCCGCCACGCTGAAATCCCTCGACGAGGCCGACGACGGTCTGGCCCGCTGGTCGGGGGAGTACGGGGAGCCCGCGGAACGCCGGCCGAAGGACCGGCCGTCGGTCCTGGTCTGGCTGGGCCACGGCGTCAGGAAGACCATGGGCCCCGCACTGGTCGTCCCGGGTTCGAAGGAGCGTCGGGGCGACGCCCAGGTGACGCCGGACCTGTTCGCCCACCACCTCTTCGCGGAGGCGAGGAACCGCCGTGCCGAGGACGGGCACTGGGCGATCGTGGTGATCGAGGCGTGCAAGTCGTCCGACTTCGCCGGAGCCCTGCGGAGCAGGTTCGGCGACCCTCCCAGGGAGCGCTACTCCATCCTGCTGATCGCGACCGGGAAATCCGGGGCTCAGGCGTACCTGGGAACGTTCCGCCAGGTGCTGGAGGAGTACCTGGACGGGCTCTCGAGCCACGACGAGGTCAGGCTCTGGGATCTGCGACGTCGTTTCATCGAGGCGAACCACTCGTGCGAGTTCATCGGTGAGTCATGCCGCGAACTGGCCCTCAGGCCGCGCGACCGCGTACCGCTGCCCGGCGCCACGACAGTGGCCGAAGAGCGGCGCATGCAGACGGACTTCGACGCCGCGATGCCACCCGGCGCCCGCCCGGAGGAGCCGCCCGAAGACCCGGGCGGCACAGGGTTCCTGGAGGTCGCACCGCTCTTCACGGGCAGGGAGGCGGAACTCGCGGCGGTGCGCCAGTGGTGCGCCGAGCCGGGGGCGCGGAGGGTACTGATCGTCCACGGCGCGCCCGGCGTCGGGAAGTCAGCCTTCCTCGGCGAGGCGCTGAGGCGGATCAGAGAGGCGACCGGCCCCGGGGCGGCCGCGGGGCTTCGGGTCGGCGCCGTGTTACGGCTGACGGGAAGCACCACGGCGCAGGTGCGGGGCCAACTCGCCCAGGTTCCGGGGCTTTCGGCGGCGGGCCCGCCGGGTGGGTACGCGGCCCCGTCCCAAGGTACCGCCGCTCCCGGCCCGCCTGGCAGGATGGTGCTCCTCGCCGACGCGCTCGACGAGGCCCGGGACCCCGTCCACGTGGCGTCCCTGCTGCGTGAGGCGACCGATCACCCGAACACCTTGTTGATCATTGGAACCCGACGCACTCCGTACCGGGACGAGCAGTACCCCGGCGGCAGCCGGGTCGATTTACCGGCCGTGCTTGGCTCGAACACCGAAAGGGCGCGGGTGATGGAACTCCTGCCCGATCCGGTCGCCGCCGCCGACTACGCGGCAGACGGTGTGCGCCGAGTTCTGCGCGAGCACTCGACGGACGACCCCGAGTGGCAGGAGACCGTGGTCGGAACGGTCCGGGAGGCCGTCGAGCAGCATGTGAGGGACGGGTCCTGGCAGTTCCTCCAGGCGTCCCTGGTCGTTCAGGAGATACAGCGGAACCCCCAGTTGCTCTCCTCGGCCACCGATGCGCGGCACGCGCTCCGCCGTCTCCTGGAGAGGGACCGGACCGGCCTGTTCGGGGCGGCCGTGGAGCACATCACCCGTGACCTGCCCACGGCCCTGCCGTTCCTCCAGGCCCTTGCCCTCGCCCACGGCAGAGGGCTGTCCCGCGCCGACGGGATCTGGCTCCGGGCGGCGGCAGGGCTCGCCGCGGTGGAACCCGCGCGAGTGGATCGGCCGCTGGACGAACGGGCACTCTCCGACTTCCTGTCCAAGGCGGCGGCCTACGTCCTGCTGGACGGGGAGGACCGGCGCAGCGTCTTCCGGCTGGCCCACCGCACCTACGCCGACCGGCTCGCCGCCGACGTCACGCCCGGGCAGCGCCTGGCGATGCTCACCGCGCTGCTGGACCTGGCCGCCGAGCAGGCCACCGAGGGACAGCCGCTCAGCCCTCACCTGGAAAGCCGTCTTGCCGAGTATGCCGCCGACTGCGGCACGCCGGGGTGGCGGGAACTGGCCCGGTACCCAGCCGTGCTGGACCGGCTGGACGTCGCGGCGCTGTGCGGTCTGGCCCTGTCGCCCGGCCGTCGTGACGGAGGTGCGACGCCGGCCGACCTCCCCGTCGAAGTGCTGGGCACCGCCGCGTCGGCGCATCTGATCGAGCGGTCAGAGGCCGCCGACCGGCCCGGATTGCGCCAGCTCGGCGGCCTGCGGGCCTGCGGCACCCTGCACCCCGCGGGCACCGGGGCGGCCTGGGAGGTCTGCTGGGGGACGGTGCGGCGCACCCCCGCGCATCTGCAGCTCGGCGCCGGTGAGATGGTCACGGCGCTGGCGGCGCACCCCGGCCGGCCGTGGCTTGTGACCGGCACCCGCGAGGGGTCCGTGGTGGTGTGGGAGCCCTGGCGGACGCACGCTCCCGTCCTGCTGATGCGCATCGGCGAGAGCCCGGTGACCGCGGTCGCCGCGAGCGGCGCCACGAACGGAGAGGGCCCCGGCCTGCTCGTCGCCGCGTACGACGACCGCACCCTGGCGATCTGGGACACCGACGCCGAACGTCCGGCACCAGTGGTCGAGGAGACCCCGCACACGATCTGGCATGTGACACCTCTGCCAGACGGCCGGTTCGCGGTGGCCGGGGATGCCGGATGGCTGGCCGTCCTGGAACCGGCGACGAGACGGCTGTCACCCGCGCTGCGTGCCGTCGACGGCGAGGTGGTGGGGCTGGCCCCGGTCACCGGGCCCGAGGGGCGGCAGTGGCTGGCGGTGGCGGGCCGGACAGGCGACCTGACCCTGTGGGACGTGTCCGGGGACCTCCCGGAGCACATGGACACGGTGCGCCTGCGGCGGCCGCTGGCAGCCCTCACCGCCACCGCCGACGGCACGCTGGCCATCGCCGGCCAGGACGGATCCGTGTGGCTCCGGCACCCGGCCGAGCGGAACGGCACCGTCGTCCCGATGGCCGCGCCGGAAGGAGCGGCGCCGGTCAGGCTGGGGGCGAGCCCCCCGGTGCTCGCCGTATGGCAGGCGTCCGACGGGGGCGGGGCCATCGTGCTGGGAGACCACCGGGGCCTGTGGACGCTGCGTGAGGGACATGCCCGCCAGCTGGTGAGCGGCGGCGATTCCGCCGGGATCCGTGAGGTCCGCGTGCTCGAAGGCCCCGGCGGAGGGCAGGTCGTCGCGGCAGTGGTGGAACGGAGCCCGGCGATCCACCTGTGGGACCCCTCGGTCCACGTGGCCGACACGGCGTCCACCGCGCCTCCGTGGGGCCCGATCGCCGGCATGCGCAGGTACATCACACAGGACGGCACGGAGACCCTGGCACTTCTCCAGAAGGTCCGCTCGGCAGGACGGACCGGGACGGCCGTGCGGATCCTGCGAGCGGAGGACGGCCGGGAGCTGGCGGAAGAGGCACCCCACGACCCGCTCGCGACGGCCCGCCCGGGGTGGGACGGCGCCGATGGGGACTGGCCCGCGGCCGTCGAGCGCGAGCACCGGGGGGATGTCCTCGGCTGGGTGCCCCTGCGCGGTGAGCCATGGCGGGGGGTACGGGCGAGCGCGGATCACGAGGGCGACGTCGTGGTGTGGCGCGAGGGCGCGGACGGTTCCTGGCAGCCCACCCACCGGGTGCGGTTGGGCTCTTCGGGCCTGGGGCTCACGGCGCTGTCCGGCGGGCGGCTGGCGGTGGCGCTCAGGGACGGCGTCGTCGTCCTGGCGGTCGGAACCGGAGCCTTCGACAGCGGGAACGAGGAGATGGGGGACGACGATGTCTGAGCCGTGGCAGGAACGGGAACTGGACCTGGAGCTGCAGATCAAGGATCTCTTCACCGGCTCGCGCGCCGTGTACGCGCCTCAGGACGGGACCTACAAGATCGATGGTCCCGTCGAGCACGTGATCGACGGCTGGCTGACGCGGTTCGTGCTGATGCCTTCGCAGGGCGTGGACTTTCCCCGCGAGGTGTCGCTCTTCCACGGGGTGGACGATCTGGCGGGCGAACTGTGGGAGCACGAGGTCCGCAATCTCCTCCGGCTGAGGATGCTGGGTCATCCCGCGCTTCCGGAGATCGTGGACGGACGGTGGGACAGGACGAATCACGTGGCGTTCATCATGACGCGCAAGATCGGCAGGCCCCTGGCGGAGGAGGACTGGGGCGACGTCCTGACCTGGGTCGGCGAACAGCCGGTGGTCGCCTTCGAGCAGTTCGGCCTGCTGGTGGACGCCCTCAGCCAGTTGCACGGCACCCGCATCGTGCACCGCAACCTGACCCTCGGGGCGATCCGGTGGGCCAAGGACCCGAAGCGGCCGGCAAGGGCGGCCCTGGCCCTGACCCGGTTCGAACTCAGCGCCCTGGTGAAGAACCTGCTGCACAACGTCGGCGGCCCGGACGACGCCCATGCCCGAGCCGTCCGCGACCTCTTCCTCACCCCGCCCCCCAACGTGGCCAGGGCCCGGCACCTGGCCTACCTGGCTCCCGAGACCTACCCCTCGGTCTTCGGCGAGGTACGTGTCCGTCGGCTGGACCACGGCACCACCGATGTGTTCGGCCTGGGCGTGCTGGGCTGGGAGCTGTTTCTCGGCGCGGTCACCGACCTGCTGCCCGACGAGTGCGCGAGGGTGGAGAAGTCCCCGCAGGAGCTGCTGCCCGAGGCCCTGGCCGCCCTGCACGCGGCCATGCGCCGCAGGCTCAGCGGTGCGACCGGCGTTCCGCGCCGGCTGCGGGACGTACTCGTGGACATGCTCGACCCGTCCCCCAGCGGCCGCATCTCCTCCTTCGACGCGGCCGCCGCCCTGCAGCGTCACTGGACGGACATCTCGCTGAGCCTCGGCCCGGAGAAGCCGACGGAACGGCCCCGGCTGCTGGCCTTCATGCCGGAGCGGTCCATCCACACCGTGGACCGGGGCTGGACCGATCACAGCCCCGACACTCCGGAGGGCTGCCGGGAACTGCAGACCTTCCTCGAGGACGAACTGCGGCAGGCCCAACTCGTGCACAGCGCCACCGGCGCCCAGGGGTTCGTCCACGGAGACTCCCCGCAGTCCCTGGCCGAGGCGCAGTGGGTCCTCATCGGCACCCAGGCAGTGTGGTTCTGCGCCTTCCACTATGACGAAGCGATCTCAGGCCGTCGAAGGGAGATCCACACCGACACCCTGATGATCAAGTACGTGCTGGACAAGCGGTACGCGGACGACGTGCTGGCGACCTGGCCACGGCGCAGCATCGGCAGGTTCGACCTCGTGCCCTTCCGGCTCGACCAGTCACTGACCTCGGAACGCGAGGGCCGCCCGTCCTGGGAGGACCTGACCCAGGCCGTCGTCACCGACCGGGTGGTCGAACACCAGGAGTCCCAGCGGCTTCTGCAGTCCTACCGCTTCATGCTGGAGTATCAGGGCATCGCTCTCAGAGCGCGTCAGTACCCCTACGTACGGGCGCGGAGCGACGAGGGGGACGTGGTCGTCCTCACGCACGACCACGACCGTGACCGCCGCTGGATCCACGGCGATCCGCTGCTCGCGTCGTACGCGGACGCCCGGCGTCGTCCCGCCCTCGGAGACTTCGCCCGGCAGCTGCTCGCCGAACACCCACGCGCGAAGATCACCGTGGTGGACGATCGCACCACCAAGGACGGCAATCCCGTGGAGCCCCATTTCGGCCGGGGGCCGGTGACGGTGCGCCTGGAGAAGCGCCTGGACGCGGACTCGGTCGTGGTCGTCGTGCCGGCGGGGCGCTGGCTGCCCGAGCGGGGCTGGCTCCGGTTCGACCAGGACCGCGGCACCGAGATCCAGCTGCGCCGGGAGGTCCGCGGTCTCGACTCGCTCACACACAAACCGGGCTTGATTCGCATTCTGGACTCTCCGTCGTCCATCGAGCTGCGGAACAGGGGAGGTACGTCCCGGGATCAGAGGGAGTTGCGGGGCAAGGGGGCGTCCATCGTCTCCAACATGCTGCGCTTCCACCCCTTCTACGCCCTGCAGGGTCCGCCCGGCACGGGCAAGAGCACCGTGGTCTCCAAGGCCCTGAGGGACTTCCTGGAGACGGAGCACGGTGCCCGGGTGCTCGTGAGCGCCCAGTCGAACGACGCGCTCGACCAGTTGGCCGAGAAGATCGTCAAAGAGCTGGAGCAGCGGATCGACGACCGCTCCATCCTCGCTCTCCGCGAGCTTTCCCGGTCCAGGGAGGCGGGGGAGGAACTGCGTGATTCCCTCAAGAAGTTCACCGCCGACCAGATCGTCCAGGACCTCGTGGCCCACATCGGGCGCCGAGTGGCCAACGGATGTCAGGGAGCGAACGACGAGGACGAGCAGCGATTGATGCAGCGCTGGGCCGGTCTCGCGCGCGACAACATGGTGGAGCTGACCGAGCGGGTCAAGTCCGGCGCCGACATCGTGTTCGCCACCTGCTCCACCGCGGGAGCCCTCTCCGACGAGATCCGGGACCCGAGCGACGTCTTCGACTGGGTGATCATCGAGGAGGCGGCCAAGGCGTGGCCGACCGAGATCGTCATGCCACTGGTCCGAGGTGTCCGGTGGACGCTGGTCGGTGACTACAGGCAGCTCGGTCCGCACCGGGCGCGGGACGTGGAGACGTTCCTCGAGGGGCTCGGGTCCCACGAGCACGACCAGATCAAGACCCACTACGCGAACCGGCACAGGTACCTGGACCATCTGCAGATGTTCCGTCGCTTCTTCGAGGGGCACGACCCCGGGCAGAGCGCCTCGGCCTCGCGCCCGGTCGACGTGCTGGACACCCAGTTCCGCATGCACCCCGATATCGCGCAGCCCTTCGCGAGGGCGTTCTATGCCATCGCGGACGGCGCGGACGCGGCCGGGCTGTCCGGCTCCGCACCCGGCACCTTCCTGAAGCCGGATCCGTACATCGAGCAGATCCACGGGCGGGTGGACCCGCCGTACCTGGAGAACGCCCCGCTGGTGTGGCTCGACACCTCCCGGCACGACGGTTGCGGGGACCGGCCCTATTGGGCGAACGACGGCGAAGCGGAGGTGATCGAGGAGCTGGTGGCCCAGCTCGGGCTGGCCGACCGGACGGACCCCGGGGAACTCGTGGTCGTCACCCCTTACCGCAAACAGGTCCAGGTCCTCGAGGGCAAGGGGCTCAAGGGAAGGGCACACACCGTTCACTCGTTCCAGGGCGGTGAGGCCGAGACGGTCATCGTCTCCCTGGTCCGCAGCGGTGACCGAGGAGAGGGCGCCCGAGAGAACATCGGGCACACCGCCCAGCCCGAAGTGATCAACGTGATGCTGTCCCGAGCCCGGCAACTGCTCGTGGTGGTCGGCGATCTGCCGCACTTCGAGCAGTACGGAGGACAGGACTGGCGGACGGTCATCCAGGTCTTCCGCGAGGTGGGAGTGATCGTGGACGCGGTGACCGAAGAGGTCGTGGGCGGCAGGAGCAGGGTCCTGCCCACGCCCAGGCGGGCCGGGGACGGAGAGCCTTCGCAGTCTCTTTCGGAGGACCCCCGGTGACCGACACGACCCTCGTGGCCCTGCCCTGCCGCGTCATCACCCTGCGCGTGGAACTCGGTTCGGAGGCCGGCGCCTCGACCCTCGAGGAACTCGTACTGGCGGCGGTGGCCGGGGGCCGCCGCAGCGTCGACGGACTGGGTGAGCTCTTCTCGCTCCCCCGCCGTCTGATGCTGGACGTGGTGCACGACTTATGGAGCAGGGGCTTCCTGGCCGTCGACTTCACCCAGCACACCCTGGAGGGCACCCCGGCGGCCGAGGCGATTCTCGGTGAGGGCGACGGGGCCCAGGCGGTGGCGACCAAGGTCGAACCACGCAAGTTTCTGTTCGATCCGGTGACCGAGACCGTCCTGCCGTACAAACAGGGACGCGGCAGGGCGCCGTTGGGCGCGCTCGAGATGCCGATGGCCCGCGGCGTCTCGGAGGAGGACCTGCCGCAGACGGAACTTCTGCGCGCTGTGCGGCAGGCGGTGGCCGAGGAACGCCGGACCCAGGGGATCCGCCGCAAGGTCCTGAACGTGTCCTTCGCGAACCCGGTGCTCAGCCCGCCGGAAGCGGTGCGGTGGACCACGGTCGAAGTGGTGGTGAAGAAGGACCCTGCCAGCGGTCAGCTCGCCGCGGTCCCGGTCGAGACGCCGCCGAGCTGGAGCAGGCGGGGCGTACAGCTCTTCCAGGCCCATGTCGCCCACCTGCTGCGCACCCGACCGGACAGCGTCTTCGCGAAGCGGCTGGTGAACCGCCAGGTGCCGGAGGCGGTGCGGGCCGACACCCTCAAGGAGCTGATCCGCGACCTGGAGTCACTCGCCGACGGTCTGACCGGTCCGGAGATCCAGGACCTGCCGGGTCGGCACGCGATGCTGTCGTCCCGAACGCGTCAGGTGCGTGACCAGGTCGCCGAAGCGTGGCAGGCTCGCTGCCTGGCAGAACGTGTGGCTCCCGGGCCCGGTGTCAGCTATGTGGTGTCCGACCTGATCGACACGGCCGTTCACCAACTGGTGCTCGCGGCGCCGAACATCAGCTACGACTCCCTCAACCCGGTTCTTCCGCGCCTTGAGCTGGCCGTGAAAAGGGGCGTTACGCTCGTCGTCCTCTGGGGTGAGCATGCCTTGGCGAAGCTGGAACCCAGGGTCGAGACGGCGCTTCTGGACCTGAAGGCGCGTCACCCGGACAAGGTGCTGGTGGAGAAGCGCAGCAGTTGCACTGCGGCATCCCTGGTCATCCGCGACAACCGGGCGGCCTACGTCGGCTCCCGCAGCTTCCTGTCGGCCGACACCGGGGCCGGAGTGCTGGTGGAGTCGGCCGAGAACACCGAGACACCACCGCTGTGCGTCGCCGACCTGCTGAGCTGGGTACGCCGCGTCTACCCGTACTGGGAGACCGCGCGGCGCATCGCCATCGCGCCCGACGACTTCGGACGAGGGGAGCACGAGGCCCCGGCGGAGCCGGGCAGGTGGTGGCGGTGGGAGCTGCCCGAGCTGCCGGACGACTGGGAAGCCGACCGCATCGGCTCCCAGGTCACCTGGGCGGCCGCCTGGGGGCGCGTGCTCAAGGAGCTGGTGGAGGCGGTCAACGGCGTGTACCAGGGCCGCGACTCGGTGGTGCGTGCGGTGTCGGACGGCCTGTACACCGAGCTGGTGCAGCGGTTCGTCACCGGCACTTTCGAACGGCTGGCGGTGGCCGACGACCGGGCCGAGCAGGAGTCCTGCGACACCTCGCTGGCGCAGCGGTTGAAACGCCTGCGGGACCGGGGCGGGACGGTGCACCTCCAGCATCCGCCGTTGTCGGGTGGCCGTCGTGTCAACGCGTCGTACGACGAGCTGCTCAGGAGCTTGAAGACCGACGGCACCCTGCGCAACAGCAAGGCCAGGGCACGAGCGGTACTCAGCGACCACGAGTTCGTCGTGGGCAGCTACCACCCGGTGGGCCACGAAACGGTGCATTCCGCACGCGGCACCGTCGCCCAGGTCGGCCTGCACATCATGGGCAGCGCGCTCACCGCGGACTTCGCCCGCGAGCTCGGCATCCCCGAGTGGTTCGAGGGCGCGACCGCGACCGACGCCGCCCGGCCGGACTACCAACCCACGACGGGCGTGCTGTCCTCCATCCCGGTGGAGGACGACCCGTGGACCACACTCGACCGCCGCGAGAAGGCGAACCCCGACCCGGACGACCTCCGCTGGAGAGCCGCCGGCCTGCTGCTGAGCACCGAGGACGGGGGCAGCCACCGGGAGAAGTGGGGCCGCTGGCTTCTCCACGACGCGTGGCGGCGGGGAGCCTTCATGGAGGCGTACCTCCTGACGCCGCTGCTCGGGGGCCGGCCCGGGGCGCTCTCCGTGGAGTTGGCCGCCGTGGCGCTGCCGCTGGAGCACGGCCCGGTCGGCGACCAGCTCTTCTGGAGCACCTTGGCGCTGGAGGAGGCCGGGCCGGAGGAGCGCACCGTCGCTCTGGCGGGAGCCGTCGCGGAGATGCTGCTCCACGGGGGTGACACGGGAGTGACGGTGTGTCGGCAATTGATGGAGGGCAGCCCCGCCGAGGGCCTGCCGCCGGCCTGGCTGGACCTCGCCGAGGCCGCCCGGACGTGCTTCGCGGCAACTCCGGCCCCGCTGCCGTTGCACGACGTCAAGGAATGGGCGGCGGATCAGGAGCGGTCGGCGAGGGCCGGCGAGAGATGGGGTCGGCTCGCCGCCGAGGTGGACAACTTCGAGCAGGTCAGGAACCACTTCGGCTTCCAGGACGGGCAGCGACTCCACCGCGCGCTGTTCCTCCCGGCGGGGATGCTCGCCGAGGTCCGTGAGATGGCGCACGATCCGATGCCGCCCGACCGGTGGGCGGAGACCGTCGCGATGCTGCCGCAGGGTGAGAACGAGACCCGGAACCGGATGGACCGGATGTCGACGGAGCTCGGCCTGCGGAAGATCGAGTGGAGCAACCACTTCTCCTACGCGCGCCGGGTCTCCGAGTTCATCGCCGAGGCCCGGGCCCTGATCGCCCAGTCCGGGGACCGGCGGCAGGGTTCTGCCGTCGGTCCCGTTCTGACAGCGCCACAACGGCGGTTCGCCCGGCATCTGGACCGTGACTGGCACCGTCTCCTCAAGGAGGCGGACGGACTGGGCGAGCCGGCCTGCCATCCGGTCAAGGCGCTGCTGGAGGCGCTGTCCGCACTGCCGAGGGCCGGGAAGGAGAACGCGTGAGAGCCTCGAGTCACGAAAGCCAGGTGAGGAGTCATCTGGGGATCGCGCGGGAACTGCTCCGGACCTGGCCGGGCCGGTTCCGGTACCCGGAAGTGCTGGGCCTCCTGGTGCGGCAACGAGACGACTACGCTCCGGAGGATGCCGTCGCGCTGGGCCGCGCGGTGCTGGCTCACCTCGGCGGCAGACCTGCTCGTGTGGTCTGCGAGGAACTGCTGGAGCGGGGGGAGTTCGACTCCGCCGAGTACCTGCTCGCCGGGTGCGAGGGCCTGCGGGCCCACGAGGCCGAGCGGCTGACCCGGCAGCTGGAGGGCCTGCGCGTGAAGGCCACGGAGTTCGTACGGCAGCGTGTGGCCACGCTGCGCCGGCGGGCCGCGGCCGCCGGTGTGACCTGGGAGGTGGACGCCACCGAGACGGATCTGCTGGTGGAGCAGGCGCGGTCGGGTCGGCCGCTGGTCGTGGCGCGGCTGGACGAACTGGCCGGTGAGCTGGAGCGGGTGATCGCGGAGGCCGCCCGCGAGCTGGAGGATCGGCTCCTGAGGACCGAGGCGGACGCCGGGCCGCGGCGCGCGGACGGAGCCGTGCGGCGTATCAGGACCCTGATCGAAGCGGGCGAACTGGTGGCCGCGGCCGCCCTGCTGAACCGTGAGCCACCCGGGGCCGCGATCCCCGAGGGCACGACCGGGCCGCCGGCCTGGAAGGAGGAGTGGGACCCGCGGACGTTCCTCGAGTACCACCTCAACTCCGGGCGGCGCCGCCCCCCGGAGTTCTTCGAATGGCGGGCGGCGGACCCCAGCGGGCAGCAGGTGCTGGAGACCTACGGGCGACTCGACCACGACAGGTCCACCGAAGCGGTCGAGGGCTTCGCGCGGGCGCTCAGCCGCTTCCTCGGCGCGTCCGCCGGGCCCGTCGTGGCCACACCCATCGAGAACAGTCCCTTCCATCTTGCCTTCCTCGACGGGCTGTTCGCCGACCCCGCCCTCACGCGGCTGCATCCGACCGGGCGCGTCGACCTGTACGTCGGCGGACCCGACGCCGTCGGCCTGCCGGAAGAACGTGAGGAACAGGCACCGTATGTGGTGGTCGGCCCCGGCGTGGAGGCACCCGGCTACACCGACCGGCGGGCCGCGGCGGTCCTGTCGCTGCGGGACCTGCTGCGACTGGTGGTGCTCGACCACGAACAGGACCGAGCAGCCGCCGCTCTGGGTATCCTCGCCCCGCAGTGGCCGGTGACCGCGCTGACCGGGAACAGCGGCACCGACCTTGCCCGGGTCCTCGGAGACGACCCCGACGGGGCGTGGCGGACGCTCCGCTGGATCAGCCATCTGTCCCTGCGCTGCGGCCCGACGGCCGTGCAGGCGATGGAGAACTGCACGGGAATGGATCCCCACCTGCTCCTGGTGATGCTGCGCTATGCCGAGAACCCCATGGCGAGCGGCAGTCCGGTGGAGCGCTGGGCGGCGGCGGAGGGCGGCTGGCAGCGGGACGAGGCGCTGACCCACGCGCTCCGGGAGGAGCTGACGGCCCGGTGCGCCGGGCCCGTCGCCGAGGCCGCGTGGTGGGCCGCGCTGGCCGCGAGCGATGCCGCGACCGGGCACGTCAGCCGGGAGGACGCGGCGGACATGGCCGAGGCGTGTGCCGCCCCGCCCCGGGTCAGAGCCGAGATCCCGGGCGGGGTTGACGCTCTGGTGCGCCACGGTCTGCTGGTGTGGGCCGCCCCGGCTGCCGACGGCACGTTGCGAGTTCCCCTGAACGGGATCACGCGTACCCTCCGCCCCGAGGCGGAGCAACAGCTGACAGCCCTGCTGGAGAGACTCGCACACGTCCAGGAGGAGGAGCGCGACAGCTCGTCGGCCTGGCATCTCAACCGCTTCGCGACCGTCCCGGCGTACGCCCGCTGGCGCGCCGCCGGGGAAGAGGGCGTGGACCCACCGGGACGGGCCGAGCTCGCCGCCGAAGCGGAACGCCAGTTGCGTGAGCAGGACATCGAGGAGTCCGGCGGCGCGTGGGAACGGCCGGACACGGAGCCGGCCGCGGTGCTCGAGTCGCTGGCCGCGGAGTTCGCGCATACCCATCCGAAGACGCGTCTGGACTTGCGCTGCCCGCCCGGACTGCGGGTGGGCATGCCCGAGCCCGTGCTGCGGGCCGTGCTCTACGAGGTGATGGACAACGCGGCCGAGGCCATGGCCGGACGGGACGGGGTGATCCAGGTCCTGGTGAAGCTGGACAGCCCCGAAGTGCTGGTCGAGGTGAGGGACAGCGGACCGGGGCTGCCGGAGAAAGTCGGTGGCAGGCCCGGACGGGTCTTCGGGCGCACCTGGACCACCCGGGGCGATGGGCGAGGGGAGGGACTCCACCGGGTCGTCCGCTTCCTGCGCGCCCACGCCACCGAGTCGGTCTACGCCGACATCGAGGTGATCGAATCCGATAACCCGGCCCTCACCGGCGCCGCGTTCCGCTTGGTGCTGCCCGAACACACCGGCTGAGACGGTCCGCGTTCAGGTCCCACGGATGCCGCCGCACCCTTCTCTGAAGCGCTTCCGCGCAGGTGGTGCCGGGCGCGGCGGCATGACGCGGGCTCAGATGTCGCGAAACGTCTCGATCTGGGCGCCGATCGAGTTCAGCCGCTCCGCGAGGTCCTCATAGCCGCGGTTGATGACGTACACGTTGCGCAGCACCGACGTGCCCGGCGCGGCCATCATCGCCAGCAGGACG
Organism: Streptomyces sabulosicollis; assembly: GCF_016103465.1. Taxonomy (GTDB): domain Bacteria; phylum Actinomycetota; class Actinomycetes; order Streptomycetales; family Streptomycetaceae; genus Streptomyces; species Streptomyces sabulosicollis. Next base: position 22,765 of record NZ_JAEEAP010000074.1, read on the forward strand.
ACCACGGCGGGGCGCAGGGCGGGCGGGCACATCATCTCGGCGGAGCGCCAGCGGGTGGGGCCCTCGACCAGGACGCGGTGCGGGTCGAGGAGTTTGACGTGGGCGCCGAGGCGGTTGAGCTCGGTGAGGTAGATCGCGCGGTTGTCGTAGACCCAGTCGTGGATCAGCGTCGAGCCCTGGGCGACGGCCGCGATCGCCGCGAAGAAGGGGACGTTGTCGATGTTGACGCCGGGGAACGGCATCGGGTGGATCTTGTCGATGGGGGCCTGCAGCTTGGACGGCCGCACGGTGAGGTCGACCAGCCGGGTGCGGCCGTTGTCCGCCGCGTACTCCCGGCCGCGCTCGTGGTCCAGCCCCATCTCCTCCAGGACGGCCAGCTCGATCTCCAGGAACTCCACCGGCACCCGGCGGATCGTCAGCTCCGACTCGGTGATGACGGCGGCGGCCAGCAGGCTCATCGCCTCCACCGGGTCCTCGGAGGGCGAGTAGTCGACATCGCGGTCGATGTGGGACACGCCGTGGACGGTCAGCGTCGTGGTGCCCACGCCCTCGACCTTGACCCCCAACTCCTCCAGGAAGAAGCAGAGATCCTGGACCATGTAGTTGGACGAGGCGTTGCGGATCACCGTGACACCGTCGTGCCGGGCGGCGGCCAGCAGCGCGTTCTCGGTGACGGTGTCGCCGCGTTCGGTCAGCACGATGGCGCGGGTGGGGGCCACCGAGCGGTCGACGTGGGAGTGGTACATCCCGTCGGTGGCGGTCACTTCGAGGCCGAAGTGGCGCAGGGCGGTCATATGCGGCTGCACGGTGCGGGTGCCCAGGTCGCAACCGCCCGCGTAGGGGATCCGGAAGCGGTCCATCCGGTGCAGCAGCGGACCGAGGAACATGATGACGCTGCGCGTCCGGCGCGCGGCCTCGGTGTCCATGGCCTCGAGGTCCAGCTCGGCGGGCGGCACGATCTCCAGATCGGCGCCGTCGTTGATCCAGCGGGTGCGGACGCCGATGCTGCCCAGGACCTCGAGGATGCGGTAGACCTCCTCGATCCTGGCGACCCTCCGCAGTGTCGTACGGCCCGCGTTGAGGAGCGTGGCGCACAGCAGCGCCACGCACGCGTTCTTGCTCGTCTTGACGTCGATGGCCCCGGACAGCCGGCGGCCCCCGACCACCCGCAGGTGCATCGGACCCGCGTAGCCGAGGGAGACGATTTCGCTGTCCAGGGCCTCGCCGATCCTGGCGATCATCTCAAGGCTGATGTTCTGGTTTCCCCGCTCAATGCGGTTGACCGCACTCTGGCTTGTGCCGAGTGCCTCCGCGAGCTGGGACTGGGTCCAGCCCCGGTGTTGACGGGCGTCACGGATGAGCTTGCCGATACGTGAGAGGTAGTCGTCAGTCATGGAGAAGAGGCTATCTCACATATGAGATGCCCACGCGACTGGGGAGGTTGAAGGAGTGACACCCCTCCGCCGGGGCATTGTTCTATTAGCATGCAAACAAGCAGGCAAACGCCTGATGAAGTGAGGGGGTCCATATGCGTCCCGTACGGCGGCGCGCGCTCATCGTCGCCCTGCCCTTCGCGCTGGCATGGGCCGTGGTCCTGGCGACGTTCACCGGTCTGCGCGACCGGCTGCCGGACCCGCTCGCCACGCATTTCGGCGCGGACGGGACGGCCGACGGATTCACCGGTACGGGTGCGTTCCTCTCCGTGGTCACCACCGTCCTCCTCGGCTCCGGCCTCCTCACCCTCGTACCCACCCTCCGCCTGACCAAGGGCCTCCGCCCCCAACGGCTCGCGGTCGCCCTCGGCTACGGCATGTCCGCACTGCTGGGCTACGCCTTCGCCGCCCTGCTCATCGCCAACGCCGACGCCGTCCGCGCCTCCCGGGTCTCCCAGCCCCTGTGGCACCTGGGCATCGCCCTCGCGGTCGCGGCCGCCATGGGCGCGCTGGGCTGGCTGATCGCGAGCCGCGACACGGCGCCGGGGGCCGGCCCCGGGAAAGGGGCCGCCGCACCCCGGCTCCCGCTGGCCGAGGGGGAAGTGGCCACCTGGACGCGCACCGTCGGATCGCCCGTGCTGCTCGCCGTGGGGGCGGGGACCACACTGCTCGGCGCCGTGCTGGTCACCGTGGGTCCGGGGACGGGGGCGTGGCTGATCGTCATCGGGCTGATCACCACGGCGTCGGCCCGCTGCCGGGTGACGGCCGACCGCCGGGGCCTCGCCGTCGCCTCGTGGTTCGCCCCGCGGCCCCGGATGCGGATACCGCTGGACCGGATCGAGCGGGCCACCAGCCGCGAGGCCGCCGCGCTGAGCCTCGGCGGCTGGGGCTACCGGATCCGCGGCGGCGGCAGCGCGCTGGTGTTCCGCTCCGGCGACGCGCTGTTCCTGACGCTCGCCACGGGCCGGGAGTTCGCGGTGACGGTGGACGACGCCGCCACCGCAGCCGCGCTGCTCAACACCCTGATCGAGCGCGGCCGCCCCGCGGCGGGGGAGCGCGGCTGAGATGCTCTTCCGCGTCGACCCCGGCTCCGCGGTCCCCCTGGCCGACCAGATCGCCGCCTCGGTGCGCGGCGCGATCGCCGACGGCACCGTACGCCCCGGCGAACGCCTCCCCGCCGCCCGCGCGCTCGGCGAATCCCTCGGCGTCAACGTCCACACGGTCCTGCGCGGCTACCAACGGCTCCGCGAGGAGGGCCTGATCGAACTGCGCCGCGGCCGCGGCGCGGTCGTCACCGGCGACCAGCCCACGGCCCGCGCCCGGCTCCTGGAGGGCGTCCAGGGCCTGGTGGTCCAGGCCCGCGCCCTGGGCCTGACGGACGAGGAGGTCCTGACCCTGGTCAGAACCCGCCTCGCGGGCGGCTGAGGCCCGTCGGACGTCAGAATGCGGAGGTGTCCAGCTCCAGGCCGAACGGCTCGGGGAGCGGGAGCGGGGTGCCGAAGGGGTGGGGGCCGTCCACCTTGGTGTAGCCGAGGTTGCCGGGCACCGAATAGAGCGTGCAGGCGCGCTGCTGCCGGTCGACCAGGAGATACAGCGGGGCGCCGTACTCGGCGTGGCGGCGCCGCTTGACGACCCGGTCGGTGTCTCCGTTCGAGTCGGATGTCACGTCGACGACCAGGAGGGTCTGGTCGGGGAGCAGGGCTCCGCCGCCCTTGGCGAGCTCGCGCGGCACAACCGCCAGATCCGGTACGTACCCATTGCTGCTGCCCGGCAAGTCCAGATTTCCCGACCCAGCCCTGCAGTCGGCTGCAGCATGACGACTGCACAAGGTCTATCGCAATCCTCCACGGGCATGGGCAAATGTGCCCAGTAGTCACCCGTACCGGTGGCGATCCCCCGTCACCACCGCCGCCAGTGTCCGGGCCGGGCCGTCGACCGCGGGGCCGTGGAGGAGCTCGGTGCGGTGGAGG
>NZ_JAEEAP010000750.1 GCF_016103465.1 Streptomyces sabulosicollis
GCCTGGCCCTCCGGTGCCTGACCCACCCCCCTCTTGGCGCGCCCCCGCGCCCGTACGGACGTCGCGAGCACCGCGACCAGCGGGGCGAGCAGCGCCACCCGCACCAGCTTGACCAGCACCGCGTCGCCCAGCGCCGACGGCCCGGCGGTCTGCGCGGTGGCCACGACCTGGCCCACGTCGTGCACGCTCGCGCCCACCCACCGGCCGAACGCCGCGTCGCCGAGCCCCAAGGGGTGCTGGAGCAGCGGCAGGACGGCGATGGCGAGCGTGCCGCAGAGCGTCACCAGCGCCACGGAGGTGGCCACGTCCCGTTCGTCGCTGTCCGACACCTCGCTCACCGCGCCGATCGCGGAGGCTCCGCAGATCGAGTAGCCGGTGGCGATCAGCAGCGGCTGATCACCGCGCAGCCCCATCCGGCGGCCGAGCCACCAGGTGCCGCAGAAGGTGGCCGCGACCACGCCCAGCACCATCGCCACCGTGGCCCAGCCCAGGCCCAGCACATCGTCCAGGCTGAGCTTGAGGCCGAGCAGCACGATGCCCAGGCGCATCAGCCGCTTCCCGGCGAGGGAGAGCCCGGCCCGGCAGACGCCCCGGACCAGACCGCGCGCCCCCGGCAGATGCGCCGTCACGATGCCCAGCACCACGGCGGCGGTCAGCAGGGGGACGGCGGGGACGAGCCGGTGGACGCCCCAGGCGGTCGCCACCCCGGCCGCGGCGAGCCCGAGCCCGTACGCCGGGGCGGGCGGCCGCCACCCGGCGGCCTGCCGCGCCCGGCCGGGCGCGGCGGTCAGCGTCACTGGCCGTCCGCCGTCGGGAAGTCGTAGACCCGCCGGACGCTGCTGCCCAGGCGGGCGATGTCCGCCCCGTAGACGTGGATTGAGATCGCCTTCCTCCCGCAGGCGTTCCACACCCTGTGGATATCTCCGGGCGGCGCGAACCCGCACACCGCGCCGCGCGGGTTGACCACGTCCTCCACCGCGATCAGCCGCGAGCCCGGGCCGTCGGGGACCAGGCGGTAGCGCCGCTCGTGCTCCTCGCCCTCGTGGACGCCGGTCACACACCAGGACACATGGTCATGGATCGCCGTGCGCTGGCCGGGCAGCCACACCAGCGCGACGACCGAGAAGCTGCCGTCGGGCTCGGCGTGCAGGATGTGCTGGCGGTAGCGGTCGGGGTCGCCCTCGCGCTGCTCGGGGGTGAGCAGATCGTCCGCACCGAGGTGGGGCGCGAGCCGCTCGCCCACCAGGTAGGCGGTCACATCGGGCGCCAAACCCCGGCCGACGGCCTCGCGGACGTCGCCGACGAACGCGCCGAGGCGTGCCGTGAGAAGACGGGAGGACGGATACGCGGTCGGGGTGGTCATGGTGGCAGCGTCCTGCCGCCCGCACCATCACGTCCAACGACAGGTTGTTGAGCCGCCCCCAAGCTCCGCTTATGGATGTCTCATGGAGGAGCTGGACGCCTCATGGGGCCGGGACTGGACGCCCCATGGGCCGGGCTGGACGCCTCATGCGTGGGGCTGGCTGGACACCCCCTGGGCGGTCGTCGGTCGGCGGACGACCGCTCAGCAGCCGACCCGGTTCCCGGCCACGGTCTTCAGCTCCTCCAGCACCCGCGCGGTGGCCGGTATCGCCAGGTGCTCGCGGAGCACGTACGCCGAGACGTGGCGGCGCGAAGCGGGGTCCAGGGCGCGGCCGGTGACCTTCTGGTGGCACAGGAACGACAGCACCAGGCCCGGCATCATCGCCACGCCCAGCCCGGACGCGACCATGCTCTGCACCACCAGATTGTCGTCGGTGGTGAAGGCGATGTCCGGGGCGAAGCCCTGCTCGGCGCATTCGTGGAGGAAGTTGGCGCGGCACCGCAGACATCCGGCGATCCAGCGCTCCCCGCTCAGCTCGGCCAGCTTGACCGCCCGCCGCCTGGCCAGCGGATGCCCGGTCGGCAGCAGCACCGTCAGCTGGTCCTCCAGCAGCGGGATCTCCACCAGCTCGGCGGGGGTCTCCTCGCGCAGCCCGGGATAGGTGAAGGCGAGGGTGATGTCGCACTCCCCGCGCACCACCCGCCCCAGCGAGTCCGGCGGCTCGCCCTCCTGCAACTCCACCCGCACCCCCGGGTGGGCGGCCGCGAGCCGGGCCATGGCCTCGGGGATGAGGGTCGCGTTGGCGCTGGGGAAGGCGCAGACCCGCACCCGGCCCGAACGCAGCCGGGTGATGGCGCTCATCTGCTGCTGGGCGGTGGAGATGCTGGTCAGAATGGTGTCGGCGTGCCGGGCGAGGGTCTCCCCCGCCTCGGTGAGCCGCATCCCCCGGCCCACCCGGATGAACAGCGGACTGCCCACGGCCCGTTCGAGCGCCTTCATCTGCTGGGTGATGGCCGGCTGGGTGTAGCCGAGCGCGCGGGCGGCCCCGGAGTAGGAGCCGGAGCGGACCACCTCGTGGAACGTCTTGATGTGCCGGGAATCGAACACGATCGCATCATACGGACGCCGGAGGCGGAGACCATAAGCGGGATTTGGGGACCCACAAGATCGCCCCTACCGGCGCTTTTGCGTCACGCGGGCCGCCGGGACACGGCGCGGCGCCACACCCGGTGCGCGAGGACACCCGGTCAAGCACGGTCAAGATGGCGAAGCTGGGGCAAGCTGACCCCATGCCGCCTGTCTCTTACACACATCTGACGCTGCCGACGACTAGTCGAGTGTAGATTTCGGTGGGGGGCGTGTCATTAAAAAAAAAAAAAAAAG
>NZ_JAEEAP010000751.1 GCF_016103465.1 Streptomyces sabulosicollis
CCACCACCACCGCACGATCCGACAACCCCGCCCGCGACGCCACCAAGGAACGTGCCAGATGGCCCAGGTCCAGATCCGGCCGCCGCTCCACAAAATCCAGCATCCGCCGGGCCTGGCCCCGTAACCCCGAGCCATCAGCGCCCGACACGACCAGCGGCACCACACCACTCGCAGCCTCCCGCGCCAGCGCCGTCTCCACCTCGATCGCCGCTTCCGGAGCCTGCTCCAGGATCACGTGTGCGTTCGTTCCACTCACCCCGAACCCCGAGACCCCAGCCCGGCGCGGACGCCCCACCTCCGGCCACTCCCGCTGCTCGGTCAACAACTCCACCGCACCCGCCGACCAATCCACCTGCCGCGAAGGCTCATCCACATGCAACGTCCGAGGCAACACCCCAAACCGCAACGCCAACACCATCTTGATCACACCAGCCACACCCGCAGCCGCCTGCGCATGACCAATATTCGACTTCAACGACCCCAACCACAGCGGACGCCCCTCGGGCCGATCCTGACCGTAGGTCGCCATCAACGCTTGGACCTCGATCGGATCACCCAGCGTGGTGCCGGTGCCGTGGCCCTCCACGACGTCCACATCCGCCGCCACCAGCCCCGCACCGGCCAGCGACTGCTGAATCACCCGCTGCTGCGACGGACCGTTCGGCGCCGTCAGCCCATTCGACGCACCATCCTGATTCACCGCACTGCCCCGCACCACCGCCAACACCCGATGCCCACGCCGCTCCGCATCCGACAACCGCTCCACCACCAGCACGCCCACACCCTCGGCCCACCCCGTACCGTCCGCCGAGGCCGCGAACGACTTGCAGCGGCCGTCCTCGGCCATGCCGCGCTGCCGCGAGAAGCCGACGAAGGCGCTGGGGGTGGACATGACGGTGGCTCCTCCGGCCAGCGCCATCGAGCACTCGCCCGACCGCAGCGCCTGCGCGGCCAGGTGCAGGCCCACCAGTGAGGAGGAGCATGCCGTGTCGATCGTCATCGCCGGGCCCTCGAACCCCAGCTCATAGGCGACCCGCCCGGTGAGCACGCTCGCCGAGCTGCCGGTCATCAGATAGCCCTCGACGCCGTCGGGGACCGTGTCCACGTCCGTGGCGTAGTCCTGGTTGAGGGTGCCGAAGTAGACGCCGACGTTCTTGCCGCGCAGGGCCGTCGGGTCGATCCCGGCGCGCTCCAACGCCTCCCACGAGGTCTCCAGCAGCAACCGCTGCTGCGGATCCATCGCCAGCGCCTCACGCGGCGAGATGCCGAAGAAGCCCGCGTCGAACTCTCCCGCGTCGTGGAGAAAGCCACCCTCGCGGACATAGCTGGTGCCCGGGTGATCCGGATCCGGGTCGAACAGGTTGTGCAGATCCCAGCCACGGTCCTCCGGAAACTCACCGACCGCGTCACCGCCGGACACCACCAGGTGCCACAGCTCCTCCGGCGTGGTCACCCCGCCCGGCAACCGGCACGCCATCCCGACGATCGCGATCGGCTCCGAACGCGCCGCCTCGATCTCGGTGAGCCGCTGCCGCGCCTGGTGCAGGTCGGCGGTCACCCGCTTGAGGTACCGGACCAGCTTCTCGTCGTTGTCCACCGGAGGTCACCTTTCCCTTCACTCGTAGGCGCGGTCGGAATCCGACGGGTCCACGATTCCGAACTCGTCGTCGATGAAGGCCAGTACGTCGTCGACCGAGGCCGCCTCGAGCGTCGCTTCGATGTCGGCGCCTCCGGCCGGCCCGGGGGCATCGGCGCTGAGCTTGGCCGCCAGAGCCCGGAGCCGGGCGGCGGCGCCGGCGTTCCTGGCAGTGTCCGGTGGCCGTGCGGCCACCAGTTCTTCGAGCCTTGCCACTTCGGCCAGCACCGGGTCCTGGGTGGTGTCGGCGCGCAGGCGGGTGTTCAGGTGGTCCGCCAGGGTCAGCGGCGTGGGGAAGTCGAAGGCGAACGTGGCGGGGAGCCGCAGCCCGGTACGGGCGAGGAGCCGATCCCGCAGCTCGATCGCCGTGAGCGAGTCGAAGCCGACGTCGGTGAAGGCCGCATCGGCGCCGACCCGACCGACCGAGGCGTAGCCGAGCACATACGCGGCCTCCTGCCGGACCAGGTCGAGCAGGATCGCCTGCCGGTCGGCCGGGCCCGCCCCGGCCAGTCGTGCGGTGAGCGCGTCGGCGCCGTGCGCATCCGCCGACTGGGCCTTCTGCCGGTTCCGCCGGGGCCGGGGGACCAACCCGCGCAGCAGCGGCGGCACCGCCCCGGTGGCGGCCTGGGCCCGCAGCGCGCCGAGGTCCAGCTTGATGGGGAGGACCGTGGGTTCACCGGTACGCAGCGCCGTGTCGAACAGCTCCATCCCCTCGGCCGAGGACAGCGCGGCGAGGCCATCGCGTGCCAGTCGCCGGTGGTCGGTGTCGCCGAGCTGTGCGGTCATCCCCGCGTCCTGGGACCACATGCCCCAGCCGAGGGAGATGGCGGGCAGCCCCTGGGCCCGGCGTTGGTGGGCCAGCGCGTCGAGGTAGGCGTTGGCGGCGGCGTAGTTGCCCTGCCCGGAGCTGCCGAACGTACCGGCCGCGGAGGAGAACAGGACGAAGGCCGACAGGTCCAGGTCGCGGGTCAGCTCATGGAGGTGCAGCGCCCCATCCACCTTCGGCCGGAACACCGCGTCCATACGCCCCGGGCTCAACGCCGTCAGCACACCGTCATCCAGCACACCAGCCGTATGCACCACCGCCGACAACGCGGCATCCTCCG
>NZ_JAEEAP010000752.1 GCF_016103465.1 Streptomyces sabulosicollis
GCCCTTCGGTGGCCCCGCGGCGCTGACCCCGCCCCGGCGCCGTCCCGCTAGCGCCTCCGGCGGTAGGGCGCGGGGTGTTCGGCGGGGGCGGGGTCGATACAGCGCGACTGGGCGTGCTCATACACCATCGTGCTCTGCACGTCCGCCACCTCACGGCGCTCGGTGAGGCGGTCGATGACGAACGCGTACAGCCCATTGGTGTCCGGCACCGCCACGTGGATGAGGAAGTCATGGGCGCCGGAGGTGACGAACAGGCCGATGGTCTCCGGCAGCTGGGCGGCCCATTCCCGGAACCCCTCGATGACCGGCCGGGACGGCGGGCGGATGCGCACCGAGATCAGCGCCTGCACGGGGCGGCCGACCGCCTCCAGGTCCACGGCGGCGTGATACCCGCTGATGATGCCGCGCTCCCGCAGCGCCCGGACCCGCTCCAGCGAGGTCGACGGCGAGACCCCCGTGCGCACGGCCAGCTCGCGATTGGTCTGACGTGCATCGTTCTGCAGCTCCCGCAGAAGGGCACGGTCGAGTGCATCAAGTTCCACGAAAGCGCTCCCTTGCCTGAGGAAATTCGGTGAGCCGTGCTCCAGCTCGGATGGATGGGTACCGTTCACCACATTAGCCATCGACAAGGAGTAGCGCTCGTGTCCGTTCCCCAGCTGTCCGACGAGGACGTACGCACCGATCAGTCCACCCGGCAGGCGAAGCTGAAGTGGGTGATCGTCGTGGCCGAGGACCTGCCCGCGGGCCGGGCGGTGAACGCCGCCGCCTGCATGGCCGCCGCCGTCGGCCGGGCGATGCCGGAGCTGCTGGGTCCTGACGGCAGGGACGGCTCCGGCGCCGGCCACCCGGGGCTGCCGTGGGCCGGCTGCTCGATCCTGGCCGCCGGTCCGGCGGCGCTGCGCGAGCTGCGGGCCAAGGCCGCCGAGAAGGACGATCTGTTCCTCGTCGACATGCCCGGGCAGGCCCAGACCTCGCGGGTCTACGACGAGTACCTCGACAGCCTGGCCGCCACCAAGACCGAGGATCTCGACTATCTCGCGGTCAGCCTCGTCGGCCCGCGGAACAAGGTGAGCAGGCTCATCGGGAAGCTTCCCCTGCTGCGGTGACCTCCGCGCCGCCCGTCGCGGCCGGATCGCCCAGTGCGTAGGGCGCGAGGATGTCGGCGATGGCCCGGTTGCGCGGGGTGGCGACCCCCAGTTCGGCGCCGAGGTCGGCCACGGCCCCGCTGAGCCAGCTCAGTTCCAGGCGGTTGCCGTGGAGGAGGTCGTTGTGCATCGAGGACGTCATCGTGGCGGGCAGCGTGTCACAGAAGGCGAGCCGGTCGTCGGCGAAACCGGGATCCAGCCGCACCCCCTTGGCCCGTCCCACGGCGACCACCTCGCGCATCACCTCGCGCAGCAGGGCCCGCGACCCGGGGTTCCCGCGCACCACCCCGATCGGCTGCCGCACCGCCGACGTCGTCCCCGAAAGGCCCACCAGGAAGACGAACTTCTCCCAGATGGTGCGCTCGATGTCCCCGCTGATCTCCGCGTCGACACCGGCCGCCAGGCAGCGGTCGAGGAAGTGGTGGGCGCGCGGGGACTCCTTGCGGTCGTAACTCCCGAACACCAGCCGCTGCAGGGTGCCGTTGTGCACCACCACCCCCGGCTCCTCGATGAACGCCGAGATGTAGCCGACCCCGCCGAGGACGGACCCGGCCGGCAGGTGGCGCCGCAGCACCGTGTCCTTCTGGACCCCGTTCTGGAACGACACGACGGTGGCGCCGCTCTCGGCGAGGGGCGCCAGCTGCCGGGCGACGTCCTCGGTGTCCCACAGCTTCACCGCCACCAGGACGAGGTCCGGGGCCTCGAGGTCGGAGACGGTCGGCACGACCGCCTCGGACGGCACCCGGAGATCCCCCAGCGGGCTGCGCACCGTCAGCCCCCTCTCCCGGATCGCCGCGAGATGGCGGCCCCGGGCCACGAAGGTGACATCGTCCCCCGCGGCGGCGAGCCGCGCGCCGAAGTATCCGCCGACGCCGCCCGCGCCGATGACCGCGATCCGCATGGTGTCCCCTCATCCTCAGCCGCTTAGTAACCCTTCAGGCGGTTACTATATTGGCATGGATTCCTCGACGGAGCAGGTCGCGCGGCCGCGGGTCACCGCTCGGCTGCGGGCACTGCGCTTCGATGCCGGCAGCCTCGCCCTGAACCTCGTCGCGTCCCTCGGGCGGCGCGGCAGCACCCCGATCGAGCGCCTCGGGACCCTCGACCGGCTGCGGGAGTGGTGCGACGGCGTCGGGCTGCGGCTCCACGACGAGGCCGTCACCGAGGAGCTCCTCACCGAGCTGCGGACGCTGCGCGAGGCGGCGTACGACGTGGTGGCGGCGGTCGTCCACGGCCGGGCCCCGGCCGCCGAGTCCGTGGCGCTGCTCAACGACCGGGCGCGCCCCGCACCGCCGCTGCCGCTGCTGCGGGCCACCGGCACCGGGGTCGAGGTGGACGGCGCCGATCGCCCGCTGTCCGGGCGGGAGCTGCAGTCGGTCGTCGTCCGCGACCTCGTCGCGGTGCTCGGAGACCCGCAGCGGCGCGGGGCGCTGCGGCGTTGCGACTCCTCGCTGTGCACCATGATCTACCTCGACCCCACACCGGGCAGGAGGCGCCGGTGGTGCTCCATGCGGCTGTGCGGCAACAGCGCCAAGGCCGCGAAACACCGGCAGAGGCGGGCATCCGCCGCCCCGGCCCCCTCCTGA
>NZ_JAEEAP010000753.1 GCF_016103465.1 Streptomyces sabulosicollis
TAGCGAGTGTCTCGTGGGCTCGGAGATGTGTATAAGGGACAGGGGCGGGAGGAGGGCCACGCCGAGGCCCGCGGCGACCAGGCCGCGGAGGGTCTCCGCCTCCTCGCCCTCGAAGGCGATCCTCGGGGTGAACCCCGCCTCCGCGCACAGCGCGTCCGTGATGCGCCGCAGCCCGTAGCCCGGTTCCAGGGTGACGAAGAGCTCCGAGGCGGCCTCGGCGAGCCGGACCCGGCGGCGTCCGGCCAGCCGGTGGTCGTCGGGGACCACCAGCCGCAGCCGCTGTTCGTCCAGGCGGCGGGCGACCAGGTCGGGGGCGTCCGGCACCGGGGAGGTCAGACACAGGTCGAGGCCGCCCGCGCGCATCCGCTCGATCATCGCCTCGCCGTAGTTCTGGACCAGCTGGAACCGCACCCGCGGGTGGTCCACCCGGAAGCTCCGGATCAGTCCGGGCACGGTCTCGGTCCCCAGCGTGTGCAGGAAGCCGAACGAGACCCGGCCCGCCGCCGGATCGGCGTCGGCCCGTACGGACTCGGCGGCGCGGTCGACCTCGGCGAGGGCCCGTTCGACCGAGCGCAGGAAGGTCCGTCCCGCCGGGGTGAGCGCCACCGTGCGGCCCCGGCGGGCGAAGAGCGACACGCCCAGGTCCTCCTCCAGCCGGACCATCGCCCGGCTGAGCGTCGACTGGGGCACGCCCAACTCCTGTGCGGCGCGGGTCACATGTTCATGGCGGGCGACGGCGGCGAACTGGGCGAGGCGCGGGGTGAGCGCGGCGGCCCAGGACTCCGCCTCGACATCTGCTGTCACCGGAATGTCGTTTTCGTAACTGATGCGTGACACGGACGACCCTGACCTTTACTCATGCGGCAGTGGATCGATTATCGCCATTCCGTGCATTGGACGCATCAACCGTGGATACGTACGGTCGAAGCATGCCTCCTGCTGATACCAGGGCGTCCACCGGGAACCACCGCGTGGACGCCTCCGCTTCGATGTCCCCGAACCCGAACCACTCCGAGTCCGGCGCGGCGAACGCCCCCGCCTCCGAGCGGATGAGCCCGGGCCACCCCGGCTATCTCCGGATGCGGCTCGCCCTCTTCACCGCGGGACTCGCCACCTTCGCCCTGCTCTACTCGACCCAGGCGCTGCTGCCCGCGATCTCCGACGATCTGCGGGTCCAGGCGGACCAGGCCAGCTGGAGCGTCTCCGCGGCCACCTTCGGCCTGGCGCTCGCGGTGGTGCCGCTGAGCGCGCTGTCCGAGCGGTTCGGCCGACGCGCCATGATGACCGTCTCGCTCACGGTCGCGGTCGTCCTCGCCCTGCTGGTGCCCTTCGCACCGGACATGGGCTGGCTGATCGGGCTGCGCGCGGTCCAGGGCGCGGCGCTGGCCGGGATCCCGGCCTCCGCGATGGCGTACCTCTCGGAGGAGGTCGACCCGAAGGCGCTGGTCGGCGCGATCGGGCTGTTCGTGGCCGGTAACAGCGTCGGCGGGATGAGCGGCCGGATCCTCACCGGCTGGGTGGCGGACGGCTGGGGCTGGCGGGCCGCGCTCGCCGCGGTCGGCGTGATGGCGCTGCTGTGCGCGGCGTCCTTCCGGCTGCTGCTGCCCAGGGCCCGGCACTTCACCCCGGCCTCGGTGAGTCCACGGGCGCTGGCCCGCACCCTCGCCGGGCACCTCTCCGACCCGCTGCTGTGCCGGCTGTACGCGATCGGCGCGCTGTTCATGACGGTCTTCGGCGGGGTCTACACGGTCATCGGCTACCGCCTGGTGGCCCAGCCCTTCGGGCTCTCGCAGAGCCTGATCGGCTCGATCTTCCTGATCTACCTGGTCGGCACGGTCTCCTCGGCGGCCACCGGCAAGCTGGTCGGCCGGCTCGGGCGGCGCGGCGCGCTGTACGTGGCGGTGTCCACGACGGCGGCCGGGCTGCTGCTGTCCCTGCTGAACTCGATCCCGGCGGTGCTGGCCGGTCTGGTGCTGATCACCGCGGGCTTCTTCGCGGGCCACGCGGCGGCGTCCTCGGCGGTGAGCCGTACGGCCAAGACCGGACGTGCCCAGGCCGCGGCGCTCTACCAGGCGTCGTACTACATCGGCAGCAGCGTGGGCGGTGCGCTCGGCGCGCTCGCCTTCCACGCGGCCGGGTGGGGCGGCACGGTCGCCATGGGCCTGGTGGCCGTCGGCGGCGCGGCGGCGATCACCGTGTACGCGACGCGGAAGGCGCGGGCCGAACGCCGCGCGGAGGCCGCGCGGCGCGACCTGTGCGGCGTCCCGGCCTAGCCCCGGCCCGACCCCTGAAGCCCGAAGGGGCCGCCCGCCACTGTCCGGCGGGCGGCCCCTTCGCCCGTGCGGGCCCAATTGGGGCGGCCTGTGCGGGCCTGCTCGGTCGGGTGCGGCTTTCGTCTCGCGCCTTCGGCGCATGTGAGCAGCGGGGCAGGGGGGCCGGGCCGCGTCGCCGGGCGCCGGGCCGGTGGGGGCGAGGCCGATGCCGGACAGCCGGGGTACTACCCCTCTGAAAAAGGCTTGACCAATTAGTTGCGCCAGATCAAGCGTTTTGTGAAGGGGCACCCGGAGGCCGTCCTGGAGCAGCGCCCAGCAGCCCGCAGTCCGGCGGGACCTCGACCATCGAGTACGGAAGCCGCCCCGGCAGCAGCACCCGCCGGCCCGGCGCCCGGCGGCGAGGCCCGCGCCCCCACCCCCTGCCCCGCTGCTCAAAGG
>NZ_JAEEAP010000754.1 GCF_016103465.1 Streptomyces sabulosicollis
CGCCCGCCCACCGCCCTCGCCCGGCTCGCGGAGCGGCACGCCCGCGCCCTCCACCGCACCCGCCACCAGCCGGCCGGGGAGGCCCGGGGCGCGGGGGCGGCCGGGTTGCGGCGGGAGCGCATATCCCGGGGCCGCTATGGCGGCCTTACGGTCGTCGCCGTGTACGGCGCGGCCGGGGCGCTCGCCGTGGTGGCGCTGGTGTGGACCGAGTGGCACGGGGTGCGGCAGGCGGAGGCGGCGCTGGCGTTCGGGGCGCTCATCGCCGTGGGGGAGGCGATCCGGTGCGTCGAGGCGCCGCCCGCGCTGCCGGGCGGCGGCGGGGTGCCCGATCCGCGCGGCGAGCCCGCGCCGCTCGCCGCCGCGGGCGCCCTCGGATACGCCCTGCTCGGGCGGCTCGGCGGGGAGCCCGCCGCCCACGGTGTCCTCCAGGTGGTCACCGTCGTCGTGGCCGCGTCCCTGGCCGGACTGGTCGCGCCGCTGGCGCTCGGCTGCCCGGTCGGCCCCGGCCACACCGCCCGCCGGGTGCTGACCGCCGCGTTCGCCGCCGTCTGCTTCCAACCGCTGCACCGGACCGGCCGTTTGGCCGACTGGTTCGGCCACGGCCCGTCCACCGTGGGCTATTTGCTCGCCCTGCTGGCCCTGACCGCGCTGTGCGACGCCGTCCTGGCCGCCGCCCTCGCCCGCGCCCGTACCGGCTGGCCTTACGGGCCGCTGCTCCGCGACGAGCTGCGGTCGCTGCCCGGCGTGGGGGCGGCGGTCTGCGCGACCGCGGCGGTGATGGCGCTCACCGTGGCGGTCGCCGGGCTGTGGCCGGTGCCGGTGCTGGCGGTGCCGCTGCTGCTGATCCAGTACTCCTACCGCCGCTACGCCGGGATACGGGCCACCTACCGCCAGACCATCGCCTCCCTGGCCCGGTCGACCGAGATAGCCGGGTACACCCCGACGGGCCACGCCCGCGAGGTGGCCGCGCTCAGCCGGGCCGTGGGGCGTGAGCTGGGCCTCTCCGAGCCCCGGCTGACCGTGCTGGAGTACGCGGCGCTGATGCACGACATCGGCCAGCTGTCGCTCGTGGATCCGGTGCCCGCCGGGGCCACCGAACCGCTGCCCGCCGCCGAGCAGCGCAAAATCGCGCTGCTCGGCGGCGCTGTGGTACGCCAGACCGGGGTACCCGCCGAGGTGGCGCTGGTCGTGGAGCGCCAGGCGGACCCGTACCGCGAGCAGCCGCTCGCCGCGCGTATCGTGCGCGCGGTGAACGCGTACACCGAGCTGGTGAGCGGGCCCGCGGCCGAGGGAGCGGCCGGAGTGGCCGCCCTGCGCGCCCTGGAGCGGCTGCGGCTGGCCACGGCGCGCGACTTCGACCCGGTCGTGGTCGAGGCGCTCGCCACGGTGCTGTCGCGCCGGGTGTACGGCCGGCCCCGGTGAGAACTGAGAACTCGCCGGTAATGAGCGGGGCTCCGGAGGGGCATGGTTGGATGCGAGGAGAGGGGTGCCAGGCCAGATGGCCGGTGGCAAGGAGGTGTGGTGGGCGTCGCATCCCGGCCGCAGCGTGAGGGGCCGGGCTGAGATGTCCGCGAATGTGTGGCAGGTTGTCTTCGAGGGAGGGCGACGCCGTCCGCGGAGGCATCTGGTACGGGACGACTTCGATACCGGCAGGCGGGAATCGTGAAGATCTTCGGCAAGGTACGGCACCGGCCGTCCGCCTCATGGCGGCAGGCCACGGACCGTGCGTTCACGCTCATCGGCGACGGCCGGTACGAGGACGCGGGCGCGCTGCTGACCCGCGCCGCCGACCTGGAGCCGTGGCTGTCGGAGTCCTGGTTCAACCTGGCGCTGCTGCACAAGTTCCGGCACGACTGGGAGCAGGCGCGCGCCGCGGGGCTGCGGGCGGTCGCGCTGCTGGACCGCGAGACGGGCGCTCCGGACTGGTGGAACGTGGGGATCGCGGCCACCGCGCTCCAGGACTGGCCGCTGGCCCGCCGCGCCTGGCAGGCGTACGGGCTGAAGGTGCCCGGAGAGGCGTCCGCGTCCGGTGAGCCGCTCGGCATGGAGCTGGGCAGCGCGGCGGTGCGGCTGTCCCCGGAGGGCGAGGCCGAGGTCGTCTGGGGCCGTCGGCTGGACCCGGCCCGGATCGAGGTGCTGTCCATCCCGCTGCCGTCGTCCGGGCGGCGCTGGGGCGAGGTGGTGCTGCACGACGGCGTGCCGCACGGCGAGCGCGTGACCTCCGCGGGCCCCGCGTACCCGGTCTTCGACGAGATCGAGCTGTGGGCGCCGTCCCCGGTGCCGACCTGGGTGGTGCTGCTGGAGGCGGCCACCGAGGCCGACCGGGACGCCCTGGAGCGGCTCGCGGCGGACGCGGGCTTCGCGGCCGAGGACTGGTCGTCGTCGGTGCGGCTGCTGTGTCGTTCCTGCTCGGAGAGCCGGATGCCCAGCGACGAGGGCGAGGGCGAGCATCTGGACCCGCACGACCACAGCGAACCGGGCCACCCCGGGCCGCTGGGCCACCGTATGGCGGGCTCGGGCTCGCTGTGGGTCCCCGAGCGCGAATGCGGGATCGCGGCGCCCGGGGGGCTGGTGCGGGGGCTGCTGGACGGCTGGGTCGCCGACAGTCCGGACACCCGTGAGTGGCGGGACCTGGAAGAGGTCTGCTGAGCGGCTCGCGGATCGCGGATCGCGGCGCCTGCGGCGGGCTGTTCCCCTCCCCGCCCC
>NZ_JAEEAP010000755.1 GCF_016103465.1 Streptomyces sabulosicollis
CACGATGACCGAAAGCCGACCGGGTCAGCGCCAGCGAATACCCCACATCCACCGGATCCAACTCCGGCCGCGCCACCACGAACGACCGCAGCCGCCCCGCCTGAGCCCGCAGCGCACCCTCAGTACGCCCGGACACCACCCACGGCACCACATCGGTGTGCACCGACGGCTCCGGTTCCGGCTCCGCGGCCGGATCGGCGGGCGGTTCCTCCAGGATGAGGTGGGCGTTGGTGCCGCTGATGCCGAAGGCGGACACTCCGGCGCGCCGGACCCGCTCGCCCGCGGGCCATTCCCTGGCCTCGGTCAGCAGCTCGACGGCCCCCGCCGTCCAGTCCACATGCGGAGTGGGCTCCTTGACGTGGAGCGTCCTGGGCAGCAGGCCGTGGCGCATCGCCATCACCATCTTGATGACACCCGCGCCACCGGCGGCGCCCTGGGTGTGGCCGATGTTGGACTTCAACGCGCCCAGCCACAGCGGCCGTCCGGCCTCGCGGCCCTGGCCGTAGGTGGCGAGGATGGCCTGGGCCTCGATCGGGTCGCCGAGCGTGGTGCCGGTGCCGTGGGCCTCGACGGCGTCCACCTCGGCGGCCGACAGCCCGGCGTTCGCCAGGGCCTGCCGGATGACCCGCTGCTGGGAGGGGCCGTTGGGGGCGGTGAGGCCGTTGCTGGCGCCGTCCTGGTTGACGGCCGAGCCACGCACCAGCGCCAGCACCTCATGGCCGTGTCTCCGCGCGTCCGAGAGCCGCTCCAGGAGCACCATGCTGACGCCCTCGCCCCAGCTGGTGCCGTCGGTGTCGGAGGAGAACGCCTTCGACCTGCCGTCGGGGGCGAGCCCGCGCTGCCTGCTGAACTCGATGAACAGGCTGGGTGTCGACATCATCGTCGTGCCGCCCGCCAGCGCCATCGAGCATTCGCCCTGGCGCAGCGCCTGCGCCGCCTGGTGGATGGCGACCAGGGAGGAGGAGCACGCGGTGTCGATGGTGAGCGCCGGCCCTTCCCAGCCGAGGGAGTAGGCGATGCGGCCGGAGACCACACTGGCGGCCTTGCCGGTCAGCAGATACCCCTCCATGTCCTCGGGGATCTCGCCCAGCCGCGAGGCGTAGTCCTGGCCGGTGGAGCCGATGAACACGCCCGCCGTGCTGCCCTTCGTGGCGCGCGGGTCGATCCCGGCGCGTTCCAGCGCCTCCCAGGACGCCTCCAGCAGCAGCCGCTGCTGGGGGTCCATGGCGAGCGCCTCGCGCGGGGAGATCCCGAAGAACTCGGGGTCGAAGTCGTAGGCGTCGTAGAGGAAGCCGCCTTCCTTGGCGTAACTCCTGCCCGGCGTATCGGGGTTGGGGTCGTACAGCTCCTCGACGTTCCAGCCGCGGTCGGTCGGGAAGGTAGAGATCACATCGCGGCCGTCCGCCACCAGCTCCCACAGTTCCTCGGGGCCGCGGACCCCGCCGGGCAGTCGGCAGCTCATGGCCACGATGGCGATCGGATCGTCGTCGGCGGGGCGGGCGGCGGCCACCGCGGCCGCCACGTCCTCCCGCTCGCCCAGCGCCTCGCGCCGCAGATGGTCCACCAGCACGGCAGGGGTCGGGTAGTCGAAGAGGAGGGTGGTCGGCAGCCGCAGCCCGGTGGCGGCGCCCAGCCGGTTGCGCAACTCCACGGCGGTCAGGGAGTCGAAGCCCACCTCGCGGAAGGCACGGGTGGCCTCGATCTCGTCCGGGGCGGCGAGCCCCAGCACGGCCGCCGCGTGGTCCCGCACCAGGTCCAGCAGGAACGGGTCCCGGTCGGCCGCCGCCAGGGCGGCCAGCCGCCGCGCGAACGAGCTCTCGTCGCTCTCCCCGGCCCCGCCTCCGCCACCGGCCCGCACGACGCGGCGGACCGGGGTCCTGACCAGGCCGCGCAGACAGCCGGGGACGGCGTCCTGGCCCGGAGTGGCGGCGCTCGCGGCGCGCTCGCGCAGTTCGGCCAGGTCGAGCCGGACGGGCACGAGCGTGGCGTCGCCCGCCGCCCGCGCGGCGTCGAAGAGTTCCATGCCCTCCGCGCTGGGCAGCGGACGGATGCCGGAGCGCGCCATGCGCCGCACATCGGCGTCGTCCAGGTGTCCGCTCATGCCGCTGCGCTGCTCCCACAGGCCCCAGGCGAGGGACTGGGCGGCCAGGCCGCGGGCCGCGCGGTGCTGGGCGAGGGAGTCCAGGAACGCGTTGGCGGCGGCGTAGTTGGCCTGCCCCGCGTTGCCGAGGGTGGCGACGACGGAGGAGTAGAGGACGAACGCGGCCAGGTCGTGGTCCGCGGTCAGCTCGTGCAGGTTCCACGCGGCGTCCGCCTTGGGCCGCAGCACCCGGTCGAGCCGCTCGGCGTCCAGCGCGTCCACGACGCCGTCGTCGAGCACACCCGCCGCGTGGATCACCGCGGTCAGCGGATGCGCCGCGGGGATCGCGCCGAGAAGTCCGGCGAGCGCCTCCCGATCGGCCGTGTCGCAGGCGGCGACGGCGACCGTGGCACCCAACCCGGCCAGTTCGGCGCGGAGTTCGTCCATGCCGTCGGCCGCGGGCCCCCGCCGGCTGACCAGCAGCAGATGCCGTACGCCGTGCTCGTCCACCAGATGGCGGGCGACGAGCCCGCCGAGGGTCCCGGTGGCGCCGGTGATGAGGACGGTGCCTTCGGGGTCCAGCGGACCGTGCCCGGCGACGGGCCCGGTGGCCCCC
>NZ_JAEEAP010000756.1 GCF_016103465.1 Streptomyces sabulosicollis
CAGGGGGATCCTCCTGCTCGCCACCGGGCTCTCCCTCGCGCTGACCGGCCTCAGCCTCAAGGGCAACGCGACCGCCGGACACGCGCCCTCCTGGACGCACCCGGCCGTGCTGGGCTGTCTGCTCGGCGGTCTGGCGCTGCTCGCCATGCTCCTACCGGTCGAGCGACGGGCCGCCGTCCCCGTCCTGCCCCTGCGGCTGTTCCGGCACCGCAGCTACCCGGCCCTGCTGACCGCCGGTTTCTTCTTCCAGGTCGCCGCGCTGCCGGTCGGGATCTTCCTGCCGCTGTACTTCCAGCACATCCGCGACCACTCGGCCACCGGCTCCGGGCTGCTGCTGCTCCCCCTGCTCGTCGGCATGACCCTGGGCAACCGCCTCACCGCCGTGGCCGTACTGCGCAGCGGCCACGTCAAGCCGGTCCTGCTGATCGGCGCGGGGCTGCTCACCGCCGGAACCGCCGCCTTCGCCGCCCTGCGGGCCACGACCCCGCTCGCGCTGACGTCCGTCCTGCTGCTGCTCGTCGGGCTCGGCGCCGGACCGGCCATGGGCGGACTCACCATCGCCACCCAGAACGCCGTCCCGCGTGCGGACATGGGCACCGCCACGGCGGGCTCCGCCCTCACCAAGCAGATCGGGGGCGCGGTCGGCCTGGCCTGCGCCCAGTCCCTGATCGGCCACTCCGGCGCGGCCGCGCCCACCGCCACGGCCATCGGCTCCACCGTCGCCTGGAGCGGAGGCGCGGCCGGGCTCCTCGCCCTCGGGGCGCTGCTCCTCATGCGCGACATTCCCATCGCCACGGCCGGGAGGCGCCCCGGCGCGTCCACTCCCTCGCCCGCCACCTCCGCGGCGGCCCGGAAGGCCGACCGGCGCATCTGACCTGAGGCACCCACCTGACCTCAAGGGCAGGGG
This sequence comes from Streptomyces sabulosicollis, assembly GCF_016103465.1. Taxonomy (GTDB): domain Bacteria; phylum Actinomycetota; class Actinomycetes; order Streptomycetales; family Streptomycetaceae; genus Streptomyces; species Streptomyces sabulosicollis. The sequence continues at coordinate 908 of NZ_JAEEAP010000756.1, forward strand.
CTCACCCGGCCTCGGAGGCGAAGCTCACCCGGCCTCGGGGGCGAAGCTCACCTGACCCCGGGCACTCACTCGGCCCCGGGCACTCACTCGGCCCCGGGCACTCACTCGACCTCAAGCACTCACTTGACCTCAAGCGCTTCAAGTGCCGGATGCTCGTCATATGACGGCGACAGAGACAGAGACCGCGGTCCGCGGCTCCCCGATGACCATCCAGCAGGTGGCCAGGCTGAGTGGCCTCTCGGAGCCGACACTGCGCTACTACGAGAAGATCGGCCTGATCCCGGCGGTGGACCGCGACCGGGACAGTGGCCACCGGCGCTACCACCCCCGCGTAGTGGAGACGATCAAGTCGCTGGGGTGCCTGCGGTCCACCGGCATGAGCGTGCGGGACATGCGTGCCTACCTCAGCCTCCTCGACGAGGGCGCGCAGGGCGCGGCTCCCCTGCGTGACCTCTTCCATCGCAACGCGGACCGCCTGGAGCGGGAGATCGCGCTCATGGAGGTCCGCCTGCGCTATCTGCGGCTCAAGGCGGATATGTGGGACGCGCGGGACCGCGCCGACGCCGGTGCCGAGCGCCGGGCGATCGACGAGCTCACGGACGTCATCGACGCGCTGTGGGAAACGCAGCCGTGAGAAACACCGCCGTGAGAAACACACTTGGGAAGGAACCAGAAAGAACCCATGGAAGGCAAGACGACCCCCGTGTCCGCTGACACCGGTACCGACGGCCGTGCCGACTCCGGTGGTGGCGAACGCGTCCTGGTGACCGGGGGCAGCGGCTATCTCGGCGCCCATGTGATCAGCGACCTGCTGCGGAGTGGCCACCGGGTCCGCACCACGGTCCGTTCACACGGCCCGGCCTCGAGCGCCGCCGCGAGCGTCCGGTCGGCCATCGCGGCCTCCGGCGTCGATCCCGGCGGGCGGCTCGACATCGTCGGCGCCGACCTGACCGCGGACGACGGATGGGACGAGGCGATGGCGGGGTGCACCCACGTCCACCACGTGGCGTCACCGTTCCCCTCCGTCCAGCCGGACAACGCCGACGAGCTGATCGTCCCGGCGCGCGACGGCACCCTTCGTGTGCTGAGGGCCGCGCGGGACCACGGGGTGAAGAGGGTCGTGATGACGTCCTCGTTCGCCGCGGTGGGATACAGCCACAAGGACGGTGACGAGTACGACGAGAACGACTGGACCGACCCCGCGGACGACAACCCGCCCTACATCCGCTCGAAGACCATCGCGGAGCTGGCCGCCTGGGACTTCGTGGCGAAGGAGGGGGGCGGCCTCGAACTGACGGTGATCAACCCGGCCGGGATCTTCGGTCCGGCGCTCGGCCCCCGGCTCTCCGCCTCGCCGGAACACGTCCGGGCGATGCTGGAGGGGGCGATGTCGGCCGTCCCCCGCGCGCACTTCGGCATGGTGGACGTACGCGATCTCGCCGAGCTCCACCTCCGGGCCATGACACATCCCGCCGCCGCCGGGCAGCGCTTCCTCGCCAGCGGCGACCGGACCGTCAGTTTCCTGTGGATCGCCCGGGTACTGGCCGAGCACCTGGGCGAGCGCGCCGCCCGGGTGCCCACGCGGGAGTTCGACGACGAACGAGCGCGGAAAGCGGTCGGCGTGACGGAGCGGGTGCCGATCCTGCGCACCGAGAAGGCGCGTTCCGTGTTCGGCTGGACCCCGCGCGACCCGGTGACGACCATCCTCGACACCGCGGAGAGCCTGTTCCGCCTGGGCCTGGTGAAGGGCTGACCCGCCCCCGGCCCGTACCGCCGAAGGGCTCACC
>NZ_JAEEAP010000757.1 GCF_016103465.1 Streptomyces sabulosicollis
GTCGAGGGGCGCGGGGTCGGCGGGGGCTTGCCCGTCGCAGGCGCCCCCCCTCGGCCCGGTTGACGCTGCGCCGGTGTGTCGCGCCCGGCTCCGGGCCGCGTTGCAAGCGCCGGGACCGGCCGCCTACGGTGGCTTTCCGGCCGGTCCGGGCGCTCGAGGCGGCCACCGATGCGAGGCGGGCGCCCGGGGCATGGCAGTCTTAGACCTGCGAAGTCGACAGACAAAGGTTCGGGCGAGGAGCGGGCAAAGTGCAGCGCTGGCGTGGCTTGGAGGACATCCCCGAGGACTGGGGGCGCAGCGTCGTCACCATCGGTTCCTACGACGGGGTGCACCGAGGGCACCAGCTGATCATCGGCCGTGCCGTGGCACGAGCGCGTGAGCTGGGCGTACCGGCGGTCGTGGTCACCTTCGACCCGCATCCGAGCGAGGTCGTGCGGCCCGGCAGCCATCCACCAGTGCTCGCCACGCACCAGCGGCGCGCGGAGCTGATGGCCGGGCTGGGCGTGGACGCGGTGCTGATCCTGCCGTTCACGGCGGAGTTCTCGCGGCTCACCCCCGCCGACTTCGTGGTGAAGGTGCTGGTCGACAAGTTGCACGCCCGGGTCGTGGTGGAGGGCCCCAACTTCCGCTTCGGCCACAAGGCCGCCGGGAATGTGGCGTTCCTGCGCGAGCTCGGCACCACCTACGACTACGAGGTCGAGGTCATCGACCTGTACGAGCGCGGTGAGGCGGGCGGCGGCGAGCCGTTCTCCTCCACGCTGGTGCGCCGCCTGGTCGCCGAGGGCGATGTCGCGGGCGCGATGGAGGTCCTGGGCCGGCCCCACCGGGTCGAGGGCGTGGTGGTGCGCGGTGCGCAGCGCGGCCGTGAGCTGGGCTTCCCGACGGCCAACCTGGAGACCCCGCCGCACACCGCGATCCCGGCCGACGGCGTCTACGCCGGCTGGCTGACGGCGCGGGGCGAGGCGATGCCCGCGGCGATTTCGGTCGGCACCAATCCGCAGTTCGACGGGACCGAGCGGACGGTCGAGGCGTATGCGATCGACCGGGTCGGACTGGATCTGTACGGACTCCATGTCGAGGTCGACTTCCTCGCCTATCTGCGCGGCCAGGAGAAGTTCGACTCGATCGAGGCGCTGCTGGAGCGCATGGCGGCCGATGTGAAGCGGGCCCGGGAACTCGTTGAGGAGCACGGGAGCCACTGAGGGCCGGAGGGCGCGCGACGGGCGCTGAGGCGCTGTGCGGTGCGGCTGTGCGCCCCATGCGCCGTGCGTCCGTACGCCGTGCGCCGCATGGTGCTGGTGCGCGCCGTGCCCCGCGTGGCGAACGCGAGAACGCGAACGCGCCCCGTGGATCCGGATCACCGGGCCCACGGGGCGCTTCGTTTCGCTCCGCCGCTCGCTACTGCTGCGGGGGCTGCTGCCAGGGCTGCCCCGGTTGCCCTGGCTGGCCGGGCTGACCCGGCTGCGCCTGCTGCCACGGCTGGCCGGGCTGTGGCTGCTGCCCCTGCCCGTAGGACTGCTGCCAGCCCTGCTGGCCGCCCTGCTGCGGGTACCCGGGGTACTGCGGCTGCTGGCCCTGCTGGGGCGCGTAGGCGCCCGGATAGGGCTGCTGCTGGGCCTGTCCGGGCATCGGCGGGGCCACCTGCGGCGGCTGGGCCCCGCCGTCGCCCGTCCACAGGCCCTGCTCCTGCTGGGCGCGGGTGAAGTCCTCCGCGACCATGGCCGAGAGGTTGAAGTACGCCTCACGGGTCTTGGGCCGCAGCATGTCCAGGTCAACCTCGGCGCCCGCCGACAGATGCTCGTCGAACGGCACGACGATCACCCCGCGGCAGCGGGTCTCGAAGTGGGACACGATGTCCTCGACCTTGATCATCTTTCCGGTCTCCCGGACCCCGGAGATCACCGTGATGCTGCGCGAGACCAGATCCGCGTAGCCGTGCGCGGACAGCCAGTCGAGGGTGGTGCTGGCGCTGCTCGCGCCGTCCACGGAGGGCGTGGAGATGATGATCAGCTGGTCGGCGAGGTCGAGGACGCCGCGCATGGCGCTGTAGAGCAGGCCCGTGCCCGAGTCGGTGAGGATGATCGGGTACTGCTTGCCCAGCACGTCGATGACGCGGCGGTAGTCGTCGTCGTTGAACGTCGTCGAGACCGCCGGGTCCACGTCGTTGGCGAGGATCTCCAGCCCCGACGGCGCCTGTGAGGTGAACCGCCGGATGTCCATGTAGCTGTTGAGGTACGGGATCGCCGTGACCAGGTCGCGAATGGTCGCACCGGTCTCCCGCCGCACCCGTCGGCCCAGGGTGCCCGCGTCCGGGTTGGCGTCGATCGCGATGACCTTGTCCTGGCGCTCGATGGCCAGGGTCGCACCGAGGGCGGTGGTCGTCGTGGTCTTGCCGACACCACCCTTGAGGCTGATCACCGCGATGCGGTAGCAGGAGAGCACCGGAGTGCGGATCAGCTCCAGCTTGCGCTGCCGCTCCGCCTCCTCCTTCTTGCCGCCGATCTTGAAACGGGAGGGGCCGGGGGTGTTCTTCTTCGGCTTCTGCTTGCCCTTGATCAGCCGGTCCGAGGACAACTCCACCGCGGCGGTGTACCCGAGCGGCGCCCCGGCGCTTCCGGCCTGGCGCCGCTGGTCGGGCGTGACGGTCGGCCAGCCGCCGGTACGGGGGTCGGCGGGGGCCGCCGGGGCGGCG
>NZ_JAEEAP010000758.1 GCF_016103465.1 Streptomyces sabulosicollis
GGACCCCGGGGGGCGGGACGCCTCCCGCCACGACGAGGGCGGCACGGACCGGGGCGGCGACGGGGACGAGGGATCCCCCGACCGGTAGCCGCGACCGCGGCGCACGGCGCACGCCACGCCCTCGCCCGCCCCACACCGCTACCGCACGCCCCACACCGCGTACGGAACAGCGCGAAGCCCGCACCGGGAGGACCCCGGCGCGGGCTCACGCGTTCACCGTCGCGGCGCGGCGCCCCGACGACGCGTCAGAGGGCCACGCCCAGCAGCGCGTCCACGGCGCGCGAGACCAGCCCGGGCGCCCCCTCGTCCGTACCGCCGGTGGCCGACTGCGCGGCGGCCCAGCGGTCGACGGCGGACAGGGCGGCCGGGGAGTCCAGGTCGTCCGCGAGCGCCTCGCGGATCTCCTCCACCAGCGCGTCGGCCGAGGGTCCGTCGGGCCGCGAGACGGCGGCACGCCAGCGGGCGAGGCGCTCCTCGGCCTCCCGCAGCAGCCCGTCCGTCCACTCCCAGTCCGAGCGGTAGTGATGGGCCAGCAGCACGAGCCGTATGGCCGCCGGGTCCACACCGTCGCGGCGCAGCGCCGAAACGAAGACCAGGTTGCCCTTGGACTTGGACATCTTCTCGCCGTCCAGGGCCACCATCCCGGCGTGCACATACGTTTTGGCGAACGGCCGCTCGCCGGTGAGGACCTGGGCGTGCGAGGCCCCCATCTCATGGTGCGGGAAGGCGAGGTCGGATCCGCCGCCCTGCACGTCGAAGCCCATGCCGAGATGGTCGAGCGCGATGGCCACGCACTCGATGTGCCAGCCGGGGCGGCCACGGCCGAGCGATCCGCCGTCCCAACTCGGCTCGCCGTCACGGGCGGCCATCCACAGCATCGGGTCAAGGGGGTTCTTCTTGCCGGGGCGCTCCGGGTCACCGCCGCGCTCGGCGGACAGCAGCCGCATGGCCTCGGCGTCGAGCCGGCTGACCGAGCCGAAGGAGGGGTCGGACTCCACGGAGAAGTAGATGTCGCCTTCGAGTTCATAGGCGGCACCCAGGTCGCGCAGCCGCTCCACGAGCGGCACGATCCCCGGTATCGCCTCGACGGCTCCGATGTAGTGCCGCGGGGGCAGCATCCGCAGGGCCGTCATGTCCTCGCGGAAGAGGGCGGTCTCGCGCTCGGCGAGGGCCGTCCAGTCGTCGCCGTTCTCCTGCGCCCGCTCCAGCAGGGGATCGTCGACATCGGTGACGTTCTGGACGTAGTGCACCTGGCGCTTGGTGTCGAGCCATACGCGCTGAACGAGGTCGAACGCGTTGTAGGTCGCCGCATGACCCATGTGGGTCGCGTCGTACGGGGTGATCCCGCAGACGTAGATGCGCGCGACGGGGCCGGGGGTCAGGGTGATCCGTCCCCCGGTCGCGGTGTCGTGAATGCTCAGGTCGCGGCCACTGCCGGGCAGGGCGGGAACCTCAGAAGCGGGCCAGGCATACATGCAATGAGCGTAACCGGATGCAGCGTCCGCATACGAACCGGACCAGTGGTGTTGGCCGGATGGGCGGTCTTGCGCGGACGCCCGCGACCTGCTTGAGCTGCCCGGTCCACGTTCCCGGGGGCTCTGGCGGGGGGCTCGGCGGGCCCCATCCTGATCCGGAACGAGCGGCCCCGCGGCCCTTGAACGGCGGTCCCGCGGCCCTGGAACGGGCCGCTTCCGCCCGGAACGGCACGGGCGGCCCCGCGCCGTACCGTACCGGAGCGGACCGGGCCGGTCCGTACCGGGCCGGTCAGACCGGCGGCCAGGGGATGGCGGGCCACTGACCGCTGGGCTCGGGATGCTTCCCGGTGCGCAACAGCGCGGCGACACGGGCCCGCAGGGCCTCGATCTCGGCCCCGGTGATCAGCTCCGCCAGCCGGGCGCTCAGCGGGCCGCCGTCGGCCAGCTGGTCCGCCAGCCGGCGCAGCACCTCCAGCACGTCGTCCGGCAGTGGCTCCCCGGCCCAGCCCCACAGCAGCGTGCGCAGCTTGTCGTCGGCGTTGAAGGTCACTCCGTGATCAATCGCATAGAGCCGGCCACCCGCCGCGGGCAGCAGATGGCCGCCCTTGCGGTCGCCGTTGTTGATCACCGCGTCGAGGACGGCCAGCCGGCGCAGCCGTACGTCGTCGGCGTGGACGAGCAGCGCCGTACGGCCCTCGCCCACCTCGGCGTAACCCACCGCCTTCCAGCCGGGGCCCGGTTCGTCGCCCTCGACGAGCGCGAGCAGCTCCGCTCCCCCGGTCTCCTCCGCGCCCTCGCCGTCCGGCCCCTCGCCGTCCGGCCCCTCGCCGTCCAGCCCCTCGGCGGACCCGTCCGGCCCGCCGGTGGCCGTCTCGACCTCTATCCAGAGCTGGCACATCCCCTGCCCGTACGGCCCGTCGCGCAGCACCGTGGGCGGCACCAGCCCCCAGCCGGTGGCCTCGGAGATCTCGTACGCCGCGACCTCGCGCTGGGCGAGCGTGCCGTCCGGGAAGTCCCACAGCGGCCGCTCCCCGGCCACCGGCTTGTAGACACAGGGGGCGCTGTGGCCCTCGTACTCGACCGTGCAGTACAGCACCGCGTTGGACGCCTCCCGGACCCGGCCGCGCACCGTCAGCTCGCCGAGAGCCAGCAGCTCGGCCGGGGACAAGAGGCGCGAAGCCTCCGTCGGGGGTGGTGG